>DATHFB010000105.1:0-8901 GCA_035318305.1 Steroidobacteraceae bacterium | reverse complement strand
AACGCCAATCGCGCCCAACTCGAGGAAGTGTGCGACCGTTGTAGGAAGCACATGGGCACTCAGAAAAATGACGGGAATCTCCGATATCGGGGCGCGCTCGCGCATGCGTTTAAGGGTGGACGGTCCGTCGAGGCCGGGCATCACCACGTCCATCAGCACAAGATCGGGACGCAACTCGTACGCAAGATCGATCGCTTGTTCGCCGGAGCCGGCGATATACACTCGTAGGCCGGCGATCAAGCTTAGTGTCGCCTGTACGGCCTCGCAAACTTCCGGGTCGTCGTCAACGAACAGAACTGACTGAATCTTTCGTATTGCCATGGCTTTGCCGTTGATTGCGTGGTGCGATTGGGGCATCGTTTGAACTCGACGCGGTGACACGGTTGCGGCCGCCGGCCTTGCTCGCGTAAAGATTGGCATCCGCGTGCTCGAGCAGTGATTGAACTGTTGCCGCGTTCCTGCCGGCGATTGCCCCGAGCGCGCTGATACCAATGCTCACTGTGATGCGAGCGGGGCCCGCCGAGGTATCGATGACGCTATTTTCGATCGCGCGACGGATTTTTTCAGCACAAATGTGGGCGTCTGCCAGGTTAGTGCCCTCCAACACGACCGCAAATTCCTCTCCACCCAGGCGGGCACACCAGTCGGTCGCGCGCTGCAGACTTTTGGCTATTTGCCTGGTTAATTTTTTTAGCACGACATCCCCGGCGACGTGCCCATAGGTATCGTTGACCCGTTTAAAATGATCAATGTCGAGCAGCAGCAGGGAAACATCGCCGCCAAAGCGCTGTGAACGCTTCATCTCGCGGCCGAAGTGTCGCGTGAAGTAGCGCCGATTGAAGGCTCCCGTCAACGCGTCGGTCATCGCCAGCTGCCGCTTCCCTTCCAAGGCGCTCTTCAACGAATATTCGAGCGCAAGAACGCGTTTTGCGATTCGCAGCCGCGCCGTAAATTCCGCGGCAGAGGTGCGTTTACTTACATAATCGTCGGCACCGGCGTCGAGGCCCGCCAGTACATTCTTCGCCTCGTCGCGGACAGTGAGCAGGATGACGTAGACATATCCAGGCCACAGGTGCGCGCGAATGCGACGGCATAGGTCGATGCCGTCCATTTGCGGCATGTTGAGATCGGTGACAACGATCGAAGCCGCTGACTCTACGAGAGAAGTCAGTGCTTCGACACCATTGGCCGCTGTGCGCACGCGGTAACCGGCAGCCGCTACCAGTTCTTGTAGTCGCTCCAACACCAGTTCATCGTCGTCCACGATCAAGACCATCGGCGCCACAGGAAGGTCTAATTTCAAAACCTGTGCGGTATCGTCTGCATCGTCGCTGACGGGCGCTCGTGGGCCATCGGAAAATATCTTGGAATGCTCGAGCAATGAAGCGGAGTCCAGACGGGATGCGGCGAATCCATTGCCGACGTCAATTGAGCCCATGCTTCTCTCCAACTTGAGCGGCGCTCGTTCCCCGGTCCGCGAGACGCAGCAATGCATTGACTTGCAGCGTGCTCTGAGCATCGTTCCTGTCCACCGCGGTCACGCCAATGCTCACCGTGAAATCGCTTGGTTCGGCCGAAGTGGACGTCGGATGCTGTGCGAACAGCCGGCGCAGTTTGTTCGCCGCGCAATGCGCCCCTCTCGCTGTCGTCTCCGGCAGTACAATCATGAATTCGGCGCCGGAGGTCCGCGCAAGCCAGTCGCCTTTTCGTAGACAGCCATCGGCGGACGCGAAGAGGGTCCGTAACAACTCATCCCCCGCGTCGCGGCCGAAACGGTCGTTGAAGGCCCTAAACCCATCGATGTCGCAATGAAGAATCGCCAGCGCGCGGCCGTAACGCTGGGACCGGGCGAATTCGCGTGGTAAATGCTCAACCAGGTAGCCCAGGTTGTGAGCTCCGGTCACGGGATCTGTGTAGGAAAGGCTTCGATCGCCTCGGTGTTTCACACGAAGGGGTGATTTCCGATTCGTAATGCGTCGCCCGATCTCCAAGCGTGCGAGAAGGTTATTGATCGGGGCGCCCTTGACGATATAGTCATCCGCCCCTGCAGCGAGTCCTATCATTGCGTCGTGCTCGGTATCGCGAATAGTCAGCATCAATACGTAGATGTAGTTCTGGTGATTCCCGAGTCGAATATGGCGGCATAGCGCCAGGCCATCCATGTCGGGCATTTGCCAATCGGTAAGCACGATGTCGCAATGCGTCGACTCCAAGGCGCGCAATGCTTCTTCGCCCGTCGTAGCTACCTCGACTTCGTATTGGGAGGCGTGGAGAAGTGCGGAAAGCCGTGCGCGCACGAGAGCATCGTCGTCAACCACGAGTACGCGGCAAGAATTGCCCGCCTTAAATTGACTCGTCAATGCCTGGTTCTGGAAATCGTCACGCGAACGTGCGGGTCGTGCGCCGCTGAGTTCATTGGACAAGCGATTGCCGGCGGCGATCCGATGCAGCTCGAGCGGCGATGTGACGCACGGCCAACTGCGGTCGAGCTCGTAGTCTGAGAGCAGTTGTTCCGCGCCGCCGCGATCTGCTTCGCGATGCTCCAGGACCAGAACTCTCTGCGGGTCTTGCATTTGCCTGCTCCCTAAGATCTTTTGGCAGGAATTGCCTAGAAGCAGCCTAACGAAACAATAGGGTAATGATGTAGGGTAAAACGCGACACCTGGCGGCCATGAACGCTGTGCACGGTATCGTTGCGTCGATATGTGGAGTAGGTCACGCAACCGGCAGGTCGTATTCCAAAGCGCAGCGAATCAGCTCCGACCGACTCGTAACACCGAGCTTCACCATCATTCGGCCTCGGTATGTGTCCACGGTTTTGCGGGACAATGAAAGCTGGTATGCAATGTCGGAACTCGTCGCTCCTGCAACGATGCGCCGTAACACGTCACGCTCACGCACGCTCAGGCGGTCAAAGGGGCTTGGCGGGATCGACGAAGCCAGCACTCCGCCAACGAACGACGCCGTAATGTCAGGGCTGACATATTGCTCACCGGCGACTACTGTCCTAATCGCGGTAAGCATTTCAGCACCTGCCGCCGTCTTTAGGACATAGCCGCGGGCACCTGCTCGCAGCGCTCGATAGACGTGCTCCGGCCCGTGACAGGCGGAGAGCGCGATGATGCGGATCCACGGAAACTCGCTGATGATGTGCCGCGTGGCATCGATCCCGTTGAGGGCCGGCAACACCAGATCCATGATGGTCACATCCGGCCGCAGGCGACGCGCGGCAAGGATTGCTTCTTCGCCGGTCGCGGCGGATCCGACGATCTTCATGCCGATGTCACGATCGATAAGAACAGCTAAACCTTCGCGAACCAGCGAGTGGTCGTCTACAACCAGAATTCGGATGGGTAAGCCTGGTAAAGCGTAATTCATGGAAGTATCCCTTTCCACGCTGTCGATGTAAGGCAGTATGCGCCCTTGCACTGTTAAATCGGCGCCCAGAGATGATATAAGTGCTCAATAAATGGTGCGACGCAACTTGATTGGCCGCAATGATTTTTAGGGATATGACTTTCGCACCAAGCCGCTCATTTTTTGCCGGGATGGTAATCGGCCTCGACGTTCCCGGCGAGCTGGCTTTGGGTGAACAGCACCGGCTTGGTTTTCATGGCCACGAACAGCGGCGTTTGGTCGGCGTAGTGGGGCGAATGCGAATCCAAGGTGGCCGAGCCGAACTGGTTGACGCTGTCCGAGGATAGGACGCCCGTCTTGTCCCAGGTGACGAACATGATGAACGTGTCTCCCGCTGACGCGGTCAGAGTGCCGTCCTTCTGCTCAACGCCGTAGACGGCACGATAAATGTCCGGCCCGCCGTCGATGGGCAGGTCGAGGTTGCCCCGGCGGATGCGGTTGACCTGGCCCCACTCAGGATCGATGCGGCCGAAGTGGCTCTTCAAGGTCTTGATGGCGTGGCGCAGGGCGTCGATGGGCGACACGTCGGGATGACTGTCCGTGTGAGCGGCTTCGGCGCGCATCAGCACCGCCAGCGCCACCGCCCGGCTGCCGATATTGGTGCGCCGGTCCCAGCCCTTGAGCAACGTTTGGGCAGCACTCAAATCATTGTCAGACCCCGCATCGACCTTGAGCACCTCGGCGATTTCCCGGGCGATGTCAGAGCGGCCGCTGTAGGCGATGTCGAACTTGTACGCGCGGAACGCCTCGGCGGTGATGGCCGCGTCGCCGCCGAAGGTCTCCTCTGCGCGATAGGCCCTGTTGGTCATGTCGGTCTGGATGCCCATGGCGGGGCTGAAGTCGGCGGACTTCAACGCGTCCTCAACTCCCGTAGCCTCGAACGGCGTGTTGTTGGAGTTGAATACGTAGCCAGACTTGGGATTCCAGATCTGCGGCACGCGATCGAAAGCGAGATAGCCGCGCCAGATCAGATCGGACCGATCGCCGGGCTGGACCTGCGTCCAATCCCTTCCTTCAGCGCGGACCGGGAACTGGCCGTTGTAGACGTAGCCGATGTTTCCCTTCTCGTCGGCGTAGATATAGTTGATGCTGGGCAGGGCCTGCAGGCGCATGGCCGCCAACCATTCGTCGCGGTTTGCCGCCTTGTTGAGGCGATAGTACTGCAGCGACTGGCGCGCCTCGCCCATGCCGGCGTAACGCACCGCGAACACCCCGTGATCGGTCTTGAATACCGGACCCTGTGCCGACCACAGAAACGGGCGGTGCACCGTCCAGATCAGCGGCCCGAAGATCTTCACACGAATGGCCGCATCACCCTTCTCGAAGTTCTTCCACTCGCCGTCCAGCCGGTATTGGTCCGGATTGGCGGGGTTCACGTCCAGCCGATAGACGGTCGACACATTGGGCGCGTTGACGGTGTTGGCCCAGCCCAGGTGGGCGTTGTGTCCGTGCAGCATGAAGGGCGAGCCCGGGAAGAAGCCGCCGGCCACGTGCCAGCCCTCGCCGGAATCGAGCACCGCCTCGTACCAGGCCACCGGCCCCACGTAGGGCTGGTGGGAATTGACCAATAACCGAGTAGCGCCGTCCGCCGACTTCGACGCCGCCACGGCGATGCCGTTGGAGCCGATCGGCAAAGATCCGGTCATGGTCATTGCGACCTGAGCCGCCTTCGGGACCGGCGCCATGATTTTCCCGATCACATGATCGAGACCATAGAAGAAGGGTGTTCGGAACACGAACCCGGCGGCCAGGTCCTGGCCGGTCACGGGCAATAGGCCCGGCTCGACGTTCTCCGGGTGCAGGGCGGCAAAATAGTTGACCCCATCGGCATAGGCCTGCAGCACCGCGCGAGCATCGGCGGGCAGAACGGTGTCGTACTGCGACGCCACGGTCTCGCGCACTTTCAGCAGCCGTACCAAGTAGTCCGTCACCGCCGCCTTGGCTCCCTCGACACTTGCCAGTTGGCCGCGGGCGATCAACGCCCCGCCCTGGATGGTGGCGAAATCGTCCTCGGAATGCGCGAAGCCCAGCCCAAAGGCCACGTCCGGATCGGTGGGGCCGCTGATGTGCGGCACACCGTAATGGTCGCGCTGGATGCGGGCATGGTAGCGCGCCGCCTGAGCGACCAGGCTCGCGCGGTCCGGCGCCGGCGGCATGCTCCACCGATCCTGAATGATTACCGCCGTCAGACCGACGAGCACCAGGGCCGCCAGCGCAGCCGCGCTGATTTTCAGATACCGCATGAGGCGTTTTCTCCCAAGGTCATTTGCGGGCTTGCGATTTTTTTGTCGCGGCCCGGCGAGGTGATCCAGTGCACGACGAGTTTAAAGGTTAAACGTGAACTCGTGGTTTCCACGCTTGAAGTCTTGCCGATCACTATCGCTTGACGCGCGTCATCAGCTACGATCATTTGTTTCTAAGCCGAGGGGCTTGAGGCGCCCTACGTGCAAGAGGCAAGCGACAGTCCTTCCACCCGACCCAGCGATGCGCCTAATGATGCACGGCCGTTGCTGGTGTACGACGCCGATTGCGCGTTTTGCGTCTTCTGGGCGCGTTATTGGCAGAAGCTCACGGCCGATGCGGTCCATTACCGGCCCTATCAAGAAGCGGCCGCGCACCACCCTGAGATTCCGCCGGCGGACTTTCAGCGCGCCGTGCAATACATTCCAGCCGAGGGTCGCCGCGCGAGTGCCGCGGAGGCAAGCTTCCTGACCTTGAGCCACGCGCGCGGCAAGGGATTCTGGCTTGCCCTTTATAGAAAGCTTCCCGGATTCGCGGCCATCTCGGAACTGATTTATGCCTTCATCGCGGCGCACCGTGCGGCCTCCTATCGCATCAGCTTGTTTCTGTGGGGCAGGGACTACGGGCCGCCGCGCTACGATCTCGTGTCGTTCCTGTTTCTACGCCTGTTCGGCCTGATCTACCTCGCGGCCTTCACGTCCTTTGGCGTGCAGGCCCTGGGACTGATCGGCAGCCATGGCATCCTGCCACTCGCAGAATTGGTCGAGGCCGTCGGCGGCCGGGCAGGCACGGAGCGGTTCTTTGTGATGCCCATGCTGTTCTGGATCAGCGCCGGCGATTTCGCGATTCAGGCGGTGTGCTGGGCCGGCGCGGGTTTCTCGCTGCTCCTGATCTTCAACGTGTTGCCGCGCTTAAGCTTGTTTCTGCTGTACGTGCTGTATCTCTCGCTGCTGTATGGCGGACAGACATTCATGTCCTTCCAATGGGACACGTTTCTGCTGGAGGCCGGATTCCTCGGCCTGCTGATGAGTTTCGCCAGGGTGCCGGGCATCTGGCTGCTGCGCTGGTTGCTGTTTCGCTTCATGTTCATGTCGGGCGTGGTCAAGCTGCTGAGCGCCGATCCGAACTGGTGGAACCTGTCGGCGCTGCAATATCATTTTTTCACGCAGCCCCTGCCCACGCCGCTGGCCTGGTACGCCGCGCAATTGACGCCGTCGGTGTTGAGAGTCGCCACCGCGGGCTTGTTTGTCGTCGAGCTGGCGCTGCCGTTTCTAATTTTCTGCCCGCGGCGGCTGCGTTTCTTGGCTGCATTTGGAATCTTGCTGTTGCAAAGCTGCATTCTGCTCACCGGCAATTACAACTGGTTCAATCTTCAGACCATGTTGCTGTGCTTGCTGCTGTTTGACGATGCGGCTCTGCAGAAGGTTCTGCCGCAACGCCTCTCAAAGGTTCTGGCGGCACGTGCGCAACAGCAGGCGTCAAAAACCGTGTCGCGACTCGTCGGCGCATTGGGCCTGCTGCTGGTGTTCACAAGCCTGGTGCAGATGGATATGCGTTTCGGCGGCAGTCCGCCGGCGGCAATGCGCGAAATTGATCGACTGATCGAGCCGATGCGTCTGGTGAGCAGTTACGGATTGTTCGCCGTCATGACGACACAACGCGAGGAAATCATCATCGAGGGCTCGCAAGACGGCGTCGAATGGCGCGAGTACGAACTTCGCTACAAACCCGGCGATTTGGCGCGACGCCCGCTCTGGAACATCCCGCACCAGCCGCGCCTGGACTGGCAGATGTGGTTCGCCGCGCTCGACGACCCGCGGAATGTCCATTGGTTGCCGCGTTTTCTCGAACGGCTGCTCGAAAACGAACCCGCCGTGACGGCCTTGCTGGAAAAGAATCCTTTCGCTGACCGGCCACCGCAATATATTCGCGCACAGTTCTACGACTACACCTTTGCCGGCGGCGAGGAAAAATCCCAGGGCCTGTGGTGGCGGCGACGGGCGGTGGGGCTGTACTTTCCCGTGGTGCGTCTGAAGGTAAAATAAAGGATCGGAGGGACCATGAATTCACCGCAGCTAAATTGCATCTTCGCGTCGCTGGTTGCGCTCGCCGGATGCTTGACGGGGGAGGGTGCGGCGTTCGGTGATGCGGGCGTGGCGGCCGATGAAATTCGCGGCGCCGTCAAGAGCGCAAACGGCGCGGAAGCCGGCGTGTGGGTTATCGCCGAGACGCAGGATTTCCAAACACGCTTCGCCAAAATCGTCGTCACCGACGAGGCGGGCCGCTATCTCATTCCGGATCTTCCCAAGGCGAAGTACCGCGTCTGGGTACGCGGCTATGGCCTGGCGGACTCGCCGAAGACCGGGGCAACTCCGGGCCGTGTTTTGAACCTCACTGCACTCGCGGCGCCGGACGCGGCCACGGCCGCCAAAACCTATCCGGCTGCCTACTGGTACGCGATGATGAAAATTCCCGAGGAGGAACAGGTGGCGGCGCTCGCAGGCGGCCGCAACGGCTATCTCATGTGGATGAAAAACATGGGCTGCGTCGGTTGCCATCAACTGGGAAATTTGGCGACGCGCACGATTCCGAAGTCGCTGGGGCCGTCCAAGACATCGGAGGAGGCGTGGCTGCGGCGCCTGCAATCCGGCCAAGCCGGCGGCCAGATGATCAACATCGTGCAAGGCACGCTTGCCGGGATTCCGATTCACTATTTGGCGGATTGGACCGATCGTATCGCCGCGGGCGAAGTGCCTGCAGCGCAGCCGAAGCGTCCGAGCGGCATTGAGCGCAACATCGTCGCCACGGTGCGCGACTGGTCGGACGCCAAGGCGTACTTGCACGATTTGTCGGGGACCGATCGGCGCAATCCGAGCGTCAATGCCAATGGGTTGTTATACGGCGCGCCGGAGCTGAGCACGGACAACTTTCCGATTCTCGATCCGCAGCACAATACCTCCACCACGTTCAAGGTCCCGGTGCGCGACGCCGATACACCGACGACCCACGACGATCCGGTGATTCAGCCATCGCCCTATTGGGGCGAGGAGCGGATCTGGGATAGCCGGGCGGTTGCGCATAATCCGATGCTGGATCGATCCGGCCGCGTTTGGTATACCGCGCGGATTCGCGCGGCAGCAAACCCCGCGTTTTGCAGGCAAGGCTCCACGCATCTCTCCGCGTCGGCGTTCCCCCTCAACACATCCGATCGCCAACTGGCGATGTACGAGCCGAAAAGCGGCA
>DATHFB010000104.1:0-3760 GCA_035318305.1 Steroidobacteraceae bacterium | reverse complement strand
ATCGGTCAATCCCGAAATGATGCCGGTGTCCTGTTGCGGAAAGAAGCCCTTGGGTATTTCGATGTACAGCATCACGGTCGCGGCGAGCGTAATGAGGAAGGTCACGAGCGTCGCACGCTTGTGATCCAGCACGAAATCCAGGCCCCGGGTATAGCCGGCGAGCAGCTTGTCGAAGCCGTGTTCGATCACCATGTAGGCTTTGCCATGCTTTGCATGCTTTTCATCCCGCAGGAACAAGGCGCACATGGTGGGCGAGAGCGTCAGTGCGACGAAGGCGGAAACCACGATGGTCATCGTCATGGTGATCGCGAATTCGCGGAACAGCCGGCCGATGATGCCGCCCATGAGCAGCAGCGGAATGAACACCGCAACCAAGGAGATGCTGATGGACAGAATCGTGAAGCCGATTTCGCCGGCGCCCTTCAAGGTCGCCTCCATCGGCGTCAGGCCTTCCTCGATGTGGCGGTAGATGTTCTCCAGCATGACGATGGCATCGTCGACCACGAAACCCACGGCGATGGTCAGCGCCATCAAGGACAAGTTGTCCAGGCTGAAGTTAAGGACATACATCATCGCCACGGTGCCCAGCAGCGCGAGCGGTACGGTGACGCCGGGGATGATGGTTGCCCAGGCATTGCGCAAGAACAGAAAAATCACCAGCACAACCAGCACAATGGTGATACTCAGCGTGCGCTCCACGTCCTCCACCGATGCTTTGATGGTGGTGGTTCGATTGGCGACCGTGTCGACCTTGATCGAGGGCGGCACCGAGGCAAGCGCATGCGGCAACAGTGCCTGGACACGATCTACGGCCTCGATGACGTTGGCGCCGGGTTGCTTGTAAATCAGCAGCAAAATGCCGTTGCGGCCGTTTTGCCAGGCGGTGATGAGCCGGTTTTCCGGGCCGTCGACCGCCACGCCGATGTCGCGGATGCGCACCGCCGCGCCATTCTTGTAGGCCACGACGACATCATTCCAGGGAGCGGCTTTCAGCAGCTGATCGTTGTCGTAGATCGTCATGCTGCGCGTCGGACCGTTGATCGAGCCTTTCGGTGCGTCGACCGTGGCCGCGACGATCACGTTGGCAACATCTTCCATCTGCAAACCCAATGCCGCCAATTTCGTGGGGTCGACTTGCACGCGCACGGCCGGCTTCTGTTGGCCGCCGATGCTTACCTGCGCGACGCCGGGAATCTGCGATATCTGCTGCGCCAGGATATTCTCGGCGTAGTCGTCCACCGTGGTCACCGGCAGAACATCCGAGTGCACCGAGAGCAAAAGAATGGGCGAATCGGCCGGATTGACCTTCTTATAGGTGGGAGGCGAGGGCAGGTTCTTGGGCAGTTGGCCGCCGGCGGCGTCAATTCCCGTTTGCACATCCTGCGCCGCTGCATCGATGTTGCGATTCAGGTCGAATTGCAGCGTGATTGATGTGGAGCCCAGCGCATTGGTGGAGGTCATCTGCGACAGACCGGAAATTTGCGCGAACTGAGTTTCCAGGGGTGTTGCGACCGACGAGGCCATGGTTTCCGGACTTGCGCCCGGAAGTGTGGCGGACACGGAGATGGTCGGAAAGTCCACCTGCGGCAGAGGCGCCACCGGCAACAATGGAAATACGACCAGTCCCACCAGAAAAATGCCGCCCATCAACAGCGACGTTGCAATCGGTCTGCGGACGAACGGTTCTGAGATGCTCATGATGCTTTGGCGGGCGCTTTGTTGGGTTCAGCCGCACTGGCGTTGTCGCGCACATGAACTCCCGGCTGCAGCCGGTATTGGTTGCTGGTGACGACGCGCTCGTTCAAGGCGATGCCGCTCTTGATCACGGTCATGCCGCCGCTTTCGTCACCCAGCGTCAAAGGACGGACTTCCACCGTGGAATCGTTCTTGATGACATACGTAAAAGGACCATTCGGACCGAGCTGCACCGCCGCGGTCGGCAGCGTCAATGCGTTGCGTTCGGTGCGCACGAGCACGCGCGCGTTCACATACTGTCCCGGCCATAGCGTGTTGTGCGTGTTGGCGAAGGTAGCCTTGAGCCTCGCAGTTGCGGTGGCTTGATCGATCTGGTTGTCGATCAGCGTGAGCGTGCCTTGGTCGAGTTCGGTCTTTCCGTCCCGGGACAGCGTCGTGACCTTGACCGGCCCCGCGGCAAGCGCGGCGCCGACGGCACTCAAGTTCTCCGAGGGCAAGGTGAAGATGACCGATATAGGCTGCACCTGCGTGACCACGACAATTCCGGTGGTGCCTGCCGCATGCACGATATTGCCCGGATCAACCAAGCGAATGCCGGTGCGGCCGTTGATCGGCGATGTGATGCGGGTGTAGTCGAGCTGCGTGCGGGCGTTGTCGATGACTGCCTGATCGACTTGAACCTGAGCTTTGAGCTGATCGAGCAGCGCCCGCGCCGTATCGACGGTCTGCTTGCTCGCCAGATCTTGGGGCTGCAGCAGGGCGTAACGGGCGACATCGCGCTGGGCATTTTCCATCATCGCGGCATCCTTCGCCTTGGTGGCCACCGCCTGCTCGTAGGCGGCCTGGTTTGGGCGGGGATCGATTTGCGCGAGCAAGTCTCCCTTGTGGACCTCTTGTCCTTCGGTGAAGCCGACTTTCTGCAGCTCGCCGTCGACGCGTGCGGTCACCGTCACGGTGTAAAAGGCTTGTACCGTGCCAAGACCTTGAAGATAGATCGGCACGTCAGTGTGATTCGCGGCGGCGGTGTCGACGGCGATCGCGGGCGGCGAGGTGCGCGTGGCGGCATCGGCCGGCTTGTAAATCAGCGTGCGCCACGCAACGATCAGGAGGACCAGAGCGAGGCCGCCGATCAGCGCGCGTTTTTGGAACGTCGAAAAATGCGTCATCTACATCACCCTTGTTGCCATCCGCCGCCGAGCGCGGTGAATAAATCCACCAGCGATTGCAAATGTAAGAATTGGACCTGGACCAATTCATCCTGCGCACTGAAGAGAGCATTTTCAGTGTTGAGGACGGTCAATATATTGACCGTCCCCGCCGACATCTGAATCTGGGCATACCGAAACGCCCGCTGCGCAGTATCCACCGCCTTTTGCTGCCTGATCTGTTGCTCCTTGGTTTGCCGTGCCGCAACCAACGCGTTTTCAACATTGCCAAACGCGGAAATAACTGTCTTGTGGTAAGAGCTCAACAATTCGGCATACAGCGCATTGCTGAACGCCACCTGACCGCGAAGCGCGCCGCCGTGAAATATCGGTTGGGTGAGACCGGCGGACACCGACCAAACGCGGCTCGCCGGATTGATCAGCGAGCTCAGGGCTGAACTCTCATAGCCGCCGCCCGCGGTCAATTGAATACTTGGGAACAATGCCGCGCGCGCAACGGTGATGTCGGCATTGGCCGAGATCAGCTGCTGTTCCGATTCTGCCACGTCCGGGCGGCGCGACAACAGCTGCGAGGGCAAGCCCTCGACGACCAAGGGGCTCTTCAGGGAATTCAGCGTTCCGGTATCGACGTCGATCGATTCCGGCGTCTTGCCGATCAGCAGAGCCAGCGCATTGACAGTCTGGCGAAACTGCTGCTGCAGCGGCGGGATCGCCGCATCCAAAAGCGCGACGGTCGTTTCCTGTTGCGCCACATCCAATGCAGTTGCAATGCCGGCGGTCTGCTGGAGTTGCAGACCGCGCAGAATTTTCTGACCGTTGACGAGATTCTGGCGTGCAACGTCAAGCCGATCGCGGAATTGGAGGATTTGGAAATAAGTCGTCGCGACGCTGCTGATGAC
>DATHFB010000103.1:0-7210 GCA_035318305.1 Steroidobacteraceae bacterium | reverse complement strand
GTGCCTGGCACGCCACGAAACCATGCCGCGCGCATATCCCAAGAGGCCCGCATCCTCGGCCGGCAAAATCGAGGCCAGCAGGCGCAAATCCTCCCAGCGTGTGCCGGCCTCGAGCTGCGGCGGCTCCAGCGCTTCGAATTCGTAAGCAAAAACTTCCGAATCGCGGAATCGCCCCAGAAGAATCAGCTCGGTGCTGTTGCGCCGCTCTTCGGGGATTGCGGATAGCTTGAGGAGCGCCGCGCTCGGCGCTTCACCCTCGACGATTAAATTGCGCGAATTCCAAACGGGCAGGACGCGGCTGCGTTCATCAGCCAGAGCGTTTGCGAACCACGCCGGATCCTTGCGCAAATGAGCGGCACGGTCCAGATACGGGCCGGCCAGAATATTCCTTGGCTGCATCGTGCAGATTCTAGCAGACAGGCTCCTTGGCGCACTCAATGGCGCCGTCGCAATTGCCGCAATCGAGCCTGTGCTTTGCCAGCAGGTCCCGCACGCGCACGCCGCCGCATACGGCGCAGCGTGCAATCCCAACTTCATCGTGGCGCGCCAGAGCCAGCAATAAAAACCACGCATGCTCGAACGAAATGCCGGCCGGCTCATGCATTTCCCGATACGCCTCGTAAGCGCGGCACAGCAGCGCACCCGATTCGAGCGATCCCACGCGATAGCGCGGCTCGACACCGCGATCGTTGCCGTGGACCAGTCCGTACATGACAAACAGGCTGGCGAGCTGCGCCGCTTGAAAATTGAGCTCAGGGTTGCGGAAGAAAAATGCTGCCTGGCGCGGCGACTTGCCTCGATGGCGCACCGCGCGCGGCGCATTCTCCAAAACATAACTGCGGTACAGCTTGCGTATTCGATCGTCGCTCAAGCCGGTCCATTGGCGAATGGTAAAGGTGCGGGCTTCGTGGCGGATCAGCCGCAGCGCAAGATCGAATTTCTGCCGGTCTCTCGTATAGCGATCGTCGGACACTCTCATGGACGCCCCCGTTGCAATTCACGTGTTTTTGGGTCGAAAAGAATTTGACAGAAATTAATCACAAAGTTAGGTTGCATGCCAAGAGGTTTTTGCGCGATTTTTCCGCTGCCTTTATGGCGAAATGCAAGGAGGCGATCATGCAGCACACATTTATCGGCGATTGGGCGCAGCAGCCTCACTTGTCGGCCGAACATCGCGGCTCGATGCACGGCCTGAACCGCCGCTTCCTCGATTTGGCCGGCGAGGGACTCATCGCGCCCGGATTGGCGGCGCAGGTCGCGCCTCTATCGCCCGCGCAGCGGACGGCGGCGGCGGATTGTCCCTACGCATTGTTCGACCTGCGCTTTCAGGACGACGCTCATTGGAGCAGCCGCCTGCAGACCACCGGGGCCTGGCGGATCGCCGACGCGCCCAATGTCGATCAAGACACCGTCGATTTCGTACGGCTGGCGCTCTTCTACACCTGGCACCTTGCATCGAGCGCAGGCCTCGCCGCCCATCTGCAGATGGGCATGCACGCCCACACGGCGGATGCCTTTCGGCGCGTTTCGGTCGACGCCTTGCCGGCGCTGGCCGCGAGTGAAGCGCCCAATCTCACCCCGCGATGGAGCAAATGCCATGCCTACTGGAGCGCCTTGATCAAGGCGGCGGCGCGGCCCGACCCTGCCGCACTGCGCCGCGTTCAGCTGTCCGGGCTGCAGCTTGCCGCCGCGGTTCAATTGCCAAGCGAGCCTCGCGAGGTTTAGTCTACGCGGCTCCTATGCATGCCCTAGTCCTCCGACAACTCACCAAGGTATACAAAAACGGCATCAAAGCGCTCAAGGCAATCGACCTCGAGGTCGATGAGGGCGATTTTTTTGCACTCTTGGGGCCCAACGGCGCCGGCAAGACCACCGCCATCGGCATCACCACGTCGCTGGTCAACAAAACCAGCGGTGTGGTCGAGGTGTTCGGACATGACATCGACAAGGAGTTGGAAGCAGCCAAATCCTGCATCGGTTTGGTGCCGCAGGAAATCAATTTCAACATGTTCGAGACGCCGTTCACCATCGTGGTGAATCAAGCGGGGTTCTACGGCATACCCCGGCCGCTCGCCAAACAGCGCGCGGAAAAATATCTCAAGCAGCTGCAGCTCTGGGACCGGCGCAATTCGATTGCACGCGCATTGTCCGGCGGCATGAAGCGCCGGCTCATGATTGCACGCGCGCTGATGCACGAGCCGCGCCTGTTGATCTTGGACGAGCCCACCGCGGGCGTCGACATCGAAATCCGCCGCTCGATGTGGGAATTCTTGCGCAACATCAACGAGCAGGGCACGACCATCATTCTGACCACCCACTATCTCGAAGAAGCCGAGAATCTGTGCCGCAATATCGCCATCATCGAGGGCGGCAACATCATCGAGCGCGACAGCATGGTGAATGTGCTGCGCAAGCTGCAGACCGAGGTGTTCGTGTTCAACTTGCGCGATTCGCGCAGCGTGGCGCCGCATCTCGACGGATTCACGGCCGTGCTCTCGGACGATCACACCTTGGAAATCGAGATGTCGAAAACGCAAAGCTTGAACGACATTTTTGCGCAGCTCTCGGCGCAAGGAATAGCCGTCAACAGCATGCGCAACAAGGTCAATCGACTCGAGGAATTGTTCATCCGCTTGGTCGACGGCAGCGTCAAGACCGCCGCCGCAAAGGCCTCCTGATGTCCGAATCGCGCGCGGCAACCGATTGGATCGGTTTCAAGACCATCATCATCCGGGAATTCAGCCGCATCGTGCGCATCTGGGGGCAGACCATCGTACCGCCCGCGGTAACCGCCACGCTGTACTTCGTCATTTTCGGCAGCTTGATCGGCAGGCGCGTCGGCCAGGTCGGCGGCTACGAATACATGCAGTTCATGGCCCCCGGCATCATCATGATGAATGTGATCCAGACCTCTTATGGCAACGTGGTGTCGTCCTTCTTCGGTGCGAAATTCGGCAAGCACATCGAGGAGCTGCTGGTGTCGCCGCTGCCGAACTGGCTCATCGTCGCCGGCTACACCATGGGCGGTGTGCTGCGCGGCGTGCTGGTCGGATCCGTGGTGACCATCATTTCGCTGTTCTTTACGCATCTGTCCGTTACGCACGTGCCGGCCATCGTCACGGCGGCATTCCTGACGAGTTTCATCTTCTCGCTGGGCGGATTCATCAATGCCCTGTTCGCCAAGAATTTCGACCAAATTTCCTGGTTCCCGACCTTTGTGCTGACGCCGCTGACTTATTTGGGGGGCGTGTTTTATTCGGTCACCATGCTGCCGAACTGGGCGCATGCGGCCTCGCATGCCAATCCGATCTTGTACATGGTGAGCGCATTTCGATTCGGGTTTCTCGGCACCACGGACGTTGATTTGCGTTTGGCCTATGCCATCATGATTTCCGCCGCCGCCGTGATGTTTGCACTGGCGGTAACCCTGTTGAACCGCGGCACCGGCATCCGCGAATAGGAGAGTCAATTGTCATTTACGATTCCGCGGGTCTCGAGCGCGCTCATCGCCGCCATGGCGGCCTTGAGTGTTGCCCGGGTGGTTACGGCCGATGCGCCCGGGGGTGCGAACGATCTCGAGGGGTTTTCAAGCGCCGCCGCGGCCGCCGAAATGCGCTTGGAACAGCGTTTCGATGCCGACCTGTCGGCGGCGGACCTGCGCACCTGGATGCAGCAGATGTCTTCCGCGCCGAACCATGTGGGCTCGGCGCATGACAAGGCCAATGCGGAGTTTCAACTCGCGAAGTTTCGCGAGTGGGGCTGGGATGCCTCGATCGAAACATTTTCGGTGCTGTACCCGACGCCCCGCGAGGTATCCGTGGAACTCGTCGCTCCCACGCATTTCAAGGCGCTATTGAGCGAGCCGCCCATCGAGGGCGACAGCACGTCGTCGCAAACGAAGGATGAGCTGCCGCCTTACAATGTGTACGGCGCCGACGGCGATGTCACCGCGGAACTGATCTACGTGAATCAAGGCATGCCGGATGATTACAAGGAACTGGAGCGCGCGGGAATCAGCGTCAAGGGCAAAATAGCGCTGACGCGATACGGCGGCGGTTGGCGCGGCCTCAAGCCCAAGCTGGCCTACGAGCATGGCGCGGTGGGCTGCCTCATATACTCCGACCCACGCGATGATGGTTACGGTGCAGGCGATACCTATCCGAAAGGCGGCTTTCGCCCGCGCGATGCCGTACAGCGCGGCTCGGTGCAGGACCTGACCCTGTATAGCGGCGATCCGCTGACTCCCGGCGTGGGGGCGGTACCCGGCGCCAAGCGCCTCGCGCTCAAAGATGCCAAGACCTTGTTGAAAATTCCGGTGCTGCCCATTTCCTATGCGGATGCCGAGCCCTTGCTCGCAGCGTTGGGCGGCCGCGTCGCGCCGGCCGCGTGGCGCGGCGGATTGCCGCTGACCTACCACATAGGCCCGGGGCCGGCCCAGGTGCATATGAAGGTGCTGTCGGATTGGAATCAGAAGCCGATTTACGATGTGGTCGCGAAGATCAAAGGCAGCGATGAGCCTGACCGATGGATCATTCGCGGCAACCATCATGATGGATGGGTGTTCGGCGCCATGGATCCTCTGGCGGGTCAGGTGGCGCTCATGGCCGAAGCCAAATCGATCGGCAAATTGCTGAAGGAAGGCTGGCGTCCGCGCCGCACACTGGTTTACTCGAGCTGGGACGGCGAAGAGCCGGGGCTGCTGGGCTCCACCGAATGGGCCGAACAACATGCCGCGGAACTCAAGGTCAAGGCCGTGATGTATGTCAATTCCGACACCAATGGCCGGGGCTTTTTGCAGGCGGAAGGCAGCCACGCCTTGCAGCATTTCTTGAGCGAAGTGGCGCGCGATGTGAAGGATCCGGAAACCGGCGCCAGCGTACTCATGCGGGCGCTGGCGCACCGGCGAGTCTCGGCTTACGACTCCGCGGGTTCCGGCGATAGCGCGGCGCGAGCCGGTGCGAACGGAGATTTGGTGCTCGGCGCGTTGGGATCAGGTTCGGACTACACGCCTTTCTTGCAACATTTGGGCATCAACTCCGTCAATCTTGGGTTCGAAGGCGAATCGCAGTACGGTGTCTACCACTCGGCCTATGATTCATTCGATCACTATCGCCGTTTTGTCGACCCGACCTTCGAGTATGGAGTTGCGCTGGCCAAGGTGGCGGGCAGGATCATGCTGCGAGCCTCGCAGGCGCAACTGATTCCGGTGCACGAAAGCGATTTTGCGGCTTCGATCGCAGGATACGATGAGGAGCTGCACAAACTTGCCGACGGCATGCGCAGCAAGACCCGGGAACTTGCCAAGCTCCAGGATGATGAGTCCTACAAGCTGACGGCCAATCCCGACTATCCGCGTTCGCCGCCGTCGCGCGTCGCCGACGTGCCGTACCTCAATTTCGCCGAACTCGACAATGCCGTGGCCAAACTGGAACAAAGCGCCAAGGCATTCGACCAGGAATATGCGCGCCTCGATGCGGCCGGTGACGCGGCCGGCAGCGCCGAGCGCGAGCGCGTGAATTCGAGCCTCACGATTCTGGAGCAAAATTTGACGGATTCGCAGGGTTTGCCCGGTCGCGAGTGGTACCAGCACATGATCTATGCGCCGGGGCTGCATACCGGGTACGGTGTCAAGACTTTGCCGGGAATTCGCGAGGCGATCGAGGAGCGGCGTTGGGATGAGGCCAATCAATACATAGGGGTGGTCTCCCGCGCTCTCAACAACTACAGTGCTCGGATGGACCGCGCCATCGCGGCACCGTAGACTGCGGTAGCTAATTTTAAGGAGTGGGTAATGACCGAAGAAAAGCAGCAAAAATTCACGGCCAAGGTGCGCCGCGGTTTGGTGTGGGTACATACCGTTGCGGCCGCCGAACTCGCCAAGAAGAAGGCGGAGGCCACGGGTGTGAGAATCGAAGGATTCACGGCCAGTGAGCTCGCCGACGTTGAATCCGCGTTGACCTGGATTTCCCAGAACAAGGAATCGCAGAGCGCGGATCCCGCGTAAGTTTGCGCGGGTCCGCCTGCAGCCCAACGCCCAAGCGCAAGCCTTGAGGCCGAAGACGCACGGTCGCGCGTCGCGGATACGCGACGGGCATGACGGCGATGGGGCGGTGACCAGCGCTTTAGAGGACTGCGCTACACTAATCCCATGGCCCGCAAAAGCGCATTGGTGGTCGACGACTCCAAGTCAGCTCGCGTCATATTGAGCCGCATGCTCGAGAAGTACGACATCGAGGTCGACATGGCCGAGTCGGCCGAGCAGGCGATTGAATACCTAAAAACCAATCGTCCCGATGCGATTTTCATGGACCATCTCATGCCGGGGATGGATGGCCTGCAGGCGGTGAAGGCGATCAAGGGGAATCCCCAGACTGCCATGATCCCGATCATGATGTACACCTCGCAAGAGGGCGAACTGTACGTCGGTCAGGCACGCGCCCTCGGCGCGATGGGCGTGTTGCCGAAGCAAGTCCGGCCCGTCGATGTCTCAAAAGTATTGTACGAGCTGCATTTGTTGCCGGATCGCCGCGATATGGCGGAGCCCGCGTTGCAGCCGGTGGAACTGGAATCCGGCATTGCCGTCGAAAGGCCCTCACCCCGAATCAGCGCGGGCGGCGGCGCCGTTGATTGGGGACGCCGGCTCGAGTCGGCGGTGAAAGACCAAGCAGTGGACATCCGCCGCTTCATCGTCGCCAGCCTCGATAGCTTCTCGACACGCATCATCAGCGATATTCGCAATGCCATGCCGGTGCAGGGTCCCGATCCCATTGCGCCGCCGCCCGTGCCGCCGAAACCCGTATGGCCCTGGGCGACTGCGGTACTGGCGGTCTTCGTTGCGGCCGTCGCGTTCGCGGCGAGCTGGTTGGCCTCGCGCAATGAACTGGCGCGCGCGCATGCCGAGATCGCCGGATTGCAATCCGCCAATGCCGAATTGCAGCATGCGCGGGTCGATCTGAATGCCGCGGTGAAAGATCTTACAACCGCGCTGGCGACGGCGAACACCGGCCAATCGCCCTCGGCGGCCAGTACCTCAGGTTCCGCCATCCCGCCGCGGATTGAACCGGTGCCTTATGGCGAAATCGCTTTTGATCGCAGCCGGCTCGAGGTGCTGCGGGATGTGCTGATGAAACTCGAGGCTCAGTCGTTTCACGGGGTGGTGAAGATTTCCAGTTCGGCGGGACTGTTTTGCTTGAGCGGCAATGCCACCGAC
>DATHFB010000102.1:0-4035 GCA_035318305.1 Steroidobacteraceae bacterium | reverse complement strand
AATATCGACCGGAACGTAAAGCCGCGGCGCCTCGAGCGCCGCGATCACTATTTCCGTCTTGACCCCGGCTCCTGCACCGTATTCGATCAGCGTGGCGCCCTTGCCGATGAATGCGGCCATTTCGGCCGCGTTTTCACGCAGGATCGCGGTCTCCACGCGCGTCGGATAGTACTCTTCCAACTGCGTGATTTGTTCGAAGAGTTCCGACCCGCGTTCGTCGTACAACCAACGGCAGGACAAGGTCTTGCGGCGCATGGAAAGCCCTGCGATGACGTCCTGGCGGAATAATTCCGGCTGCGATACCCGATAATCGGTAGCAAGCATCATGCGTCCTCCGCCAGTCGCAATCCCGAGAACTGCCACCGCGCGTGGGGCGCAAAGAAATTTCTGTAAGTAGCGCGCACGTGATCGCCGGGCGTGACACAGGAGCCGCCGCGCAAGACGAACTGCCCGGACATGAACTTGCCGTTGTACTCTCCCAACGCTCCTTGCATCGGACGAAAGCGCGGATAGGGCATGAAGGCGCTGCGCGTCCATTCCCAGACGTCTCCAAACATCTGTCGCAATTCGCCCGTGGCCCCCGGCGCCGGCCTCGGCCGCAGGCGGCCGGACTCGACGAAGTTGCCGCTCGCCGGCAGCGCGTGCGCGGCGACCTCCCATTCAGCTTCTGTCGGCAAGCGCCGGCCCGCCCAGCTCGCAAACGCATCCGCCTCGAAATAGCTCACATGGGTTACCGGCGCGTCGAGATCAATGGGCTGAGCGCCGCGCAACGTCATGGTCCAGAACTCGCTCGCGCGCGCCTCCCAGTACAGCGGCGCGCTCCATCCTTCTTCGCGCACTTTGGTCCAGCCATCGGACAGCCACAGCAGTGGGTTGCGATACCCGCCGTCGGACATGAATTCAACCCACTCGCGGTTCGAGACCAATCGGTCGGCCAGACGATGAGGCTCGACCTGCACCGAGTGCCGCGGTCCTTCGCTGTCGAAAGCAAATCCGGATCCATCGTGTCCAATGTCAACCAGACCGCCTGCGAAACTCTTGTAGTTCGGCGCCGCCCTCTCTCTTGACTCGACCGGCAGTGGAACGGATTCTTTGTAGGCGGGACGCAGCGGATTCTGCGCGAACAGATGCAGGATATCGGTCAACAGAAGTTCTTGATGCTGCTGTTCGTGGTGACAGCCCAGCTCGATGATTTTCAGTACTTCTTCCGATACGTCTTGTTTGAAGAGCTTCGTCATCGCCGAGTCGACGTGCTCCCGATACCGCAAGATGTCTGCGAGCGTCGGCCGCGTGAGCATACCGCGCAGCGGCCTTGGTTGGCGCGCGCCGACCGATTCATAGTAGGAATTGAATAGAAAATTAAACCGATCGTCGAACAGCTGATAGCCTGAGGCATTCGGCGCCAGCACCATCGCCTCGAAGAACCAACTCGTGTGCGCCAAATGCCATTTCGCGGGGCTCGCATCCGGCATCGACTGCACCGTCGCGTCCGCGTCCGACAGAGGCGCGGCGAGAACCGCACTGGCCGCGCGCACACTGGCATACCGGCGCTCGAGCATCGATCGCTCATTGCTCAATTGCGCAGGGGAACTGATATTCCGGTTTAACATGGGTTGCATGCTCGAGTTTGGGTTGACGACGGCACAAGGAACGGCCATCGTAATGCGTGAAAATGCATCGTGGGGAGAATATGAGAATACTCTCCTTTCATCTATTTCCGATTTGGCTGTAGGCCATTTCCGACGAAATCGCCTTAACTATCGAAATTAGTTGAGAAAGTTAACCCAGAGGTCCGTCATGCAAATGTCAGCCGCCGGTGAATCGATCATCCCGGCGTGTGCGTCATTTGGCCCTCGGTGCCATCGGCGAGAATGAGAGGTCTTGATAGTCGTAGCTGAAATCGGCGAGCGGCGATACCGCCTTCAAGGTGACGTGCTCGACCTGGCCGTCCGCGTTCAAACCGAACGTCACGTAGGCCGGCTCAATGGTCTTATCCTCGAATCGCGTCACGAAGCTGTCGTACTGCCAATGCTCCAGCGCACCACCCATGCGCGGCGTCGATTTGAAATCGATGGTGAGTGCGCCGTTGGCTTGTCCGATTTCAATGTTGCCGTACCAGGGGTCGGCATAGGTCCCAACATAGCGTTCCAGCGGCAGCGAGGGTCCGATTTTCGCCGGCTGCGCGGTGGTTGATTGGTAGGCCTTCAACGCCTCCTGCACGCGCTTCTGCCTCTCGGCGACGACTTTCTCCGGCCACGTGTCCTTGGGCAGGCCGAGATAGTGATCGAGCAGCTCGTACATCAATCCGATGATGATCGCGCCATCCTCGCTGTTGATCTCGATCGAGAATCCGACGTGCTTCTCCGGAATCAACACCACCGCTGTCAAAAATCCGAATACCGCGCCGCCATGCCAGACGATCTTGGCGCCGCGATAGTCCCGCACGTCCCAGCCGAGCGCATAGGTGTTGAACATGGGCTGAGTCGGCGCCATCACGCCCGTTCGCGGCCCGACCGGCTGCAGGACCAGCGGCGTCCACATTTGGTCGTGCGCCGCCTGGCTGAACAGCCGGCCGCCATTGTTCGGCAGCGCGCCGGCGTCCAGTTGAAGCATGAGCCATCGGGCGAAGTCGTTGGCACTGATGGCCAGCCCGCCGGCGGGGGATGCGTTGGCGCCAAGATTGTCGCGCTCATTGAGAACCGATTGATCGCCGACTCCGCGCAGCCCGCCGTTCATGCGTGCGTGCGGCTGAGCGCGATCCGGATTGGCGAAGTGTGCATCGTCATCCGTGGTGGAATGCAGCATGCCGGCCGCCTTCAGCACATGGTTCGCGGTGAATTTCTCCCAGGTTTCGCCGGTGACATCTTCGATCATCTGCCCTGCGACCATGTACAGGATGTTGTCGTAGGCATAGGCACTGCGAAAGCTGGTCGCGGGCTTGATGTAGCGCAGCCGCCGCACCGATTCCGCGCGGCTCAAATTCGTGCGCGGCACGAACAGCAAGTCGCCCGCGCCCAACCCCAAGCCGCTGCGGTGTACGAGCAAATCGCGAATGGTCATTTCGCGCGTCACCCAGGGGTCGTACATTTGAAAACCGGGCAGGTGATCGATGACCTTGTCGTCCCAGCTGATCTTGCCCTGATCCACGAGGATGCCGAGCGCGGCCACGGTGAACGCCTTGCCCGTGGAACCCGTCGGGAAAATCGTATCGGCATCCACCGGCTCGGGCGCACCGAGACGCTTGACGCCGAATCCTTTGGCCAGCGTGACTTTGTCATTCTCGACAATGGCGATGGCCATGCCGGGAACGCCGATCTGTTTTCGCAGCGCTTCGACGCGGCCCTCGAACCCCGAAGGCGGCGCGGCGAATGCGGCTGCCGCGCACAGGAACATCCCCAATGCCAAGGCTGAAGTTTTCATGCAAGAAGCTCCGGTTGAATTGCGTTCAAAGAGATGATCTCGGCGGCCCGCTCGGCCTCGATTCGCCGCGCGGCACGATCGAGCGCGAACAGCATGGCGGCGGCGAACGCCGAGATGGCGGTCAAGATGGCAAAAAACTGGGCGTGGCTGCGGCCCGCCCACAATGTGCCGACGGCGCCCGCCAAAAAACTTCCGGTAAATATGGTGCAAAACCAGGCGGCCACGGTCGTGGCGCCGAAGCCCGCGGGCGCCAGGCGCGCAAACAGCCCGAGGCCCGTCGGTAAAATATACAGTTCGCCCAAGGTAAATACGGCGAAGAACACCGCCAGCCACAGCCAGCTCGCGCGGCCCTCGCCGGCCGAGAACGCCACCACCGCGAGCAGCAGATACGCCGCGGCGACAATCAGCGCGCCCAGCGCCATCTTTCGCATCGAAGATCCGGTCGATCCCGCTCGAGCACGCCGGCGCCAATGTGCCAGCAGCATAGGTGTCATGACGATGACCAGCAGCGGATTCAAGCTTTGGAACCAGGTCATCGGAATGGTCATGACCGCCGTAACCCGATCGATACCGACATCGGCAAACAGCGCCACCGTATTTCCGACTTGTTCATAG
>DATHFB010000101.1:0-4653 GCA_035318305.1 Steroidobacteraceae bacterium | reverse complement strand
GGGTTCAAATCCGCGCCGTCCTCGGCGGCGGGAATCAGGCGCAGGAAGGGACTCGACGTCCACAGCGTAAATAGCATGAATCCTGAGCTGATCAGGCCCATCACACCGAGTACGCGGCTGGAAAAACTCAACGGCAGCGCGCGGCTGAAGGCCGCCACGGCGACGCTCCAGATCGACAGAATCAAGATCCACAGCAGCAGCGAGCCCTCGTGCGCGCCCCACAGCGCGGCAACCTTGTAGAACAGCGGCAATTGCGAGTTCGAATTGCGTGCCACATACAGCACCGAGAAATCATTGTTCACGAAGCAATAGACGAGGCAGGAAAATGCCATGACGACGAAGACGAACTGCCCGGTCACCGCCGGCCGCGCCACCCCCATCCAAATCGGCTTGCCGCGCCACGCACCCATCAGCCCAAAGAACGCCTGCGACACGCTCAGCACGAAAGCCAGAATGAGCGCGAATATTCCTAGTTCAGCTGCCATGGCAATTTTTCTCGTGTTCTAGGTGGTCGGCCCACGGGGTGCGGCACTTGCCGCCTGCTTATTTTTCAGCGAGGCGGCGACTTCCGGGGGCATGTATTTCTCGTCATGCTTGGCCAGCACCTCGTCAGCGACGAAGGCGCCGCCGGCATTCATCGTGCCGTGCGCGATGATGCCCTGGCCCTCGCGAAACAAGTCGGGCAGCACGCCGGTGTATTCCACCGGCACTTGATGCGCGAAATCGGTCAGCACGAAGCGAACCTGAAGATCGCCGGGAGTGCGCTCCACGCTGCCTTTCACCACCATGCCGCCGATGCGAAAGCGCTTGGCGAGCGGCGCCTTGCCCTCGACAACCTGGCTGGGATCGAAATAGAACATGATGTTTTCGCGTGACGCCATGACGGCAAGGGACACCGATGCGGCAACGCCGCCCAGGATCCCGAGCACGACGAACAAGCGTTTACGCCGCGGCGTCATCGCGCTTCACTCGAGGCCATCGCCAGCGCCCGGGCCGCTCGAACCTTCGCCGCGCCGAGATAGCGGCCTGCCGCCCAGAGGTTCCAGGCCAGCACCGCGCCTGCAATTCCATAACACGGCCATACATAGCGCGCGTAGCCGCCCATGGACCAAAAATCGCTCGTCATTTGATTGCCTCCCGCACCCAGCTCGCCTGTCGCTCCCGATTGAGCACTTCAGCTTGCAGGCGCATACACAGCACTGCGCCGAAAAACAGCATGAATCCCAGCCACATCGACAACAGTGGCCAGAGCATGCTGCCCGGCATCGAGGGTGCGCCTAGTTTAACAATCGTTGCGCCCTGATGCAGCGAGTTCCACCAAACGACGGAGAAATGCACGATGGGCACGTTCACCACGCCGACCACGGCCAGCAACGCCGCGGCGCGATCGCCGCGCAGCGGGTCCTCGAATGCCGAGCGCAGCGACATTACGCCCACATACAGAAACAACAAGATGAGTTCCGAGGTCAGGCGTGGGTCCCAGGCCCAGTAGGTGCCCCACATGGGCTTGCCCCACAGCGATCCGGTAATGAGCGCCAAAATGGCGAACGAAGCACCGATGGGCGCGGAGGCTGCGGCGACGGCATGACCCACTTTGATGCGCCAAATGAGTGCGATGCCGCTGGCCACCGCCATGACGGTGTACACGGTCAAGGACAGCAATGCGCCCGGCACATGCACATAAATCATGCGAAACGCTTCTCCCTGCTGATAGTCGGCAGGCGCAATACCCAAACCGGCAACCAGCCCGTAACCGATGGCCAGCGCGGCAAAACCCAAGAGCCACGGCACGAAGGCAGCCGCTACCCCATAGACATAGGGCGGGGAGGCAAGTTTATAGAACCAAGTCCACATGAGTGCTCAACCGTTATTCCAGCGTGATGCGCAATGCCGCCGTTGCGGCCCAAGGCGCCAAGGTGCAAGTGAACACGCACAAAGCCGCTAAAAAATACACGGCTCCCGCCGTGCTCGTTTCCGAAATCGCACGATCTGTCGCTGCGGCGCCAAAAATCAATAGCGGCGTCGCCAGCGGCAGAACGATCAATGAGAGCAGCACATTGCCGCGGCGCAGACCGATTGTCAGGCCCGCGCCAATGGCCCCGAGCCAACTCAAGGTGAGCGTGCCCAAGGCCAAACTCAGCATCATTGTCGCAAATGCGTTCGTGGGAATACTCAGCGCAATGCCCACAATGGGCGAAACGATGACCAGGGCCAGCCCGGTGACCAGCCAATGCGCACAGGTTTTTGCCACCACGATGAGGGTCAGACCCTGCCCGCTCAAGGCAAGTTGCTCCAAAGTGCCGTCATCGGCGTCGCTCTTGAATAAAGAATCCAGCGACAGCAACGACGATAGCAGCGCCGCCACCCAAAGCACACCGGGAGCGATATCTCGCAGGGCCGACAATTGCAGGCTCAATCCGAGCGGGAACAGTGTGGTGACGATGAGGAAGAACACCAGCGGCTGGAATAGTTGCTCGGGCCGCCGGAAACTCAGACACAGTTCACGGTGCACGACCAGGAAAAACGCCTCCCAGGCGCCCACGGTCACGAATTGAGCTCCAAGCGCCGCACTTCGCAGCGCAGCGCCAGATCGCGATGTGCGACCACGAGAGCCAAGCCACCCTGCTCCACATGCGCCTGCAGCAGTTCCGACACCAACTCCGAACCCGTTGCGTCCAAATTGGCATAGGGCTCATCGAGCAGCCACACGGAAGCGTGCATGGCCAATACCCGCGCCAAGCTCACCCGGCGGCGCTGACCGGCGGACAATACGCGGGCCGGCAATTCGGCGCAGGCGGCGACACCCGCGCGATCGAGGGCGGCGCGCAGCTCGGCGGCCGTGGTACGGCGCTTCAACCCCACGGAAAAATGCAGGTTTTCCAGTGCCGTCAGATCGCCCTTGAGTGCGGGCTCATGGGCGGCGTAGGCTAGCACCGCTTGGTATTCGATACGCTGTTGCACGATGGATTGCCCGCGCCAGGTGACAGAACCCTGTTCCGGCCGCAGCAAGCCACTGATGACCCGCAACAGTGTGGTCTTTCCCGTGCCGTTGGGGCCGGAAACGTGCAGCAGCTCGCGGGGGTGCACTTCGATGCTGACGCCTTGCAGCACATGGCGATCACCTCGCCACACGTGGACCTTGTCGACTCTAAGGCTGTCTGGGGTGCTGGTCATACTGCGCGGAGCTTAGCGAAATCAAAGGGTTGAAGCCACCTATTCATTGGTTTTTTATGATTAGAACGCCTTTCGGGACATGGGACGATCCGTAAATTATCGCAGTGCATCCCAACCAAACGTCCGCGCAGTGGTACTTACGAAGGTACTTTTGGCTGCGCGAATCGAACTGGAGGGTAGATTGTCCGCACAAGCCTTCATCGATCCGCACGGAGATTCGCGCCTGCGTCGCTTGCCGTTGGTGACGCTATATTTGACCGAGCGCTGCAACTCGCGCTGCGTCACATGCGATTACTGGCGCCACGGCCGCGCCGACATGAGCCTCAACGCCGTCAGGCGGCTGGCGCCAAGCCTTAAGCGTCTGGGGACCGAAGTTGCGCTGCTCTCGGGCGGCGAACCCCTGCTCAATCCGGAGTGGGTACCCATCGCAGAACTGCTGCGCGAGAGTGGGCTGAAACTCTGGCTGCTGACATCCGGCTTATCCCTGGCGAAACACGCTCGGCGCGCCGGCGCCCTATTCCAAGCCATCACCGTGTCACTGGACGGCACCGATCGGGAAACCTATCAGGCAATTCGCGGTCTCGATGCCCTGGACAATGTCTGCGAGGGCATCCGCGCGGCCGCGGCTCATGGCGTTGCCCCGAGCCTACGGGTCACCGTGCAACGCGCCAACTTTCGGCAACTGCCGAGATTTGTCGCCATGGCCAAAGAACTTGGCGCGCGCCAGGTTTCGTTTCTGGCGGTGGACGTCGCGAATCCTCACGCCTTCGGGCGCACGGACGACTTCAAGAGCGATATTGCGCTGCTGCCCGAGGACTTGCCGGTGTTTGATCAGGTGCTGCACAACATGGAACTCGAACACGCTCAGGAATTTCAATCCGGTTTCATTGCGGAGAGTCCTAAAAAGCTGCGCCGGATCTGGGAGTACTTCGCTGCCATCCACGGACAGGGCGCCTATCCACCGGTGCGCTGCAATGCACCGGAGTTTTCCGCCGTCGTTGGCGCCACCGGCCGCGTGCAACCGTGCTTTTTTATATCGGGGCCGGCGAATGTCGCGGCCGGGAGCAGCGGAATCGAAGACTTATCCATGGCATTGAACAGCGGTCCCATGGCGGCTCTGCGGTCCACCATCCGCGCCGGCGCGCGCGCTGAATGCAAGACCTGCGTGTGTTCGATGTGGCGGGACACGAATCACATCGAGAGCGCGGCGATACTCGGATGAGTGTCGCCGCTGAAACGCTTGCGGCCTACGAACGCTGGGCGCCGCTCTATCCACCCGTGCCGCATAACCCGCTGATGCGCGCGGAACAACAAGCCATGCTGGAACACTGGCCCAAGGTCGCCGGTTTGCGCGCTCTCGATCTCGCCTGCGGCAGCGGACGATATTCGCGACTGCTGGCCGATGCGAACGCCGCTGAAGTCGTAGCCCTGGATTTCTGCGTGCCGATGCTGATGCAGGTACCGATCGGCAACAGGGTC
>DATHFB010000100.1:0-2857 GCA_035318305.1 Steroidobacteraceae bacterium | reverse complement strand
GATCAGGCAAGGCGGTATATTGGCGAGCCGCGCTTCCACTTGGCCACGCGACCACTTTTGCCGCAGCACGATGGCGCCGCGCGCATCGTGGCCCACGACGTGGAACGAGTTCTTGCCGATATCGATGCCGATCACGGCGATTGCGGTATTGGCTGTCTGAGACATGGCGTGCTCCCTCGTCTTTGGCGCCCCTTGCCAGCTTCGCTTGCTGGCGGGGCAGGAGCACGGCCGGACCATCCCATTAGCGGACAAGTCCTTTGATCTAGGTCAACAAGAACAGCGCGGCGCTCTGTTCCCGTTCGCCCAAGCCGATCTCTTGGACTTCGGTCCAACGCCTCGAGGTGCAACACGATCGAATTGTTGTCAGTAGTGGCCCGGGAGGTTGTCAGATGTTGAAGGACAAGCAGAAGAAGGGCGGGGTAATTGAGGCAACGACCGCGTCTGGCAAGCTAAGCCGGAAGGAATTTGAGAACGAACTTGCGAAGCTTCAGGTCGAGCTAACCCGGCTGCAGACTTGGGTCAAAGACAAGGGGGCACGCATCATTGTGGTGTTCGAGGGCCGGGACACCGCGGGCAAGGGCGGCGTGATCAGCCGGATCACCGCACGCACCAGCCCGCGCGTCTACCGCCACGTGGCACTGCCCGTCCCATCCGACCGCGAGAAGACCCAAGTTTTCATTCAGCGCTACATCGCGCATTTCCCGGCGGCGGGCGAGATCGTCCTCTTCGACCGCTCGTGGTACAACCGGGCCGGGGTCGAGCGGGTGATGGAATTCGTCACCGATGAGGATTACGAGCGGTTCATAACGATGGTCCCCGTGGTCGAGCGGGAGATGATCGTCAACAACGGCATCATCCTGCGCAAGTACTTTCTCGATGTAAGCCAGGACGAGCAACGGCGCCGGTTTGAGGCGAGGATCAAAGATCCGCTGAAACACTGGAAGCTGAGTCCGATGGACACTGAATCGGTGCGGCGCTGGTGGGACTACACGGCGGCCTACCAGCGCATGATCGAGGCCACCCACACGTCATGGGCGCCTTGGCACATCGTCCCCGCTGACAACAAGCGTCGCGCCCGGCTAAACCTGATCCGGCATCTGCTCGACAGTATCCCATATAAGAAGGTCGACGTAGATTTGCCGAAGATTCCCAAGGCGCAGCGGCGGCCTAAGAATGCTACCGAGGGTCTGAGCGCCGGCCAGCCGATTCCCAGTCACTACTGATGTTTCGGCGCGCGCTGTGTCTGCCTGGTTGGCGCAGGAAGCAGGCTAGACAGAAAATGGACGACGCGCCGTCAGAATGGCCGGATCTGGAAGTGACCGCCAATGAAGCATTGGATGCACTGGCTGCCGGGAATCGAAACCCTTCGTCGATATGAGGCGGCGTGGCTTCCGCACGATATCTTCGCTGGCTTCGTCCTGGCGACGATGCTGGTCCCGGTTGGAATTGCCTACGCGGTAGCATCGGGCTTACCTGGCATCTACGGTCTGTACGCAACGATTGTACCGCTGCTGGTCTACGCGTTGTTCGGCCCCAGCCGCATCCTCGTTCTGGGGCCGGACTCTGCACTTGCGGCTGTTATCCTCGGCGTTGTCGGTCCGTTGTCTGGTGGCGATCCTCTCCGCGCCGCAACGCTCGCTGCCATGATGGCGATCGTTTCAGGGACGGTATGCATTCTAGCCGGCATCGCGCGCCTGGGTTTTGTCACCGAGCTTCTCTCCAAGCCGATACGGTATGGCTATATGAACGGAATTGCATTGACCGTATTGATCAGCCAACTACCGAAGGTCTTCGGTTTCTCGATTGAGAGCGAAGGACCTTTGCGGAGCTTATGGGCGATCGCCGGTGCAATCCTTGAAGGAAGGACAAACTGGGTCGCCTTTGGGATTGGGCTCGGCACGTTGTTGGTCATCCTGCTGCTCAAGGACAACAAACGGCTGCCAGGCATTCTGATTGCGGTAGTTGGGGCGACTGCGGTCGTCGCTGCGCTCGATCTTGGGACCGGTTACGGCGTAAAGGTTTTGGGTCCTCTTCCCCAAGGTCTGCCCGGTTTCGCGGTTCCCTGGATCAGCTATAACGATCTGTTTCCGGTGCTTATCGGCGGTTGCGCAATCGCGCTCGTATCATTTGCTGACACCAGCGTGCTTTCGCGGGCCTATGCCGCACGATTGGGCACGCGTGTCGATCCCAACCAGGAGATGGTGGGGCTTGGCGCAGCCAATCTGGCAACCGGTTTCTTTCAAGGTTTCCCGATCAGCAGCAGCGCTTCGCGTACTCCCGTTGCAGAAGCCGCCGGCGCTCGTACCCAACTAACCAGCGTCGTCGGCGCGCTTGCCATCGCCATCCTTCTGCTGGCGGCACCAAACCTCCTTCAACATTTGCCCACCGCTGCATTGGCGGCCGTCGTCATCGCCGCCGCGATCGGCTTGTTTGAGGTCACCGACCTCAAACGAATCTATCGGATTCAGCAGTGGGAGTTCTGGCTATCGATGGTCTGCCTTGTCGGCGTGGCAGTACTCGGAGTGATTCCAGGAATAGGTCTGGCAATCGCAATCGCCATCATCGAGTTCTTGTGGGACGGCTGGCGCCCACACTCCGCCGTGTTGGGTCGCGCCCATGGCGTCAAAGGTTATCATGACATCACAAGATATCCGGATGCACGCCAAATCCCCGGGCTGGTCCTGTTTCGGTGGGATGCGCCTCTATTCTTCGCCAACGCCGAATTCTTCAGAGAGCGCGTACTGGACGCCGTGGCGAAATCGCCGACGCCGGTACGCTGGCTGGTCGTGGCGGCGGAGCCGGTTACCAGCGTGGACGTCTCCGCTGGCGATACAGTCGCTGAATTGGACGAGGCGTT
>DATHFB010000099.1:0-10144 GCA_035318305.1 Steroidobacteraceae bacterium | reverse complement strand
ACCCCGACGGACCGACGATGGCAACGAACTCACCGTCCCCCACGGTGAGGCTGACGTCTTCGACGACCTGCAGTTCTGCACCGTTCCAGGCAAATCCCTTGCGAATGCCGTTCACTGCGATCTTAGTGCGCATAACGCCACCTGACTGATTTCAGTCCCTCGAGCAATCGCATCACGCCATCCAACAGCAAGCCAATCAATCCGATGATGATCATTCCGGCGATCACCAGATCGTAACGATTGCCGGCATTGCGGGAATCGATGATGAGATATCCAAGACCCGAGCGCAGGGCAATCATTTCCGCGGCGACCACCACCAGCCAAGCCACGCCCAGTCCGATCCGCATGCCGACGATGATCTGCGGCAGCACTGCGGGAATCACCACCTGACGAAACAGCGTGTAGCGCGATACGCCGAAATTCTCCGCGGCATGCAGATAGCGCCGCTCGATGGTGTGCACCCCGGCGGTGGTTTGCACGATCATCGGAAATACCGACGAAATGAAGATGAGATAGATCGGCGAGGCATTGCCGACGCCGAACCACAGAATGGCAATGGGAATCCACGCGATCGGCGAAATCGGCCGCAGTATCTGAAACAGCGGATTGAGCGTGGAGTAGGCCCCTTTGACCCAGCCCAGCCACAGGCCCAGTGGCACGGCGACCAGCACCGCCAAAGAGAACCCAACGCCGACGCGCATCAACGAAGCACCAATGTGCGTGAACAATGTGCCGTCCTTGATGAGTTCGGCGATGCCGGTCACCACCTGCCAAGGCGTGGGGAAAATAACGGTGCGGGTTTCAACGACGATCAGCCACCACGCAGCCAGCAGCACTGCGATGACGGCCACCGCCGGCAGGCCCTCTTTGATTCTTTTCATTATGCAACGACCCTGAAAATTCTTTTTGTTCTCCACACGAGCCGCCGCCAGGCAGTGTCCGGTTGCTCATCCACGACCACGGTCATTTGACCGCTCGCATGTGCCGTGCAGGCAAATTGATAACTACTGGCCACCTCGAACGGCAAGCGGAAGCTTTGACCCGGCATCATCAAGGTCGGGCCGAATATCTGCGGTACATCATCCAGATTCTTCAGCAGCAATACGTCCCTGACGCCGAGGGTGAGGAAAACGCGGGACGGCAGAATCTCCACCTTGTTCCCCGCCATGCGATGCGCCCAGGTTCCCTTGGGGATTTCGAAGATTTCTTCCCGCGAAGCAAATGTGACGGGGGTGAATGCCGCCCAAGCAATGGCACCCAACGCGGCGGCGGCGAGAATCAAGCTTCCGCGCTTGAGAAACGGGCGCACGATATTCACGCTCAGTTCAACAACATGGAAATGTCGTGGACATAGTCGTCTGCCTTATGCCCGAACGGCATCAATGCACGCAGCTTGCCCTCGCGAGTGATGAGATAGATAAACGACGAATGCGAAATGCCATAGTCGCTGCCGGTGCCGACTTTCTCAGCCGTGACGCCGTAGCTCGAGCGCACCGCTGCCATCTGTGCGGCGGTGCCGGTGCCGCCCACGAAGCTTGGGTCGAAGGCGGCCAGATATTGCTTCAGCTTATCGGCGCTGTCGCGCTCGGGATCAACCGTGAGATAGATGACCTGCACCTGCGATGCCAGCGCTCCCAGTTTGCGATGCGCCAGTGCAAGCACCGCAAGCGTGGCCGGACAGACATTGGGACAAGAGGTGTAGCCAAACCCCAGAACCACCACCTTGCCGCGATAATGACTGAGAGTGAGCGCCGCGCCGTCGGAGCCGCGAACGGAAAAATCCGGCGCCTCGCGTGCCGGGTTGAAAACGCCGGCTTTGAGCGCATCGACGTCGCCGGCTTGCGCCGTCACGGACAACAGCATGCAAGCCCACAGCACCAGCCCGGTCGCGTATCTCACGACGGCTCACAAGGCGATGGCGGCGGCGTGTGCATTTTTGGCAAAGGTCTCATCCACGTAGGTCTCGTACGCGATGGGGTGCTTGATCGTGCCCGCAGCCATCGACAGCTGCATGAGATCTTCGAACTCGGCGCGGATCATGCGCAAATCGCCGTAGGTCACGCGATCCGTGGGATTCTCCATCACGAACTGAATGATCTTCGGATCTTGATTGAAAAACTCCCGGCCCGCGGCAATGGCGACTGCCTTGTTCCGGTTCTCCTGCTGCTGATCGAGCCATACGCCGGCGCCCAGCACTTGATTGACGAGGTCCTGAACCATGGCCGGATTTCCCTGGATCAACTCCTCACGCACCGTCAGCACGCAGCAGATGTAGTTGCGCCACTCGTCGCGGGTCATGCGCAGCGGTCGCGCGTAGCCGGCTTGTTGAGCGGCCGCGCCGAAGGGTTCGCCCGTACAGTAAGCGTCGACGGCATTCGCATAAAGCGCCGCCGGCATATCCGGCGGCGCCATCTCCGCGATTTCGATGTCGCTCGGCGTCATATTCTCCCGGGCCAGCATCTTTCTTAAGAACAGAAAGTCCACGGCGAAGCGGCTGGGAATCGCGATTCGCTTACCCGTCAGCTGCTTGAAAGTGAAGTACGGCGAATCGGTCCTGACCATGATGACGGCACCGGAGCGATGCCCGAGCGACACAATTTTTACCGGTACCTTCCTGTCCGCCAAATCCATGACCAGGGGCGCGAGCATGTACGCGGCCTGAATGCGGCCCGCCATCAAGGATTCCTTGACCTCGGGCCAGCCGCTGTACTTGCTGTACTTGTATTCGAAGCGCGGCTGGCCTACGCCAAGCGCGCCGTTGCTCCGGGCCTTGGAGACGCACGCCACCGGAAGCGTAAGATTACAGGTCACCGGCAGTCCGCCCACGACCAACGGCTCGCCCTTGTCGATTCCGCTGGAGCCTTTTCCGCAGGAAAGCGCGCTCAAGGGCAAAGCGGCTGCCAACAGCCCTTGTACTACTTGTCTGCGGTTTACCGCACGTCCAAAATGCTGCTCCTGCGCCAACGCCACGACGTAGCTCAACTCGGTCAGAGTCATGGGGTCACCGAGTTCTGTTCGCGCTGCATCACTGCATCCTCCAGCGCTAAAAAGCGGGAATTTCTTGGATGTTAGCACCTACGTGCAAGATCCGTAGATTAACCCCGCTAAGCCCTCGAAAGTCGTTTGGCAGCCTTGAGTTTGTAAGCATCGATGTCATTGTTCGCGACTTGCAACAGGCGGATGGACTCTTCGAGTTCGGCAGTGCGATCCTTAACCTGCCGCAGAAGGTTTGCGTTTTGGCGACGAAGGCCGCGAATTGTGAGCGCGCGCTCCAGAATCGGTGCGATGGCCGTCAGATTAAACGGCTTGAGGATGTAGTCGGTGGCGCCGCTCTTCATGGCTTCGACCGCCGTACGGACCGTGCCGTGACCGGTCATAACGATGCTCACCAAATCACAGTCGATACCGTGCGCCGCGTGCAGCAGCGCTATGCCATGCATGAAGGGCATCATGAGGTCGGTGATGAGAACATCGAAACGGGTCGTATCGTCGACTGCTGCGGCACGCAGAGCGGTCAGGGCTTGCAGGCCGGAGGTGGCTCCGGCCGTCGAATAGCCTCGCGCTTCCAATATGCCGCACAGGGCGGTGACCAGATCGGCCTCGTCGTCGACAATGAGAATCCGAGCCAGAGGGACGCGGCTCATGTCGGCACCGCGGCGGTCAATTCGGCGAGTACGCATCGCAAGGTCGCCAGTTTCGGGGGTTTGCTCAGCACGCGGTCCACATTCTGCGGCGTATCGTTCTCCGCCACCATTCGGTGTCCCCAACCTGTCAACAGAATGACCGGGGTCTGCGATCGCACTGACTTGATGGCGTTGGCCACGGTCCGGCCGTCCATGTGGGGCATGCCGAGATCCGTGATAACAGCGGCGAAGGGCTCGCTCCGCTCATTTGCTGCGCGAAACGCATCGATGCCGCGTTGGCCCCCATCGGCGACCTCAACGAGGTGTCCATCTCCTTCCAGAGTGTCGCGCAAGGACTTTAGAATGATGGGGTCGTCGTCTATCACGAGAATGCGCAGAGGCTGCTGCGGGCGGAACTCCGTGCGAATCGTGCTGTTCGACTCGGACTCGATTGGCGCGGCCGGAAGCATGAGCCGGACATTGGTTCCTGCACCAAGTTCGCTTTCGATTTGCATCTCTCCCCCGTGACGCTCGATCGTGCCGTAGACCATCGCCAGGCCAAGCCCGCTGCCGCGTGCGCCCTTGGTCGTAAAAAAGAGTTCGACGCAGCGATTCCGGGTAGCTTCATCCATGCCAATTCCGGTATCAGTCACCTCGAGCTGCACTTGATCGGACCCAACGGCACAGGTGCGCAGTGTGATTTGCCCTCCCTGCGGCATTGCATCGACGGCGTTTAGAATCAAATTCGTCAGAGCCTCCCGAATTTCGCTCTCGTCGCCGATGATGTGCGGCAAATCGGACGCGAGCTCTGTGTGCATCCCGATCACCACACCCGATTCTTGGGGCATCGCGCTCCAGCGGGCGCGCGTCAGATCTATAACCTGTTCGACGACTCGGTTTAGACGTACCGAGTCGTGAGTGAGCTGCGGGTCGCGGTCGCCGTAGAACTCCTTCATTCTCGCAACGGTTTGCGCGACACCCTCGATCGCGCGCTGGATGATCACAAGACAGCCTTTCGCCTCGGTACTCTGACCCGAATCGCGCTCGAGCAGCGATTCGACGTACAGAGTGGCGGGTGACAGCGCATTGTTAATATCATGGGCGATCCCGCTCGCCATCTGACCCAGAACTCGCAGTTTCTCCTGCCGCATCACAGCCTGCTGCGTCCGGCGCAAGTCCTCGTAAGCCACCTCCAGCGCGCCGTAGAGCTGCGTGTGGTGTGCGGCGAGTGCCACGTGCTCGCTCAATTGCCCCAAGAATTCGCACTCACCGCTGCTGAAACTGTGAATTGCGCGTCTCGCGACGATGAGAACGCCGAACACCTTGTTCTCCACCAGCAATGGGGCGGCAACCATCGCACCCAGTCCGCCCGCGGCCAGGCGCTGCGGAAACGGGAATTGAACCGAATTCAAGTCCGGTTCGTAAACCACTAGTTTCTCCGAAACGCAACGCGACAAACCGTTCCGGTCGATCGGGACATGTGCCTGCTCACTCAGCCCAAGATCAGCCGCCAACCCGCGATTCTTGACACCCACTCCGGCAACGACGAGCACGCCGGACGGCTGATATATGCAGAGGCAGCCGAAGTCGATGGGCAGCTGATCTTCCAGCGCGCCAATCACAACCTGGAAAATGCTGGACAAGTCCTGGCGCTCGCCAATCGCTCGCGTGATGGCATTCAACAGGTGATGCCGGCCGATCTGCGCGGCTATCTTCTGCTCCGCGCGTCTGCGATCCGTCACGTCGGTATTGGATTCCAGGATCCGGCCCTGTCTTCCCTGGGCATCACGATGCATTACCCATACGCTGGCGACATCGATCTGACCTCCGTCTCGCTTGCGATGCGACAGTTCCCCTTCCCATACCCCCGTGCTTTCCAGTTGTGCCGCGATGTTTTCCAACGGCACGGGGAAACGGGTGCTGAGAAGTTCGTGCGCAATGCTCCCCAGCGCCTCCTCGCGTGTATAACCGTAAAGTTTTTCCGCGCCCCGGCTCCAGCGCGTGACCCGGCCTTGCCGGTCGCGCACGAAGACCTGGGCAAGATCCAGGATCTCTGCCTGCTCGATCAGGGACTGATTATTTGACCTTAGTTCCCCTTCAATTGCGGTCCGTTTCAATACTTCCAACCTGAGTTCGCCCGCGTGTTGCAATGCCATTAGCGCCTTGCGGCGTGCAACCAACACGCTGATCGTGCCGAGAATGATCAGAGCACCCATACACAATTCAATCGCGACAGACGTGCGTTGAGCACTGGCTGCATACGCAGGATCGACACTGAATCGCATCGCCTCGGGAACGCTAAAAACCCAGACCGTGCCAAGAGATATGCTGGCGACGGCTGTTGCAAAAAACGGCAGGAACCAGTTGGGCAGCATGGGCTGGTCCCAAATATCGCGTTTCCAAAGCGCAGCGATTCGCGCGACGATGATCAGTAGAAATCCCGCCCATGAGCGCACGCCCATTCCAACTGATCCTGACCACCCGTAGGCGCTCCTGAGTTGCACCACGTAGCCAAGCAGTGCGATAAAGGCGATTCCTCCAGCGATGGTTTTAAGCACCACCGCTGCGGTGGTTGCGCCGTCGTCCCTCCCAGACTTCGACATGATGAGTTGCGCACCGCTCACCAGCAGAAGGCACGCGATCGTATTTCCCGACATACGACCCGGGTGTAGGGAATCGGCGCCGACGAACGGCATCGCGAACAGAGTATCTATTCCCATGCCCGCACCCAGCCATTCGGCTAATTCTGCGCCGGCGAGGAGCATCAGACTTCCCGCCGCAAGAACTACAAGGTCTCGGCGATTCAGCACAATGCCCAACTCGGCAATACCCAGCAAAATGAAGCCCAATGCAGTATTGAAATGGGTGGGGGCATCATCGGCGAACAATTGGACCAATATCCGGGTTTGGGTCCACCACCCGACCCATACCGACAGGCCGTTGAGTATGATGAACAGCGAGGTTCCCGCAATGATCCAATCGGCCATCGAGAATTGACGGGAGCGCCACCGCCGAGACGGTTGATTCTCATCGAGGTTAATGGCGGCTGTCGCGTTCATGATCCTTCTCTGGCCGACACGACTGCAGACCGTTCGTCGGGTTGTTGCGGCCGCCAGCCGAGTTGGAGCGTGGCTTGCCCGAGCGTGTTGCCACGCCGAGGCACGGGTTCGGGCGACTACCTACCCACGATCCGAAGTGTATGAACCCGCAGAAACGGATACACGTGTCAATTGCACATATTGGGTATTTAGGTCTCGCGGGCCAAGCGAAAGATCTTTTACGGAACTGTGACGTAAGTGACTATCAGCATCTCCGACATGCCGTAGCCGTGAGAGGCCGGGGCGCCGACACGAACTACATTGCGGCGGGTCTGAAGCGTGGCGCGAGCGCGTGCAAAACGATCAGCGCCAATATGTACACAGTACCGGCGACGATGAATATCGGCGTGTAGCTGCCGATGCCATCGCGGCGAACAACATCGCACAAATTACCCAGCGATAGCGGCCTATGCCAGATTGCTGCGCGATGAACTGAGGATGGCTAGCGCGGAGCAAGAGGTGTGATCGAGAGCGCCGATACCAGCGCATTACCCCGCCGCGGCCGGAATGCGAGGACCAGGACACCGTTGTCGACGGCGGCGTCGAAAAATTGCTCCACACCCTTCAGCCTGCCGCTCGCTGCCCTCAGAATGTCGAACTCGCGCAGCTGCATGACGCCGTTTGCAGTCACGTCGAACACCCGTTCGCCGGGCCCGGTCGCCGTCGGTTCTACAAATTTGAGCTGCACCCGATAGCGCCCATTCGGCAGCGGTACCCGGTAGGAAAATTCGCCCTCGCGGAAGCTGTCGTACGGGCGCTCATCATCGGCGAGCACCCTGATGCGGTCGGGAGGCGCCGTGTCGGGCGGATTGACACCATGCGCCGTGCCGCCGGCAAAGTATGCGTCCGAACCAAAGCGTTGTCCGTCCTTCGATACGTAGCCTGCAATATCACCGGCCTTGATGCTCACGACCCGGTCGGAATGAGACAGCGACCAGTGCAAGGAGTCCGTGATGGCGGCGCCGGCAATTTGCGCCGTGACGATGAGTTCATTGGCGCCCTGACTCAATCGAACGGAACGCCACGAGCATATTCCGTTCGAGCAAGGCGCGAGCCCAATCTCATTGCCATTCAATGAAAGACGCGCCTGGGCAGCATTGCTGTACGCCTTGATATCGTTCACCGCATAGGCGCGATCGACGTAACGCCGCCCCACCAAGTGCAAGGTGGGTTGAGTGCTCCAATTCGCGCGATAAAAGTAGTATGCATCCTTGCGTGTTTGCCGGTCGTAGCTGACCAAGCCCTTTTCATTTATGTCGGTCAGGTCCCCTTCTTTGCGTGAATCGCTGGAAAAGTCGAATAGATTCCAGATGAAGGCGCCCCACAGATACTCACGCGGCTCGAGCTCGGCCCACGATTTCTCGTGATACAAATTTTGATACTCTTCGGGATGCGGCCTGCCGTGAGGATTGATCTGACCGCCCTCGGCATCATCGGTGTGCTGCGTGAGCGCCGCACCCGCGCCATATTCGGACACGGAAATGGGCAATCCCGCGTGGCGCGCATGCGCCTCATCCAGCATCACGCCAAAGTCGGAAAATTGACCGGTGTACCAGCCGAAATATCGGTTATAGCCGACGGTGTCTGCAATCCCGACCACGGGTTCGCGGGCTTCGACACCATCCGCGCCGCTCCCAACATGCGGTCGAATGCCGGTCTCGCAGCAGTCGGCGAGCGCCGTGGCGCGGGAGGGATCTTCGCGCTTTGCCAGTTCGTTCAGGGCCCTGAGCAGAACCGTCGGCCGGCTGGGCCCTTTGACCTGCGTCGCGGTGAGATCCGTCTCGTTGCCCAGAGACCACAGGGCAATCGACGGATGATTGTAGTTCTGGCGCACCAATTCAGTCAGTTGTTGCCGCGCATTGGCCGTCAAGGCGGGGTTCGCGGGAGAACCGTCGAAGGACACTTTGTTGACCAACGGTATTTCAGCCCAAACGACGATCCCGCGCGAATCGGCCAACTCGTAGGAATATTCATCGTGTTGATAGTGGGCTAGACGCACGGCATTGGCACCCAGGTCTTGGAGCAGATCGAAGTCTTGGCGCTGATCGGCATGCGAGATGGCCCAGCCCTTCACGGGGCGATCCTGGTGCATGGACACACCCTTCAAGAACATGTGCTCACCGTTGAGGAAGAAGCCGCGATCGGCATCGAACTTCACGCTGCGAAAGCCCAGCGGCTGACTGACTCGATCCAGGATCGCCCCGGTACTCGAACGAATGGTCATCACCGAGCGGTACAAGTAGGGACTTTTGATGCCTTCCCAAAGCCGCGGATGCTCGACGCGCAGTTGCGTTTGCATCGCGGTGGATCCAACCGCTGCCGTCGTCTCGAGAGATTTGGAGGCGATGATACCGCCGCCGGCGTCTTCAATCGCGAACTCAACCGTGATGCGGCGCGGATTCTTCAGGTCATTCGCAACTCTGCCCGCGAGTTGCGCGGTTGCCCCGTTCGAATCGATGTCGAGCGCGTGCGCATACAAGCCGGGGCCGCCGAAGTCCAGCAGATCCACATGCACGGGCCGCGTGACGATGAGCGACACGTTTCGGTAGATGCCGCCAAAGACAAAGAAATCACCGGACAAGGGGATGACATCTTGGGTGCTCGCGCCCGGTTGCGGCCGGCTATTGTCCGCCTTCACCACCAGCACATTGTCGCCTAAAGGTTTGATCGACGATGATGCATCGAAGCGAAACCGGGAAAAGGCACCCGCATGCTTGCCGAGATACCGGCCGTTCAACCAGACGTCCGCGACCGCGCCCACCGCATCGAATTGCAGAAAGTAACGGCTGGCGGCTGCGGCATGCGGCGGCGTGAAGTGCAGGCGATACCACCCCACTCCCTGTACATTGTTCGAGAGCGGCGAGCGCTCGGTACCATCGTTGCCGATGCGGTTCCAAGTGTGCGGCAGCCCGACCGAAGTCCAGCCTGCATCGTCAAAGGCGGACGCTTCGACGCCGGTCAAATCCGGCGCTTGCGTGAAACGCCATCCTGCATCGAGGGGCGCGATCAGACGCGCGTCTTGTGCGGCAGCAATGGACGCAAACAGCGAAATCACGCACAGCGCATTGCGCGACCAACGACAGGCCACTCGTTTCCCCTTTTTCCCGCCTACCAGTTCGTCATCGTACCGTCTTCGAGCCGATTTACGGGAAGATAGGCCCGTTGATACGGATACCGCGCGGCGAGCTCTTCGTCGATATCGACGCCCAAACCCGGCGCATCGCCGGGGTGTAGGGAACCCGCGGCAAACCGGTGATAAATCCGTCGCTCCATGACAACCCGTCTTGGCATGATATAGATCGGCGAGCGCCGCCACGCGCCGCAGGTGGCTGATACCGCCGGCATGCACCACCGTCGCACGAATGTAGTCGATGAGCTGCTCCTCGATGAGCTGCTTGCAATCCCAGATGCTGTTGAATACTT
>DATHFB010000098.1:0-2617 GCA_035318305.1 Steroidobacteraceae bacterium | reverse complement strand
CCCCGCCAGTACGTCTAATGACACCTCGCGGATTGGGGAACACCGACTCCCTGAATTTGAAGACTGGCGTTCGCCGGACCGCAATCAACAAGGATAGTGGACTGTGGCCATGGATGGCTCCCTCCGCGCAGTCGCGGAACTTCAGCAAATGTCACGCGTCAATCAGCCACCCCGCTTTGACACATTCCCCTACTCGTCCGACCATCCATTCGTAGATCTCCGGCGCATGCTCGCGTACAGGCTCATACATGCAGCCGAGTTTTCGCCCCAGCCCATCCCGAAAACTAGTATTTCAAGTCTGTTTGGCCCGCTTCTAAAAACCCCGACTCAAGGTCGGGGTTTCCGTGGTTGAATGCGGACCAGGCCCGCTTGGTCAATCGAACCCAGGCACCGAGTACTTCACTTGGCTGCTTTCGTGGTCTTTAACTCCACCAAGATCAGTTCGAATGGCTTGTCCCCGACGTTTTCCGGCAGGTGTTCGGAAGCGTCCGTCCATTGGACCGCCCCGGCCTTCACCGGAGCATCCTGAGTCTTTCCGTCCGGCATCGTGAACCGCGATTTGCCATCAGTCAGAAAAACCGCCACGCTGTTCGGGTGGTGGTGCATCACTGACTTCTCGTGTGCTGGGTACGTTATGCGCAACACGCGCACGCTGTCATTCTCAAACTCCACCTTATAGTGTTTGGCGTCGACCTTGACCGGATCCTGCGCATTCGCTGCCCCGCCGGCCAGAAGTCCGGCGCCGCTGAGAGCAAACAAGCTGATTCCAAGAAATAGTGCGCGCATTTCGACCGCGGCCCTGCACCGAAGAATAAAATCGTACATAGGAGTCTCCTTAGGTTTTGGATAGCTTCGCGGCTTACAAGGCGCGTAAGGCCGGTCGCCGCTGAGCGTCGTTATTATTTCAATCGCTCAAAGAGTTGGTCGCATCGTCACTGACCTGTGCGGACAAGATTTCCCCCGCAAGAATCGTATACGCTTGTTTTCTCTTGTGCGCTACACGCTTTGATGAGCCCGCGCATGAAATCGCGCGCTAATGCCGTCTGCGGCGGCAACGTCCCTCCTTCGCTGGGGCTCCGCCCGCTCTGGGCGAGACGGTCATTTCAATAGCGCGCCCCCACCGAACCTGTATTAGCCCCGGCAGGCTTTGCCCGGCAGGACAATTGAGCTAACCTGCGTCTCGAGATGCTCGGCGCAGTCCGAGAACTAAGGGATTACTCGTCAAAGACATCAGCGTGGTCCAGCCAAAATACCGGGCGTTCCTTAGCTACAGCCACCGCGATGCTAAATGGGCCGATTGGCTGCACAAGGCGCTGGAATCCTATCGGCCACCGAAGCAGCTGATCGGCACGATCACCGCATTAGGCACGGTAACCAAGCGCCTCACACCCATATTTCGCGACCGCGAGGAACTTGCAAGCGCCACGGATCTGGGCGTGGTAATCAGCGAGGCGCTAAGCCAATCCGCGTGCCAAATCATCATTTGCTCGCCAGAGGCAGCAAAATCTCGCTGGGTGAACGAAGAAATCCTTGCGTTCAAACGGCTCGGCCGTGAAGACCGGATTTTCTGTCTGATCGTCGGCGGCGAGCCGAACACCTCCGATGTACCGGGCCGCGAGGATGAGGAGTGCTTTCCCAAGGCGCTCCGTTTTAAGATCGGTGCAGATGGTGTGCTCAGCGATGCGCGCACCGAGCCGATTGCCGCCGACGCGCGGCCCGGCAAGGACGGCAAGTACAACGCCCTGCTGAAACTAATCGCCGGCATACTCGGCGTCGGCTTCGATGTGCTGCGGCGGCGAGAGCAACAGCGCCGCTACCGGCAATTGTTCATCGCCGCCTGTGCTTCCATGTTCGGCATGCTGTTCATGAGCGGCCTTGCCGCGTATGCGGTGATCCAGCGTACGGCGGCTCAGAAGCAGACCGCGCGCGCCGAGGCAGAGGCAGAGGCCGCCCGCCAGACCACAAGTTTTCTTATCGGGCTTTTCCGGATCCTGGATCCGAGCGAAGCGCGCGGCAACAGCGTCACCGCGCGTGAGATGCTCGACAAGGGCGCGACGCGCATCGATACCGAGTTGGCCAAACAACCGGCCATCCAAGCAACTGTGATGGACACCATCGGCACCGTCTACATGGGACTTGGCCTGTATCCCGAGGCGCGGCCTCTGCTGGACCGCGCTGTCTCGACGCGACACCGGCTGAAGGATACCGAGCCGGAAGATCTTTCCGAGTCCTTGAATCACCTCGCTGACCTACAGACGATTCAGGCCGAGTATGCCGCAGCCGAGAAGGCCTATCGCGAGGCGGCGAGCCAGCAGGCCGCGCACCCTAACAGCCGCCGCAGCCAGATCAATCTCGCGAGCAGTCTGTACGGGCTCGGTATCGTGCTGGATCGCCAAGGCCGCTACAAGGATGCGGAGCGCAGCTACCGCGATGCGCTGGCGTTGCAGCAGCAGCTCTATGGCCAGACGCACGGCGATATTGCCCGCACGCTCAAAGAATTTGCACAGGCGATGAACGACGACGGCGACTTGAAATCCGCAATCGCAATGATGCAGAAGGCCGTGGCCATGCAGCGCACGCTGCGCGGCGCCGCGCCGCACCCCGACCTTGCTGACGC
>DATHFB010000097.1:0-2978 GCA_035318305.1 Steroidobacteraceae bacterium | reverse complement strand
GATTGTCGGCCTTTCCAATCGACCATGCAAAGCCCGCACTGGTGGACGCAAGCGCCTTGAATCCCAAATGCTGCAGCGCCAGCGCGCTGCCGACGTCCCACGGGTTGGGAATCGCGAAACAACCGGACTCATGCATCTTCCGGAATGTTGCGCGTTTGTCTTGAGTTGTGACCGGCATGATCGCTCCCTGCTTTTTGTTTTGATGACGTGCGTAACAATATCACCGTACAGACACGGCGCTAGAGCATGATCCGGAAAAGTGGGTGCCGGTTTTCCGAAAAGATCGTGCTCAGAAAAAAGGATAGAGCGGGATGACGATTCGAAGAAAGTCATCCCGCTCTAGCAGGCTGCTGAAAAACTTGGTTCTGGAGCGATTTTCTTGGCGTTGCGGGTCGAAGAAGCGAAGTGATGGGTCGCGATCCGCGCTGCATAGGCGGCGTTGGTTGCGGTTTTGCCTCATATTCGACGCTCCAGACGGACTCATCCCGTTGCGGCCAGAAGCTTGGGGACGCGAACGAGATTGTAGGCGACAGCAGTCAGGACGAAGAACCATTCCACCAAGCCGCGCCCACGATGCCGGGTCTTGCGCAAACCGCCGACGGTCTTCATCCAGCCAAAGGGTTCTTCGATCCGCTTGCGCTTGATCGTGCTGATGCGATAGCCGGGATGGCGGGTCGTGCGCGCGTCGATCGCGGAGCGGCGGTTGGCATTGTTCTGCGAGACATGCGGCGTACAGCCGCGTTCGCGGCAGCCGGCGACAAAGTCGGCGGTGTCGTAGTTCTTGTCGCCGCCCACGGTGCTGCCGGGCCTGGCATTGTCCTCGATCATGTCGAGCGCGGTCGAGCGCTCTGCTGTGCCGTTGGCCTCGGTCAACCGCGCATCGACGATGAGGCCATTGCGGTTCTCCATCATCAGATGCCCCATGTGGCAGAGTTTGGCCTCCTTGCCGGCACCTTTGCGGAACAAGCGAGCGTCAGGGTCGGTGGTCGAGAAATGCGTGTCGTTCCTGCGCTTCTCGCCGTGGAAGTTGCGCTCGGCGTTGCGCCCACCGCTACCATGACCTTTTCCCGATGGCGGATCGCCGCCGTCCTTCGGCACAAAGCTCTTCATGCTGGCCCAAGCCTCGATCAGGGTGCCATCGACCGAGAAGTGCTCGCCGGAGAGCAGCTTGCGGACTTGGGGCAGGTTCAACACGCTGACAAAGAACTTGGCCGCGATATCGCCGTCGAGCAGCCGATCCCGGTTCTTGCAGAAGACCGTCGCATTCCACACCTGATCATCCGCCGAGAGCCCGACGAACCACCGGAACAACAGATTGTAGTTGAGTTGCTCCATCAACTGCCGCTCCGAGCGCACCGTGTAGAACGCTTGCAGCAGCAGCGCCCGCAACAGCCGCTCCGGCGGGATCGACGGCCGTCCGTCTCGCGCGTAAAGCTTGTTGAAGTCTCGCGACAGTCCGTTCAGCGCCTCATCGATCAGCGTACGGATCGCGCGCAGCGGATGATCGGCCGGGATGCGGCTCTCCAAGCGGACGTAGCTGAAAAGAACTTCCGATCGCTGATCTTCACCGCGCATCGCGTCCCTCAAATCAAAGGAATCAGGCACATGCACAGAATCACACTCCAACTGCCCCGCAAAACGACTTTTTCAGCAGCCTGCTAGCGCGACTTCTGGACCTCGCCAACGGCAGGAAGCGCCCTCACGGTGACGCCCGGCGGCGGCACATCGTCGTCGGGCACGAAGAAATCCGCCATCAAGGGCACGGATCGATCGACGCGGTAGTTCTCGAAGGCGCGCACGCCGCTGGCGTAGAGCACCTTGTCGTCGATGCAAAACTGTCCGGTAAATTCCCGCGCTGGCTTGGTGAAAATGGCATAGGCGGCGTCGCCCATGATCTCGGGTTTGCGGCTGGCGCGCATCATGGCGTCGCCGCCCAGGAGATTGCCGACCGCGGCGGTGGCAATGGTGGTGCGCGGCCACAGCGCGTTGACCGCGACGCCGGCGGCCTTCAGTTCGGCCGACAGGCCGAGCACGCACATGCTCATGCCGAACTTCGCCATGGTGTAGGCGGTGGAGTGTTCGAACCATTTCGCCTTCATATCGAGCGGCGGCGACAGCATCAGGATGTGCGGGTTTGCGGCTTTCTTCAGATGCGGGATGCAGTATTTCGACACCATGAAGGTGCCGCGGGTGTTGATCCCCATCATCAGGTCGAACCGTTTCATGTCGGTCATCTGCGAATCGGTCAGGCTGATAGCGCTGGCGTTGTTGACGCAGACGTCGATGCCGCCGAATTCGGCGACGGTTTTGTCAATTGCCGCCATCACCTGGGCCTCCTCGCGGATATCGCACAGGATCGGCAAGGCCTTGCCGCCGGCGGCGCGGACCTCGTCGGCGGCGGTGTAGATGGTGCCCTCGAGCTTCGGGTGCGGCTCCGCGGTTTTCGCGGCGATTGCGATGTTGGCGCCGTCGCGCGCGGCGCGCAGCGCGATCGCAAGCCCGATGCCGCGGCTGCCGCCGGATATGAACAGCGTCTTGCCTTTGAGACTTGTCATCAGACGAACTCCGGTTTGACTTTAGTAATCTCTGGAAGCTCGGAGACCGAGCCTCGCGAAAGTCGTGTCGGGCTCAGGTATCCGCATGCAGGACTCTACCGCGCGTTTCCGGCAGCGCAAACGCTGCGATGAAGAACACGCCGTAAGCCAGCACCGCGAAAATCGCGATGGCGTTGCCAAGCGATGTCGTATTCGAGAGCGCGCCGACCAGAAACGGAAACAGCGCGCCGATGCCGCGGCCGAAATTGTAGCAGAAGCCCTGGCCCGATCCGCGAAGCCGGGTCGGATAGAGTTCAGTGAGGAACGCGCCGACACCGGAGAAATAACCGGAAGCGAAGAAGCCGAGTGGGAAGCCGAGCAGCCACAGCACCTCATTGGTCAACGGCAATTGGGTGTAGAGCAGGATCACGGCGATGGCGTTGC
>DATHFB010000096.1:0-6610 GCA_035318305.1 Steroidobacteraceae bacterium | reverse complement strand
AAAGGACACGTTGCGAAACTCGATCTCGCCGCGGGCGCGCGTGATGGCCAGTGCGCCGCCGCTGCCTTCCGTCGGATGATCCAGGATTTCGAAGACGCTTCTTCCCGCGGCGATGCCCTGCTGCAACGGCCCGCTCATGTTCACCAAACTTCGCAGCGGCGCCGGAATCAGCATCAAGGCGGTCAAGAAGCCGAAAAATTCGTCAACTTGCAGGTGGCTCGAAAACACCTGGTGTATCGCCACGTACAGAACACTGCCAAGCGCAATCGCCGCAATGCATTGCACCACCGGATTGCTGATGGCTCGCGCGCGAACCAGCTTCATGTTCGATGCGCGATTGTGCTCGTTGACCTGCTCAAAGCGCTGCGTCTGATGATCCTCGGCGTTGAAAATCTTGATCAAGCGATGCGCATCGATGGCCTCTTTGGCGACGCGCGTGATGTCGCCCATCGAGCTTTGGATGCGCTCGCTGTAGCGGCGAAAACTGCGGTTGGCAATTTTCATCAGCCAGGCGATGACCGGCGCAACCACGATGCAGAAAGCCGCCAGCTGCCAATTCATGTAGAACAGCGTTACGAGCAGCGCGACGATGGTCAGACTGTCGCTGATGAGCGAGATTGCCGCGCTGGTCGCCGCCGCCGCCACCAATTCAATATTGTTGGTGAGCTTCGAGAGCAAATGCCCGGATTGCTGCTGATCCAGGTATGCCGTCGGCAGGCGCAGATAATGCGAGAACACGTCGTGCCGCAAGCCCTTGATGACCTGTCGGCCCACCCAGCTGGGGAAATAGCTTTGGACGTAATCGCCGATGCCGCGCAGCGTAAAGAGCACCACCACGCCGATCGGCACCTGCCATTGCACGCTCGGGTTGCTGGTGATAAACGTGCCATGCAAGAACGTGCGGACCAGGTAGGCCAGCGAGGCGTTGGACGCAGCAAATAATATCGCCCCCACGACGCCTATCAGAAACATGCCTGTATACGGCTTGGCGTATTTCAACAGGCGGCGATAGATCAACCACGAATCGGCCGCAGGTTTTACGCCCGCACCCGCTGCGGCGCTCAAGGGGCTTTATCCTCGTGCACGGTGGCGATATTGAGCTGCGCGAAGCCCAAGCGCCCCGCCACATCCATGGCGGTTACCACGGCCTGGTGGGTGGTGCGCGCATCCGCGCGAATGGTGATGGGACCGCGATCCGCACCGGCCTCCTTGAGCAAGGCGGCGCGCAACGTATCCGGACTGGAATTGATCAAGGTGCGCTCATCGACGCGATAGTTGCCTTCCGCCGTGACCGTAATGACCAATGGCTCATGCGCGCCTCGAGGGATCGGCGTGTCGCTCGATTGCGGCAGATGCACCTTGACCCGGCCTTCCTGGTTGAACGTGGTGGACACCATGAAGAAAATCAACAGCACCAGCAGCACATCAATCATCGAAATCAGATTGATCTCCGGGTCTTCGCGATGGCGCGGCCGCAAGTTCATTGGTGTACGACGCCGCCGCGCTCGTCCAAGGCGTCGACGAGTTTCATGGCTTCCTTTTCCATGCGGATCACCAAGCGCTCAACCTTGCCTCGCAGGAAACGATAGGCAATGAGAGAAGGGATGGCCACGGTCAACCCCGCGGCTGTGGTGATGAGAGCTTCGCCGATCCCGCCCGAGAGGGTTCTCGGATCGCCGAGTCCGGTGGCCGTGATCGCATTGAAGGCATGAATGATGCCGGCAACCGTTCCCAGCAAACCGAGCAACGGCGCGATCGCCGCAATCGTGCCGAGCGTATTGAGGAAACGCTCCAAATCGTGAATGACGTGGCGGCCGCCATCTTCCAGGCGCTCGACCATCAAGGCGCGCGGCCTGTTGCGATTGGCAATTCCGATGGCCAATAGCTTGCCGAGAGGCGAATTTTGCTCCAAGGCCAAGACTAACTTATCACTTAGCTGATCCGCCTCGATCCAGTTCCAAACTTTTTGAGCCAGGTCACGCGGGATGACGCGATTGCTCTGTAGAGTCCAAAGCCTCTCCAAAATAATGGCCACCGCCGCGATGGAACATAAGATGATCGGCCACATGAAACCGCCGCCGGCGCGGATGATCTCCCACATTGCGTTCCTCGTTTAAGTCAAATAAAAAGCTGCGGGCATGATACTTGACCGCCGACTGTTCAGACAGCGCTTTTGGCACTCGCTTCAAGCCATTGATTTGCCAGACGGACAAGGAGTCCAGTGCGCGGGTCACGAAAACGGCATAATGCGGCTTGGCGGGGCGTAAAACTAAAATTATGGGACGCTGGCTCAAACGCATTACACCGGACCGGGTCGCCCTGGAGAATCACTGGTGTTTGAAACATTTCACCGCGGTGATGCTCGACCGGCGCTGCTGGACCTTTAACCGCTCCAGCGTCACGCGCTCATTTGCATTGGGCCTGTTTATCGCTTTCATCCCGCCTACACCCCTGCTTCCCGTCCACCTCGTGACCTGTGCGCTGCTGGGCGTGTATTTTCGGTTGAATCTGCCGGTCCTGTTTGCAACCGTTTTCGTCAGCAATCCCTTCACCTGGGTGCCCCAGGTGGCCGGCTCCATCTGGGTGGGCGCGAAGCTGTTGGGGTTGGATTTGATGCCCTTCCTGCGCGCCATCAGCCACCAGACTTTCTGGGCCGACATGGGCGTGCTGTGGCCGCCGCTGCTGCTCGGCGCCCTGGTTCTTGGATTGATCGCCGCCGCGTCGGGATATGTGCTGGCGCAGTGCGTCTGGCGCGCACGAGTCATCTACCAGCTGCGGCGCCGCCGGGCACGCTCAAGCGGCCGCAGCGCTGCGCTCAACTAGAATTCCATCCGCCAGCGTCAGCACCCGATCGAGGCGCGACGCCAATCTTTCATCGTGAGTTACGATGACTAAACTGGTGCCGAGCTCACGATTGAGCTCCAGCATCAACTCGAACACCTGGGCGGCATTCTTGCCGTCCAGATTTCCTGTCGGCTCATCGGCCAGTACCAGCTTCGGCCGCGTCACCAGGGCGCGGGCCACGGCCGCGCGCTGGCGCTCTCCGCCGGAGAGCTGCGATGGACGATGCTCGAGGCGTTCCGCCAAACCGACGCGCGCCAGCAAGGCGCCTGCCTGAAGCCTGGCATCGCGCGGCGTCATGCGCCGGACCAGCAAGGGCATGGCCACATTTTCCAGCGCGGTGAACTCGGGCAGCAAATGATGGAATTGATAGACGAAGCCTACGGCATGATTGCGCAATCGACCGCGCTCGGTATCGCTCAACTGATTCATGGCCGATCCCGCGATTCCCACCGTGCCGCGCGTCGGCAGATCCAAGCCGCCCAGCAGTTGCAACAGCGTCGTCTTGCCGGAGCCCGATGCGCCGACGATGGCAATGCGCTCACCGCTTTGGACGCGAATGCTCGCCCCGCGCAGCACCTGCAATGTCGCGCCGCCCTGCACGAACTCTTTGACCAGATCCACGCCCTCGAGCACCGTACCGTTCGAACTCGACATGTCTTACCCTCAATCGTTCCGCAAAGATTCGGCCGGCAGCAGCCGCGCAGCGCGCACCGCCGGATACACCGTGGAGAGGCAAGCCAGAACGAACGCGAATGCGCAGATGCGCAGCACGTCCCTCGCGCGCACATGCGCCGGCAAGTCGCTCATGAAATACACGCGCGCGTCGAGGAATTTGAACCCGACGACGCCTTCCAGGGCATGCACCAATTCCTGCAAATTCACCGCGACCACCACGCCGAGCACCACCCCGACGAGGATGCCGAGCATGCCGATCAGGCTGCCCTGCACCACGAACACCGACAGGATGCTGCCGGGCGAGGAGCCGAAAGTGCGCAGGATGGCAATGTCGCGCCGTTTGTCCTTGACCACCATCACCATGGTCGAGACGATGTTGAAGGCCGCAACCGCAACCATCAAGGAAAGAATCACGAACAGAATGCGTTTCGTGATCGCGATGGAGCGAAAAAAATTGACATGCTCGTTGGTCCAATCCTGGATCTGCACACCGCCGCCGATGGCGATGGCGGCCGCGCGCGATACGCGCGGCGCGGCATACATGTCGGTGAGGTTCAAGCGAATTCCGGTGACGTCATCGCCCATGCGCAGCAGTTTCGCCGCATCCTGCATCGCGACCACGGCGATGCGCCGGTCGTATTCATACATGCCGACGGCAAGAATTCCTGCGACCTCGAAGGCGCGCATTCGCGGGATCACGCCGAGCGGCGTGACATCGCCGAGCGCGACGATCAGCACCACGCGATCACCGACCTTGACCCCAAGCTCCTCGGCCAAGTCCTTGCCGAGTATGACCCGATAGCTGCTTGGGCTTAGATCGGTCAGCCGGCCGCTCACGAGATGCGGACTCAAATCAACCACGCGTGCTTCCGATTCGGGCACGATGCCGCGCAACAGCACGCCCGAGGACTTCTCGCCATGGGTCATCAGGCCCTGCTCCTCGATATAGGGCGCCGCGCCGATGATGCCGGGAAAATGTTCGAGCTTGGCAATGTCCGCATGCCAATTCGTGATACTCCCCTCGAGGCCGGAGATGGTTGCGTGCGCGGTGAGGCTCAGGATCCGCGTGCGCAGAACCTCTTCGAAGCCATTCATCACGGACAGCACGACAATCAAGACCGCCACGCCCAAGGCCAGCCCGACGATGGCAATTCCCGCGATCAGGGACACAAAGCCGCGCCGCGGCGATGCGCGCAGATAACGAAACCCTAGAAACCCTTCGTACCAATAGTGCTTCATTCGTATCGCAGTGCTTCGGCCGGCTGGGTGCGCGACGCCTGGTAGGCCGGATAGACCGTGGCCACGAAAGTGAGAAGCAACGCGGCTATGGCAATCCTGACGACATCCGGAGGATGCAACTCGCTCGGAATGCCGGAAATGTAGTACACGTCCGGATCCATGATGTGGAATCCCAGATTCGTTTCAAGAAAGGGCACGATCACATCCACGTTCAACGCCAGCGCCAACCCCAAGCCCACGCCGAGCGCCGTGCCGATCCATCCGATGAGCACGCCTTGCGTCATGAATACGCCAAGCACGCCCCGCGGGCTCAAGCCCAAGGTGCGCAGAATCGCGATGTCGGTGCGTTTGTCATTCACGACCATGACCAGCGTTGCCACAATATTGAACACCGCGACGGCCACTATCAGCATGAGAATCAATCCCATCATCGTCTTCTCGATGCGGATCGCGCGAAAATAGGCCTCGTTCTCCTCGGTCCAGTCGCGAACCTGCAGCTTCGGGTTCAGGCGCTCAGCCGCAAGCCGCGAGAGGCCGGGCGCTTTCAGTACATCGTCGAATTTGAGACGGATGCCGGTGGGCCCTTGCAAGCCTCGCAGCGCCTCGGCATCGCTCAAATTGATCAATGCAAGAACGCCGTCGTGTTCCTGCAAGCCAACTTCAAATGTGCCCACGACCTCGAATTCCTGCAGACGCGGCACGAAGCCGCCGCCCGGAGAGCTGCCGGGGATCATGACGACCACGGTGTCGCCGGCTCCGACCTGCAGCTGATAGGCCAGCATTCTTCCCAGAATGATCCGGTTCAATCCCGGTTTGAGGTCGGTGAGCTTGCCCTCGCGCATGGCATCGGCAATGGATGAGACTTTCGGCTCCCACTCAGGATCGATGCCCCGCACAATGGCCCCGCTCATCGAGGACTGCCGGCTGAGCATGGCATCGGTATCGAGGAACGGTGCCGCGCCCTCGAGGCCCTGGGAGCCCTGCAGCTGCTTGATCCGGGCTTGCCAGTCTGGGATGGCCGCACCGCCCGAAGTAAGCGTGGCGTGTGCGGACAGGCTCAGCAAGCGGCCGCGCAGTTCCGCTTCGAAGCCGTTCATGACCGAAAGCACGGTAATGAGCGCCGCAACCCCCACGGCGACGCCAAGTAGCGACACCCAGGTGATAAAAGACACGAAAAAGCTATGCTCCCGGGCCAGCGAATAACGCAGACCCACGAAGACAGGGAGAGGTTGGAACATGCGCGGCGACTAATCCTTAAACGGACCGGTTAATTGGCAATGCAATCAGAGTGTTAATTGAGTCAAGTATTGGTCCATAAAGGCAGTGGTATAGTTTCAGGGGGCACCTGTAGGGTCCCATAGGTAATCATAGGATATCGGTAACATATGAGGTACGCCATGAGGTATCGAATTCTGCTGCTGGCCGCGGTGCTCGCGAGCGGCCTCGCGGGAGCCGAGACCATTGCCGTTGACAGCGGCATTGCCGTCAAGCAATCCGACGTTCCCACGCCAACCCGTGGCATGACCATGGACCAGGTCTCGGGCAAATTCGGCGCCCCGGCCAGCAAGGTTCCGGCCGTGGGTAAGCCGCCGATCTCCCGCTGGGAGTATCCGGGGTTCATCGTGTATTTCGAGCACGAGCACGTCATTCACAGCGTCATCGTAAATTCTTGAAGTTAAAAACGCGTCACCGCACCTAGGTTCGCGTAACATCAATTAGAGATTGATTTCTTCAGGACCCACCGCGACTCAAGTTCGCGGCGGGCGTTTTTTATTTTTTCAAAGGCCGATGTCCCTACTCGAACCAATTCTTCCCTCGAGCGATGAGCGCCTGGTCAAATGGGGCAAATTGT
>DATHFB010000095.1:0-2170 GCA_035318305.1 Steroidobacteraceae bacterium | reverse complement strand
GGCCGCATCCCCCGATTTATTGACCGCGGTGCGCAAGACCGTGGCCGAGCTGCAGGGTGCCTACGCGCTCGCCGTCTTGAGCGAGACGGATCCTGAATGCATCGTGATGGCGCGCGAAGGCTGTCCGGCGGTCATCGGGTTAGGGATCGATGAGAATTTCGCGGCCTCCGACGTTGCCGCGCTGCTCCCCGTCACGCGCCGCTTCATGTTTCTCGAAGAAGGCGACGTGGCCGAAGTTCGCCGCCGCTCGGTCAAGATAATCGACGGCGCCGGCAAGCCTGCGGTTCGCGCGATTCGCGAAAGCGACCTGGCGGCAGATGCCGTCGAGCGCGGGCAGTACCGGCACTTCATGCTCAAGGAAATTCACGAGCAGCCGCGAGCCATTGCGCAAACGCTGGAGGAGCGCGTCGCCGGAGGAAAATTACTGGATGCCGCCTTCGGACCCGGCGCCGCCGAAATTTTCAAGCGCGTCAAAGCCGTCCACATTGCCGCCTGCGGCACGAGTTTCCACGCCGGCATCGTCGCCAGCTATATGATCGAGCAGATCTGCCGGATACCGGCCCGCGTCGAGATTGCCAGCGAATACCGATACCGGGATCCGGTGATCACTCCGGACACCTTGTTCGTGACGATTTCGCAGTCAGGCGAAACCGCCGATACCTTGGCGGCGCTGCGTAATGCCAAGCGGGCGCAGTACCTGGCGACGCTTACCATTTGCAACGTCGCCGAAAGTTCGATGGTCCGAGATTCGAATTTGGTGCTGCTTACACGCGCGGGCCCTGAGATTGGTGTGGCCTCCACCAAGGCCTTCACCACTCAGTTGACCGCACTCACGATGCTCACGATTGCGCTGGCCAAAAATGGACCGGCCGCGGCGGATGAGAAGACGTTGGTCTCCCAGTTGATGCAACTGCCCGGCCTGGTTGAAAAGACGCTCAAACTCGATGCAACCATCTTGGCCCTTGCGGAAGTCTTCGTCGAAAAACACCATGCCTTGTTTCTCGGCCGCGGTCCCTTGCAGGCCATTGCCATGGAGGGTGCGCTGAAGCTCAAAGAGATTTCTTATATTCACGCCGAAGGCTACCCCGCCGCGGAACTCAAGCATGGACCCCTGGCCCTGGTCGATGAGGACATGCCCGTGATTGCCGTTGCTCCGAGCAACGATCTTCTGGAAAAGCTCAAATCCAATCTCCACGAAGTGCGCGCTCGCGGCGGAAAGTTGTACGTATTCGCAGATCCCAAGGCGGGAATGGAGAGCGGCGACGGCATCACCGTCATCAAAATGCCCGCGCACGCAACACCCCTGCAGGCGCCCGTGGTGTTCGCCATTCCGATGCAACTGCTGGCCTATCATGTCGCCGTGCTCAAAGGCACCGACGTCGATCAGCCGCGGAATTTGGCGAAGAGTCTTACTGTCGAATAAGGGTCATAGCGCCATACCACCGTCGATGGTGAGACTCGAGCCGGTCATATAGCCTGACTCCTTGCGGGCGAGATACGCGACCAGACCGGCAATCTCGCCCGGATCTGCGGCGCGCTTGAGCGGAATGAGGGGCTTGATCGCCTCGATATGAGCGACCGTCATGTCCGTTACAGTTGGCCCGGGTTGAATGTTGTTGACTGTAATGCCACGGCCGGCCAGGTCAATGGCAATACCTTTCACCATGACGGCAACTGCAGCCTTCGTCATTGAGTAAACGCTCGAGCCCGGATGTCCGCTTCTCACGGCTGTGTTGCTGCCGATTGTAATGATCCGACCGCCGTCAGTGAGACGCGCCGCCGCGGCCTGGATGGCGAGAAAGACCCCACGCACATTGATGTCGAGCATGCGGTCGAGATCTTTTACGTTCACGGTCGCGACGTCACCAAGCAGCAAGATGCCGGCGTTGACAACCGCAATATCCAGTTTCCCGAAATGATCCACGGTCTGCGCAACGGCTTCTTCGATGGCAGCCGGATCCGCGCTATCGGCCTTGATTGCAAGGCCTGTCCGCCCGGCAGCCTCGATCGCTGCAACCGTGTCGGCGGCTCGCTCCGGCGCAGACACGTAGGTCACCGCTACATCGGCGCCGTCTTCTGCCAGACGTCTCGCTGCTGCTGCGCCAATGCCTCGCGAGCCGCCAAAGACAATGGCAATCTTTCCCGTAAGTCCGCGATTCTCGTTCACTAG
>DATHFB010000094.1:0-10874 GCA_035318305.1 Steroidobacteraceae bacterium | reverse complement strand
CCACGGCAGCACCATATCGCTGGCACAGCCGGGCATGCACGAGAAAAGCCTCTTCGCCTTCCTTCAAACTGATGGAGTTGACGATACCCTTGCCTTGCACGCACTTCAGTCCCACTTCGATGACCGACCATTTTGACGAGTCGATCATGACGGGCACGCGGGCGATGTCCGGCTCACCGGCGATCAGGCTCAAGAACTTCACCATCGCGGCCTGCGAGTCGAGCATGCCCTCGTCCATGTTCACATCGATCATCTGCGCGCCGTTCGCCACTTGCTGGCGCGCCACGTCGACCGCGGCGGCATAGTCGTTGGCCTCGATGAGCTTGCGAAACTTGGCCGACCCCGTCACGTTGGTGCGCTCGCCCACATTGACGAACAGGCTGTTGGCGTCGATGGTCAGGGGCTCCAAGCCGCTCAAGCGGCAGGCCGACTCGACGTTCGGCACGTCGCGCGGCGTAATCCCCGCGACGGCGCGCACGATGGCGCGAATGTGCTCCGGCGTCGTGCCGCAGCAGCCGCCCACCATGTTCACGAATCCGCTGGCGGCGAAGTCCCGCAAAATCTCGGCGGTCTCATTGGCCGTTTCGTCGTACTCGCCGAAGGCATTGGGCAGCCCGGCATTGGGGTAGGCGCAGACATAGGCATCGGCAATGCGCGACAGCTCTTCGATATAGGGCCGCAGCTGCTTGCCGCCCAGCGCGCAGTTCAACCCCACAACCATCGGTTTCGCGTGGCGAATGGAATTCCAAAACGCTTCGGTGGTCTGGCCCGACAAAGTGCGGCCCGAGGCATCGGTGATCGTGCCCGAGACGATGATGGGCAGCTCCGTCCCTGCTTCATCGAACACCCGGCGCACTGCAAACAGCGCGGCTTTGGCATTTAGCGTGTCGAACACCGTCTCGATCAAAATCATGTCGACGCCGCCCGCCATCAAGGCGCGCGTGACATCGGAATACGCCGCCACCAGTTCATCGAAGCTGATGTTGCGAAATCCGGGATCGTTCACATCCGGCGACAGCGAAGCCGTTCGATTGGTGGGTCCCAACGCACCGGCGACGAAACGCTGCGCGCCGGTTTTCGCGCTGACGTCATCCGCGACCTGGCGCGCCAAGCGCGCAGCCTCCAAGTTCAGTTCCCCCACCAGGGATTGCATGCCGTAATCGGCCTGCGACACGGCGGTGGAATTGAAAGTATTGGTGGAAATGACGTCCGCGCCGGCCTCAAGGTAGGCGCGATGAATGTCCGCAATGACTTGCGGCTGCGTGAGCACCAGCAGGTCATTGTTGCCGCGAAGGTCGCTGCGCCATTCTTTGAAGCGCTCGCCGCGGAATTGCTCCTCATTGAAGCGATGGCGCTGGATCATGGTGCCCATGGCGCCGTCGAATACCACCAGGCGCTGCTTCAGCAGCGCCGCGAATGCATCGCTCAAAGAGCCTCCCGGCGAAGTCAGCATCAAGCCACCCGCGCCTCGTTCAAACGCGGTCTCAACCCCAAGGCGTGGCAAATCGCATAGGCCAGTTCGGCGCGATTCAAGGTGTAGAAGTGAAACTCCTCGACGCCGTGCTGCCGCAAGCGCTGCACCTGCTCGATGGCCACGTGCGCCGCAATCATGCGCCGCGTTTCCGGATCATCATCGAGTCCGTCAAAGCGGGCGCACAGCCAGTCCGGAACCGTGGCGCCGCAACGCGAGGCGAAGCGCAACAATTGCGGGAAACGCGTGATGGGCAAAATGCCGGGTACGATGCTGGCCTTTATGCCGGCCGCTTCGCAGCGGTCTCGATACCGCAGAAATAAATCCGTTTCAAAGAAAAACTGGGTGATCGCGCGGCCGGCGCCGGCATCCACCTTGCGTTTCAAGTTTTCCAAATCCGCGTCGACGCCGCCGGACTCGGGATGACCTTCAGGGTACGCCGCTACCGACACTTCAAAATTCCCGGCTTGGCGCAGGCCCCCCACCAGATCCGACGCGTAGGCAAACCCTTCCGGGTGAGGCTGGTAGCGGCCGTCGCCCGAGAGATTGGCGGCGGGCGCATCGCCGCGCAGCGCGACCAGATGCCGCACACCTAATTGCCAGTACCCTTCAGCGATCTGCAGCACCTCGGCGCGCGAGGCCCCCACGCAGGTCAAATGCGGTGCGACGCAAAGATCGGTGTCACTCAGCACCCGCTGCACAAACTGGTGGGTGCGTTCACGGGTGGATCCATCCGCTCCGTAGGTTACCGAGACAAAACTGGGGCGCAGCGGCGCAAGTCGCTGAACGGATTGCCAAAGCTGCTGCGCCATCGCCTCATCGCCCGGCGGGAAAAACTCGAAGGACACCATCGGATCTGACATGAACGAACTACCTCGACTTAGATCATGCTAGAGCCTAGGATTTGATTCAATCTCATTATTCTAATAGAGGGAATGAATTAGGCTCATGTCGTCCACCGCCCTGGAAGTCCGGCACTTGGAGACTTTATTGGCCCTGGCCGAGTGCGGCAGCCTGTCCAAAGCCGCGGCTCGCCTATTTCTGACTCAATCGGCTCTGTCGCACCAGCTCAAAGCGCTGGAAAGCCACTATGGGGCTGCGCTGGTCGAAAAAAACGTCCGGCCGCTGCGCTTCACCGCCATCGGCCAGCGATTGCTCGCCCTGGCGCGCGTGGTTTTGCCCCAAATGGCCGAGGCCGGCCGGGATGTAGCGCGCCTGGCCCAAGGCCATGCCGGACCCCTGCGCGTCGCCGTCCAATGCCACAATTGTTTTGACTGGCTGATGCCCGCCATGGATGCCTACCGCACGCTATGGCCCGAAGTCGAGCTGGACATCATTTCGGGCTTCGTCGTGGACCCCCTGCCGCTGCTGGATCAAGGCGAGGCTGAGTTGGCCATCATCCACGACCGGCCGCCAGATAACCCCACGATCACCTTCAGTCCCCTGTTTCGCTATGAAAGCGTGGCGCTGATGAGCCCGCGGCATCGGCTGGCCGCCAAATCCTGGCTGGAAGCGGCTGATTTCGCCGCCGAAACTCTGATCACCTATCCAGTTCCCGACGAAATGTTGGATGTCATGAAGCACTGTCTCATGCCGGCCAACATCAACCCCAAGAGGCGCACCGCCGAATTGACCGTGGCGATTCTGCAGCTGGTCGCGAGCGGTCGTGGCATTGCGGCGCTGCCTTCCTGGACCGTGGGCAATTACATCGAGCGCGGCTATGTGGTCTCCCGGCCCATCGGACCGTCGGGTCTTCGCTGCGAACTCTATGCCGCGACCACCCGGGCCGGCGCGGAAGCTGCCTATATAAGAGAGTTCATCGCCTTGACGCGCGCGCAAAGTTTGACCGAGCTCGCGGGCGTCTCAGCGCTGTAGCAAGCGGCGACACGCCGCTCGCTCCCACCCGCTACGGCAGATCATCGATTTTATAAAACCGCTATCGATAACCATCGCTCAGGGTCTGCAAAAACACGACGATATCCTGAACGTCGTCCTCGCTCATCGCGGGCGGCTCGCCAGGATGCCGATCAAACGGCGCCTGCGCATCCAGATTTGCAGCATACGCCGGCGGCAAGTCGTCGAATTTGAAGGTGCTGCCATCGCCGGCGCGCGAGTACCACTTTTGCGGCTGGGTATCCCGCTCGGCATAGAACCGCACCGCTTCGCTCAAGGAATGCAGCACGCCGTTATGAAAGAACACCGGCCGCATCGCCACGTTGCGCAAGCTTGGCGTGCGAAACAGGCCGCAGTACTCGCGCCGATCCTTCAAATCCATGCGCAGCGGTCCGCACAGCCCCAGGTCGTGGTACTGCGGATCCGCATTGGCGGGAATCGCAGCGTTGCGCGGCGCGCCGACGGCGGCAAAGCCAAAATCGGTAAATTGCGGAAACGCACCTTTCCTCAAGGTGCTCGGATGGCAGCGTGCGCAATTTCCCTTGCCCGGGTCATTGAACGCGGCGAGCCCACGCAATTCCTGCGGACTCAATGCTGTCTCATGGCGCAGCCATGCATCGTACTTGCTGCTGTAAGGATAAAACTCGGCGGGACTTTGCTGGTAGGCCTCCAACGCCATCAAGATGCCTTTGAACGCCAACGCCGATTCGTCAAAGATTTTCTTGCCGAACGCCGCGCGGAATTGCCCAGCGTAGCGTGGCCGCACCCTCGCGACCACGGCATCCGCACTCGAATTCGCCATTTCGAACGGTGAGAAGAGCGGCAGGCGTGCCTGATCATGAAACGATTGCGCGCGCCCATCCCAGGTCCGCCCTCCCGCCGGCCCCTGATCGACGCTGTCATCCCCCTCATCGCCGATGAAGTGTTCCGTGAAGGGCGGAACATTTTGCGTGTACTTGAGCGAGGGTACCGCGCGCACGCCGAAACTGCGTCCATCAACGCCGCCGCGCTGCACCGGCAGGTCGTTCGGCGGTCCAAACGCATGCTTCGGATCGTGGCAGTTCGCGCAGGCCATTTTTCCCGAGGCGGACAACGCCGGGTCCGAAAACAGTTCGCGGCCCAAGGCGGTGAGCGCCGCGGCGGCAGGCACTTTCTCGAAGGTATTGGCGTAGAACGGCGCACCCGCGGCCGGGTCGCTGCCTTCGGCCTTTGCGCCGCCAATCAACGCGACGCTAATCAATGCGACGACAATCAACGCGACACTCGCCGAGGTGCCGCCGGCCAAGACAGTGCGTATCAGCAGGAGTTGGAAGCGCGTAGCCGTAACCTTGGCCGTCGCCCTAACGCCAGGGCGTCGCCCTAACGCCAGGGCGTCGCCGTAACGCTAGTGAACAGAACTGCCACTGTCGGCCGCCACCGCGGCCTTGAACAGCTGAGCGACATCCACCGCGTCGAACACGTAGGCACGATTGCAGAAATCGCAATGGACTTCCACCTTGCCGCGTTCGACGATCACGGAGCGTGTTTCCGCTTCGCCAAGACCCTGCAGCATGCCGGCGACCCGTTCGCGGGAGCAGCGGCAGCGAAAATATACGGGCGAGGGCTCAAACAATCGCAGATCGTCCTCGTTGAACAGCCGGTGCAAAATCTCCGCATCCGCCAGCGTGCGCAGTTCCTCGGGCGTCAGGGTGTCGCCGATGAGTTGCACGCGGCGCCACGCATCCTCGATCGCGGCCGCATCGGCCGCCGCGCCCGCGGCGGGCACCGAACCTGAGCCGGGCAGTTTCTGCAGCAACATCCCCGAGGCGCCTTGTGCGTCCGCATGCAGCCAGAGCCGCGTCGGCAATTGCTCGGAATTCTGGAAATACGCCTGCAGCGAGTCGGCCAGGCGTTCGCCCTCGATGGGCACGATGCCCTGGTAGCGCTGCGCGCCCTCGTCGGTTTCCAAGGTGACGGTGAGATTGCCCTCGCCCACCAGATCGCCGATCTTCGACGTACTGCTCGAGCCTAGATCTCGATAGCGCGCCAGACCTCTGACGCCCAAGCCGCTGGTGCATTGCGCCAGCAACAGATGCACCGGTCCGCCACCCTGCAACTGCAACGATAGAACGCCTTCAAACTTGATGGTCGCCGCCAACAACAGCGAGGCGACCACCGCTTCTCCCAGAGTTTCGCGAATCGCGTCCGGGTAATGGCGATGTTCGATCAGCGCGCGCCAGGCGGCATCCAAGTGAACCAGATGGCCGCGAATCGGGTACCGCTCGAACAGGAAGCGATGCAAGGTATCGCGGTCATGCATTTCCGCCGCCGCCCAGCTTGGTTTTCAACAGCTCATTGAGCTGTGCGGGATTCGCCTTGCCGCCGGTGGCCTTCATGACCTGGCCGACGAAAAATCCGAACAGCTTGTCCTTGCCCGACCGGTAGTCGGCCAGTTGTTTCGGATTCGCGGCGATGACCGCATCGATCACGCCCTCGATGGCGCTCGAGTCGGTGATTTGACGCAAGCCCTTCGCCTCGATGATGGCGTCCGCTGCTTTGCCCCCGGACCACATGGCCTCGAAAACTTCTTTGGCGATCTTGCCGGAAATCGTCTCATCGACGATGCGGTTCAGCAAACCGGTCAGCTGTCGAGGATTGACTTTCGAATTCTCGATATCGACATTGTCGCGATTCAGGGCACTCGACAATTCACCCATGATCCAATTTGCCGCGAGCTTCGCGTGGCTCGCGCCGAGACCGGCTATCACCGCTTCGAAATAAGCGCCGAGTTCGCGGCTGGCGGAGAGCACCCCGGCATCGTAGGCCGACAGTGCGAAGTCCTTGGCGAAACGCGCGGCCTTTTGATCCGGCAGCTCCGGCAATGTGGCCCGAACCGCTTCAATGAACATCTCATCGACTACAACCGGCAACAGGTCGGGATCCGGAAAATACCGATAATCGTTGGCTTCTTCCTTGGAGCGCATCGATCGCGTCTCATCCTTGTCGGAATCGTACAGGCGCGTCTCCTGCACCACTTTGCCGCCGCTCTCGATGAGCTCGACCTGCCGCGCGACTTCGTATTGGATGGCCTTTTCGACAAATCGAAAGGAATTCAAATTCTTGATTTCGGCGCGCGTGCCGAATTTTTCCTGACCCTTGGGCCGCACCGACACGTTGGCATCGCAGCGGAATGATCCTTCCTGCATATTGCCGTCGCAAATCTCCAGATACCGCACCAGCGTGTGGATCTTCTTCATGTACGCGACCGCTTCCTTGGCGGAACGCATATCGGGTTCGGAGACTATTTCCAGGAGCGGCGTACCCGCGCGGTTCAAATCGATGCCCGTGGCATTGGCCAAGCCTTCGTGCAGCGATTTGCCGGCATCCTCTTCCAGATGCGCGCGCGTGATGCCGATGGTTTTGACCGAGCCGTCGTCCAGCATGACGTTCAGCGAGCCGCGCGCGACCACCGGCAGTTCGTACTGGCTGATCTGATAGCCCTTCGGCAGATCAGGGTAAAAGTAATTCTTGCGCGCAAACACCGAGCGGCGCGCCACCGCGGCATTGACCGCCAGCCCGAATTTAACCGCCATTTGCACGGCGCGCGCGTTCAACACCGGCAGCACGCCGGGGTACGCCAGATCGACCAGGTTGGCCTGCGTGTTGGGCGGCGCCCCATACGCCGTCGGCGATCCGGAAAAGATCTTGGATTTCGTGGCGAGCTGCGCGTGGATTTCCAGCCCGATGACAACTTCCCAGTTGCTCATCACTCGTACCCGCGCGGCGCGTGTTTGTGCCAATCCGTGGCCTGCTGGTACTGATGCGCCGCATTCAACAGCTTCGCTTCGGCAAAGTGCGGTCCGATGAGCTGCAAGCCCATGGGCAAGCCATCGACGAACCCACACGGCACCGAGACCCCGGGGAGCCCCGCGAGATTCGCGCCGATGGTGTAGATGTCATTGAGATACATGAGTACCGGGTCATTCATCTTGGCGCCGATGTCGAAGGCCGGGGTCGGCGTCGTCGGGCCGATGACCAGATCCACCTTCTCGAAGGCCGTGCGGAAATCATCCGTGATCATGCGCCGCGCCTTTTGCGCCTTTAAATAGTAGGCATCGAAATATCCGGCGGACAGCACATAGGTGCCGGTCATGATGCGCCGCTTGACCTCGGCGCCGAAGCCCTCGCCTCGCGAGCGCTTGTACAGATCCAATAGATCCTTCGGATCCTCGCAGCGATAACCGAAGCGCACGCCGTCGAAGCGCGACAGATTGGAGGAGCACTCGGCCGGCGCGACCACGTAGTAGGTGGGCACGGACAGTGGCAGGTGCGGCAGGCTGACCTCGCGTGTTTCCGCGCCCAAACCGGTGTAAATGTTCAGGGCCTCTTCGATGAGAGCGGCGTTGCGCGGTTCGAGTCCGTCGAAAAATTCCCTCAAGAGGCCGATTTTCAAGCCTTTGAGCGGCGCACCCAAGGCCTTCGCATAGTCGGGCACCGGGACATCGACGCTGGTCGAATCGCGCGGGTCGAAACCCGCCATCGCCTGCAGCACCGCGGCTGCATCGCCCGCGCTGCGCGCGAACACGCCGGCCTGATCCAGGCTGGAGGCGAAGGCAATCATGCCGTAGCGTGACACGCGTCCGTAGGTCGGCTTGAGGCCGGTCACGCCGGTCAACGCCGCCGGCTGGCGAATCGAGCCGCCGGTATCCGTGCCCGTGGCGATCGGGGTCAGGCGTGCCGCCGTGGCAGCCGCCGAACCGCCGGACGAACCACCCGGTACCTTGCTGATATCCCAGGGATTCTTGACCGGTCCGTAGTAGCTGGTTTCGTTGGAGGAGCCCATGGCGAACTCGTCCATATTGGACTTGCCCAGCATTACCGTGCCTGCGCCTTTGAGGCGTGCGACCACGGTGGCATCGTAAGGCGCGACAAAGTTGTCCAGCATGCGCGAGCCGCAGCTGGTTTTCACCCCGTCGGTGCAGAAAATGTCTTTATGAATGAGGGGGATGCCGAGCAGGGGACCCTTCTCGCCGGCGGCCAGACGGGCGTCGGCCGCAGCCGCATCTTGAAGCGCGCGCTCGGCGGTGAGGGTGATGAATGCGTTGAGCGCAGGGTTCAATCGCTCGATCCGGCTCAGAAAATGCCGGGTGAGCTCCACACTGGAAATCTGCCGCTTGCCAAGGCGCTCGGCGAGTTCGCCGATGAAAAGGTTATGCATCGCTCAAGAATAGCACCGGTCTACTCGATCACCCGCGGTACGACATACAGCCCTGCGGCCACCGCAGGCGCATTCCCTTGGTACTTTTCATGGTGGTCGCTCTCCGTCACCTCATCGGCTCGCAGGCGCTGGCGCTGGCCATCGAGCGGATGCGCCATGGGTTGCACGCCGCTGGTGTCGGTCCGCGACAATTCATCGACGAAGTCGACGATGCTCGAGAGGCTGGTCACGTACACCGGCATCTCTTGCTCGGTGATGGACAGCCGCGCAAGGTGTGCAATTTTTTCCACGTCTTGACGGGTTAGGCTCATAGGGTTGGTGCTCAAAATGCGCAGCAACTCACGCAAATTAAGCCTGGGGGATGATACACGTTGCCTTGTGATATGTCGTGTCGGTTGTTACATTAGCCGATCTTTTTTTAACCCCATTTAGTCGCGAAAAATACCCCATGTTCAAACGCCTTAGAGGTTATTTCTCCAATGACCTCTCAATCGATCTTGGTACCGCCAATACCCTCATTTACGTGCGCGAGCGCGGCATCGTTTTGAACGAACCCTCCGTGGTCGCCGTGCAGGACGAACCCACGCGCGGCGGCAAGATCATCGTCGCCGTCGGGGTCGAAGCCAAGAACATGTTGGGCCGTACCCCCGGCCATATCACGGCCGTACGGCCCATGAAGGACGGGGTGATCGCAGATTTCACCTACACCGAGAAAATGCTGCAGTACTTCATCAAAAAGGTACACGGCAACCGGTTCCTGAGCCCCAGTCCCCGGGTGCTGGTCTGCGTCCCCTTCGGTTCGACCCAGGTTGAGCGGCGCGCCATCAAGGAATCAGCCGAGGGCGCCGGGGCGCGCAGCGTCGACATCGTTCCGGAACCCATGGCCGCGGCGGTAGGCGCCGGCCTGCCCGTGCAAGAGGCGCGCGGTTCCATGGTGCTCGATATCGGCGGCGGCACCTCGGAGGTCGCGGTCATCTCCTTGAACGGCATCGTGTATGCCGCCAGCGTGCGCATCGGCGGCGATAAGTTCGACGAAGCCATTACCAACTACGTGCGCCGCAATTACGGCATCCTGATCGGCGAAGCCACGGCCGAGCGCATCAAGCTCGAGATCGGGTCGGCGTATCCCGGCCAAACGGTGCGCGAGATTTCCGTCAAGGGCCGCAATCTGTCCGAAGGCGTGCCGCGCAGCTTCACCTTGAACTCCAACGAAATATTGGAGGCGCTGCAAGAGCCGCTGCAAGGCATCGTCGGCGCGGTCAAGCAGGCGCTGGAACAAACACCGCCGGAACTGGGCGCCGATGTCGCCGAGCGCGGCATTGTCCTCACCGGCGGCGGCGCGCTGCTGCGCGACGTCGACAAGTTGCTCATGGAAGAAACCGGTTTGCCGGTGGTGATCGCGGACGATCCCCTGACCTGCGTGGCGCGCGGCGGCGGACGAATCCTCGAACTCACCGAGGAACACGGACCCGGCATCTTCGGACTGGAGTAATGCAAGCGACCTGGCGCCCGCCCACAGAGTCTTCCGCCGATGGTCGCCTTTCGTAGCACCGACACCTCGGGTCGAACCACGGGACTTCTGTTCCGCTGCGTGCTGTACTCGCTGCTGGCCTTGGCCCTGATCATCGTCGACAAGCGCTACGATCACTTGGGCAAGATCCGCCGCCTGCTCTCAGTCGCCGCGTATCCCGTGGAAGTTGCCGTCGCCAGTCCCTTCCAAGGGTGGCATTGGTTTCGCGACAGCGTCACCACGCGCGATGTGCTGCGCGCCGATAAGGCCAAGCTCGAGGCAGAGCTGCGCGTGGCGCAGTTCCGGCTGCAGCGCTACGAAGCGTTGGAGGCCGAGACCCAACGGCTGCGCGCTTTGCGCGACAACACGGCGAGCGTGACCGACCGTTTCCTGATCGGCGATATCATGAATGTGGATCTCGATGCCTTCCGCGAGCGCGTGCTGGTGGACAAGGGCGCAAGCGACGGCATTTACGTCGGCCAAGCGGTGCTCGATTCGGGCGGCGTGTTCGGCCAGGTCGCGCGCGTCGGGCAGCTGACGAGCGAAGTCATTTTGGTCAGTGACGCAGCTCACGCCATCCCGGTGCAAATCAACCGCAACGGCTTGCGCACCATTGCCGTGGGCACGGGCGAGACCAACCGCCTGAAGTTGCCGTACCTGCCCACCAGCGCCGATGTGATCGCCGGCGACTTGCTGGTCACGTCGGGACTCGGCGGCGGATTCCCGGCCGGCTACCCTGTCGGCACCATCGCGGAAGTCAAGCGCGATCCGGCGCAGTCCCTCGCGGACGTCGACGTCAAGCC
>DATHFB010000093.1:0-2057 GCA_035318305.1 Steroidobacteraceae bacterium | reverse complement strand
CTACGGCCCGGCCTGCGTGGTGCAAATCGGCACCGCAGGCATGGAACAGCTCAAGCCAAAGATTCAAGAAGCCTTGAGCCAGGTTCTGCGATGCGAGGCCGTGCTCTTCAAGAACGATAGTTCGGCGCGGGAGATGGAAGGTCTGCCCAGCTATGTCGAAACCGCCAAGGGCAATTTCGACAAGCCTGCGCTCGTGATCGAGGATGAGCTTGAATTCCAAGCGCCGCTGGCAGAAGGCCAAAAAACCGGCTGGTTTTTCGATCAAGCCGCGAACCGGCGCGCCCTGTCGAAATACGTGCGCAAGGGTGCCCGCGTTCTGGACGTATTCAGCTATGTCGGCGCCTGGGGCGTGCGCGCGGCGCACCATGGCGCACGCGAGGTGACCTGCGTCGACAGCTCCACGGCCGCGCTTGAATTGGCTGCGGCGAATGCCGAGCGCAACGGCCTCAAGATCGAGATCCGCAAGGGCGATGCGTTCGATGCTCTCGAAGATTTCGCCAAGCAGGGCGTGCGATTCGATATCGTCGTCATCGATCCGCCGGCGTTCGCCAAGCGCAAGAAAGATCTGCCCAAAGCGCTCGCGGCATACAAGCGCCTCAACCAGCTCGCCCTGCAAGTGATCGCGGACGACGGCATTCTGGTGTCGTGCTCCTGCTCTTTTCACGTGAGCGCCGAAGAATTGCAGGACGCCATTGCCAAAGCGGCGCGGGGCGCTGAGAAGCACCTGCAAATTCTTGAAATGGGCGGCCAGGCGCCGGATCATCCGGTGCACCCCGCGATTCCCGAGACCCGCTATCTCAAGGCCTATTTCTGTCGGGTCAATGAAAGTTTAAAGTAGGAACCATGCTGACGTATCCGCACATCAATCCCATCGCCGTGTCCCTTGGTCCCTTGCGCGTGCACTGGTACGGGATCATGTACCTGATCGGCTTCGTCGGAGCCTGGTGGCTGGCGCGGCACCGCGCTCGGCGCCCCGGTTCGACGTGGATCCCGCTCGAAATCGACGACCTCATTTTCTACTGCGCCATCGGGGTCATCCTCGGCGGCCGCTTGGGCTGGTGCATTTTTTACGGGCACGATGTGATTGCCGAAAGCTGGCTGAATATCTTTCACATCTGGGACGGCGGCATGTCGTTTCACGGCGGCATGATGGGCGTGCTGGTCGCCGTCATCGTGTTCGCCCGAGTGAAGCACAAGAATACCGCGGATGTGCTGGATTTCGTTGCGCCGTTGCCGGGCATCGGTCTATTTTTCGGCCGCCTCGGAAACTTCATCAACGGCGAACTTTGGGGCAAGCCGACGGATTTGCCCTGGGGGTTCGGCGTGCCGGATGCCCAGGGCGTGTTGGTCTCCCGGCATCCCTCGCAGCTCTATGAGGCCACACTCGAGGGCCTGGTGTTGTTTCTCATTCTGTTGTGGTTCACCCGCAAGCCGCGTCCGCGATTGGCGCCGACGGGATTGTTTCTGCTGCTGTACGGCTGCGGCCGCTTCGTGGTGGAATGGGTTCGTCTGCCGGATGCGAACATCGGTTATCTGGTCGGCAACTGGCTGACCATGGGAATGCTGCTGACGACGCCCATGATTTTGATCGGCGCCGGCATCATGATTTACGCCTATCGGCGCAACGTAGCCACCGGCAACTTGGGCGCAGTGAAGGCGTAATGCGGCAGTACCTCGATTTTCTGCGGCACATCCGTGAGCACGGCGCTGCGAAGGACGATCGCACCGGCACGGGCACGGTGAGCGTCTTCGGCTACCAGATGCGCTTCGATCTGAACGCCGGCTTTCCGCTGGTGACCACCAAGAAGCTGCACCTGCGCTCCATCATTTACGAACTCCTGTGGTTTTTGCGCGGCGATACCAACGTCAAATATCTGCACGAGCATGGGGTCAGTATTTGGGATGAGTGGGCGGATGCGAATGGGGAACTAGGTCCTGTTTACGGCAAGTAATGGCGTAGCTGGCCCACGCAGGACGGGCGGCAAATCGACCAGCTGTCGCAGGTGCTCGAACAGCTCAAAAGCAATCCCAATTCGCGCCGCATTCTCGTCAGTGCG
>DATHFB010000092.1:0-3953 GCA_035318305.1 Steroidobacteraceae bacterium | reverse complement strand
CAGCGCGCTGCTGACCAGCTGCGATACCGCGCGCGTCACGTCAGCGCCTTCGTGAAGATAGATCTTCTCCACCCCGACGCCTTCATAACTGATGGCCTCGATGCGTGAGATGTCGTCCACGAGCGAGGCGAGCTGCCGTTGGTGCAGCGTCAAAATGCGGTTCTGGATGTCACTGGCGCTCATCCCGTTGTAGGTCCAGACGACCGCCACCACCGGGATGTCGATTTCCGGGAAAATATCGATGGGCATTCGCAGTGCGGCTCCGATACCCATCAAGGTGATGAGAATCAGCGTGGCGACCACGGTGTAGGGACGCTTTAGCGCAATTTCGACGACGGACATAGCGCGCTCTGAATGATCATATAGGTCAGCGTAGAGAAGCGCTGCCGTGCATGCGAACGGCAAGCTCCGTTCTGGTATTGGCGTGCAGCTTGCTCATGATGCGGCTGACATAGTTCTTGACGGTCCCCTCGGCTAGAGCCATTGCCTGAGCGATTTGTCGATTGCTGGAACCATCCGTGATCAGTCGCAGAACCCGCTCCTCCTTATCGGTGAGTTCCTCCGTTGAGAAGCCGTCGCCAATGGCCGCATCGGCGCGGGCAGGCGGCGCCGGTTGATCGAGCGTTGAACCGAGGGAATGGCGGGCAAGCGCAAGATGCCTGAATTGATCCATCACTTTTCTGGCAATCTGCGGCGTGAGCCGTGATTCGCCGCGGCGCAGTGCGCGAATGGTTTCCAGCAATTCATCCTCGCTGGCGTCTTTTAAAAGATAGGCTTGGGCGCCCGCTCGAACCGCTTCGAAAACAGTTTCATCGTCATCCAAGGTCGTGAGCACCAATACCTGTGTATTCGGCAGCGCCGACGTAATTTCGCGTGTGGCGGCCACTCCCCCCTTGACCGGCATGTGAAGGTCCATGAGCACAACGTCGGGGCGCAGAATGAGGGCCAGCTTGACCGCTTCGTCGCCATTGCTCGCTTGACCAACGCACTCCATGTCGGGGGCCATGGACAACAACAGCGCCGTCCCCCTGCGGACCAGGGCCTGATCTTCCGCGATGACCACGCGAATCGCCGCGTGCTGGACGTCAGCAACCGTCGTCATTCAGCAATCGTGATGCAAATCATTTCGCGATGCTGCGCTGGGACCAGTTCCGCTGGGAAGTGACTTTGGTCACTTTCGAATAGTGACTTTCGACACTATTTGCACAGTCACGGGCCCGCCTACAATGAGCAGCGGTCGCTCATGGACACATCATGAAATATCGAACTTTGATGAAACAGCTTTCCGCGATGGGTCTCGCCGGTCTGGCACTAATGGCATGCAGCGGGGTGGGGGCATACGAAGAGCGCGCCAGCGCGGCAGATCAACAACTAAAGAATAATGTCGACAACGCGCTGAGCTCGGATCCTTACTTCTATGGGGCCCATGTGAGCGTTTCCGTCCGGAACGGGACTGTCGTGCTGCGCGGATTTGTCTTCAGCGACTGGGACCTGCGCGACGCAATCCGCATCGCTACCCGGGCCGCGGGCGGTCGGCGAGTGGTCGACGATCTGACCATTGAGGTGGCGGGACGCCGTTAGCGATAGGTGTCCGACTGGAGGCCTAGGCCGATCGTTTTGATCGGCGATGTCGCGTGAAACTCCGGCCCCAAGGCTTTTAGCGGCTAAGTGGTTGTTTCCATTAGACTGTCACAAAACCGTCACATTCCCTGCCGATAATCCCCGCCAAGCCTCAAGGCCCAAACAACGCCGGGCGGATGATTCAACTGGAGCGGCCATCAATGAAAATATATAAACGCCTCTTGATACTTTGCGTCGCAGCGTCTTTGAGCATTGCGGCTTCCGCCGCAGATATCTCGGGCGCCGGTGCGACATTTCCCTATCCGATTTACGCCAAGTGGGCGGATGCCTACAAAAAACTGACCGGTGTCGGTCTCAACTATCAGTCCATTGGGTCCGGCGGCGGCATCAAACAGATCAAGGCAAAGACCGTGACGTTCGGCGCGTCGGATATGCCGTTGAAGCCCGACGATCTGAAATCATCGGGCCTGATTCAGTTCCCGATGATCATCGGTGGCGTCGTGCCGGTCGTGAACGTCAAGGGCGTGTCGCCGGGTCAATTGCATTTGGACGGCGCGACGGTAGCCAGCATCTACCTGGGCGATATCAAGGAGTGGAACGATCCGGCGATCAAGAAGCTCAATCCGAAGTTGACGCTGCCGAGCACGGCCATTGCGCCGGTGTACCGCTCGGACGGATCCGGAACGAATTTTCTGTTCTCAGACTATTTGTCCAAGTCGAGCCCCAAGTTTCAGTCCAGCATCGGCGCCAACACCTCGGTGCAATGGCCCGTCGGCATCGGCGCCAAGGGCAACGAGGGGGTGGCGAACATGACCACCCAAACCGACGGGGCCATCGGCTATGTCGAGTATGCATATGCCAAGCAGAACAAGATGTCGTACACCACGCTCACCAACAAGGCCGGCAATGCAGTAGCCCCGAGCACGGAGTCCTTCCAGGCCGCAGCGGCCACGGCCGATTGGGCGGGAGCGGACAGCTACTATCTCATTCTGACGGACCAAGCCGGTGCGAAGAGCTGGCCGATCACCGGCGCCAGCTTCATTCTCGTGTACAAACAGCCCGATGACGCAGCATCGGTCAACGAAGCATTGAAGTTCTTTGCGTGGGCCTACAAGGATGGCGCTACTATGGCGGCCGAGCTTGACTATGTACCGCTGCCCGCAGCTTTGATCGCCCAGGTGAAGAAGACTTGGACTTCGCAAATCACCTCGGGCGGCCGCCCGGTGTGGAGCGGCCAGTAAGCGCGTCTTTGCGGATTAGCTAGCCAAGATTTAGGTCGTTAAGATACGGTTGAGCCCGGCAGCAAGTGCTGCCGGGCTCAATCTTATGGCGGGAGCGGAACTGATATCGTGGCGATCATAGATCCGGGACACGCCGCAAAGCAGCTGATTTTCGAGAGAATATTCCGCTCGGCCACCTTCATCGCCGCGGTCTTGGTGCTGTTGATCTTGGGCGGCGTAGCCGTCTCGCTGTTGCGCGGCGCCTGGCCGGCATTGGCGCACTTCGGATTCTCATTCGTCTCCCGCGAGATTTGGAACCCGGTTACTGACCAATTCGGCGCGCTGGCGCCGATTTACGGTACGGTGATGACCTCGCTCATCGCCATGCTGATTGCCGTACCGACGGGATTCGGCATCGCCTTGTTCCTGACGGAGTTGTGTCCGCCCCTGTTGAAACGGCCGATCGGCGTGGCCGTAGAGCTATTGGCGGCGGTGCCCAGCATCATATTTGGAATCTGGGGCCTATTCGTTCTCGCACCCGTGCTGCAGCGGCACGTGCAACCGTGGCTGATCCGCAATCTCGGCGACATTCCGGCCGTCGGCCACCTCTTCAAGGGTCCGCCTTACGGGATCGGCGTCCTCACGGCCGGGGTCGTGCTCGCCATCATGGTGCTGCCCTTTATTGCCGCCACCATGCGCGATGTCTTCGACACGGTACCGGCGATGCTGAAGGAATCCGGCTACGGACTCGGCGCGACGACTTGGGAAGTCATTTGGAACGTGGTCGTGCCGCATTCACGGGTCGGTATCGTCGGCGGGGTCATGTTGGGTCTGGGGCGCGCGCTCGGCGAAACCATGGCGGTGACCTTCGTGATCGGCAATGCGCATCGCATCAGTTCTTCCCTGCTGGCCCCGGGCACGACCATCTCTTCGGCGATTGCCAATGAGTTCACCGAAGCGGTGGGGGATCTGTACACCTCTTCGCTGATTGCGCTCGGGCTGTTGCTGTTTCTCATCACGTTCACCGTGATCGCGTTGGCGCAGGCCATGTTGCGCAGGCTCGAGCGCCGCTCGGGTGCCGTCGTATGAATCGGCGCCTGCTGCGCAAGATCAAAAACAGCACATTCCTGTCGCTGTCGCTGATCGCCACCC
>DATHFB010000091.1:0-5433 GCA_035318305.1 Steroidobacteraceae bacterium | reverse complement strand
CCGTGAGGTTGGCCGGTGCGCATGGCCTAGTCCTTTACATTGGACCGCTCAACGTCACGGTGCGGGAGGACGAGCCCAACACCGTCGCTGGCATTGGCATCGTGATGTTAATCGGTAAGAGTATTCGGCACTTACAATCGTTCGCGAATTGAGGCCGGGAGCAATGCCTTGTAGCGGCGGCTGAGCGGCAGGCGCTCGCCGTTTTTCAATATCAATTCATAGTCGCCGTGAAATAGGGGCTGCAGTTCGGCAATGAAGCTCAGCTTCACGACGTGCGCGCGATGCACCCGGATGAACTCGCCGGCGTCCAGTTGCGCAATCAGTTTGGCAAGCGGTTCGCGCATCAAGTGCACCTTTCCGCCTACGTGAATCTCGACGTAATTACCCGCGGCCATGAGCCGGTCGATGTCATCGACCGCGATAAAATAGGCGCGGGCGCGATCGCGGACCAGAATTTGCTTGATGGGCGCCGGCTGCCCCGGCAGGTTGGCCAGCACGCGCCGCACGCGCTCCTCAAAATCACCCTGATCGGGATCCGCCAGTTCGACCTTTACGCGCTCGACGCTGCGTAAAAATCGTTCGCGGTCGAAGGGCTTGAGCAGGTAATCGAGCGCTTGCACGTCGAATGCCCGAACGGCGTATTCGGAATAGGCGGTCGTGAACACGATGTGCGGCGACTCGGCTCCGCGGATAGCCTCGATCACATCGAAGCCGCTGCGATCGCCCAACTGAATGTCCAGATAGACGATATCAGGACGGTGGGCGGTGATCTCCGCCACGGCGGTTTCAACCGTATCGGCTTGCGCGACCACTTGAAATTCCGGCAGAGGCGCGAGAAAGCGCAGCAGCTTGGCGCGCGCCGGCGGTTCATCGTCAACGATGACGACGGAATGCGTCAATTCGCGACCGGAAAGCTCAATTTCACCACGGTTCCCGTAGGCTCACGCGCGGCCAACGTGAAGGTGTGCGTCCCGGGAAACAGCAACTCCAGTCGCCGCCGCACATTGGAGAGCCCGGTTCCGGCCTTGATCGTCGTGTCATCAACGCCGACGCCATCGTCGCTGATGGTGTAGTGAAGCATTTGCCCCTGCCGGGATACATCCACCGACAAATTGCCCCGGCCCGCCGCAAGACCGTGCTTCAGCGCGTTTTCCACCAGGGGTTGCAGCAAGAGGCGCGGAACCTCCACCGATTCGAGGCCCGGCGCCGCCTTGAGTTCGAACGACAACTGTCCGCGAAAGCGCTCGGCCATCATCGAGGCATAGCCTCGCAGCCACTCCAATTCACGCCCCAACGGCACCAGCACGTGGCTGTCCGAATCATACGCGGCGCGCAGCAGGCCGCCCAAGTCACTGATCATGCGGTCCGCAGCATCGACGTCCTCGTGCATGCGATTGGAGATGGCATTGAGTGCATTGAAGAGGAAATGCGGTTCGATCTGCGCGGTCAGGTGTTTCAATCGGGCTTGACTGAGTTCGGCGGCGAGTTCCGCTGCGCGCAACTCGCCGGTGCGTCTGATTTTGAATTCGCGGTTTGCAAAGATCACCACCAGGATGATGATGTAGGTGATGAGGTCCTTCTGCAGCTCGTAGAAAGCGCGGACCGGCAGATTGCCGTAATCATAGTGCTGGCCTGCAATGCCATAAGCCACTTCACGCAATGCCAACATCCCCGCAATGTGCAACGCCGAAAAAACCACGGCCGCGGCGGCGTGCGGAACGAAAGCGCGCCATCGCGGATGGGCATCCAAGCGAAAGCGGCGTTCGAAGCGCACGATGAATGGCACGAGCGCGAAGATGACGATGACGCTGCTGACCTCCCAGACCAGCGGCTTCCAGGCTGCGATGTCCGGTCTGCCGCGCAGATCCACGATCTGATTGATGCCCAGATACACGCCGAACAGCAATGCCAGGATGGCGTACAGCACCCACCCGGAACGAGTGGGGCGAAAAGGGCCGTCGCCGGGGATCGCGGCCATTTAGTCGATGTCCCGCATTAGTTGAAGTCCTGCATCAGTTGATGTCCTGCGGAACGCTGAGTTCAGCGCCAAGGCGTTGGACCGCCGGCGCAGCGCGGCGCGCCGTGCGCTCTGGAACGGCGCTCCGCGAACCTCGCTCGAGACCGAACAAGGGACGCAGCAGCCGCACGCGGCGTATCGCCTCATATCCCAGGAAACACGTTGCCACTGTGACCAGCACCAGCACCACTCCCTCGACCGGCGGATACAAATTCGATGGCTTCAGGGCATGCGCCACCACGACGATGACCGTCTGATGAAGTATATACACCGGGAATATCGCGGTGGTCAGATAGCGGCGCGCCGCGCTGTCGTGAGTCAGATGGCGATGCGCAAATCCCACGACGGCGGCAATGGCCAGCCACTGCTCGGCGCCGTAAACACCCCGTTGGAATAAGCGCAGCGCCATGGGCGGAATGGCGGCATCGTCGCTGTACGCGCCGAAATAGGCGACTAGGAACGCCCAGCCGACCACGGCGAGTCCCAGCGTCAACCAACGCGTGCGCTCCAGCGCGCCCCAAGCAGTGCGCACGCCGGCCAGCGAAAAGCCGAGCAGGAACACGCCGAAGTACATGGCGTGGTTGTACCAATCACCGACCAGGGCATGCGTGGCGGGAAAGCGCGGCGCTAAACTTAAGCGGATTGCGACAAGATAGGCGATCGGCCAGAGCAGCACGCCCAAGCCCGACAAGCGTTTCTCGGCAATACGGCGCAACCAGGGAATCACGGGCGGCGCGAGGCGAACCGCGGCATAGAGCAGCGCCGTGTAAACCCACAGGTAGGCGACGAACCACAAGTGATTCCAGGTGGGCATGATCAGACAATCAGTGCCGCGGCAGAATCCATGAAAGCCGGTGATGTAGAGGCGCCAGAACTCGGCGAAGCTGCCGGCGTAGCCGGCCCTTTCCACCACCTCGAGGTAGGACTGCGGCGGTACGATCGCCAGCATGCCGAACGCAAGCGGAATGAGCAGCCGAGTGGAGCGCTGACCCAGGAAGTGTCCCGCGCCTTGGCGCGCCAGCAAGTAGCCGGTGGCGACGCCGGAGACCAAGAACAGCAGCGATAGCCGCCACGGCGACGTCAGCATCATCAAGGGCTCGATGTCGTGCGAGGCATGAGGACTCTTCACGTGCCAATCCCAGGTCACGTAGTACATGCCGACGTGATACAGGATGAGCAGCATGAACGCGCCGATCCTGACCCAATCGAGGTCGTAGCGGCGTGTCCCCAGGTTTTCTCTGAACAAATTCTGCGCGGTCATAAGGCCTCCCATTGCGTGTCGGGCGCCAGCGTGGGGGAGGTGTTCAACCATCGCAACGAACCTGGGATAAGCGGGACTTGAGGCATGACGAGCGGCCAATATGCCATGATGGAGTTATGACGGAAGCTCACGACAACCCGCTCGAGCCGTACGTGCGCGCGGCATTGGCGCTGCAGGGATACACCTTTGAAGATGCCGAAATTGCGGAAATCGCCGCGCAATTCGCGCGCCTCGAAGCCATCGCGCGGACGGTCCTCGATTGGCCGCTGCCTTTTGCTTCTGAACCGGCGCCGGTGTTTCGCCCGTGATGGGATCGGCCGGCGACATCGTGCAGCAGATCGCCAAGGGCACGCGCCGCGCCGCGGCAGTCCTCGCGGAATGTAAAGCGCTGATTGAAGCCAAGGATCCCGATTTAAATTGCTTCACGGCAAAGACCTTCGAGCGCGCGGAGCGCGAGGCCGCGGCGATCGATGCTCTGCAGGCGCAAGGGAAGCCGCTCCCACCGCTGGCCGGCGTCCCCTATGCCGTGAAGAACCTGTTCGATGTCGAAGGCATGGTGACGCTCGCCGGCGCGAAGATAAACGCCGGCAATGCGCCGGCCGCGGCCGATGCCGCCATCGTGGCGCGAATGAGCCGCGCGGGCGCGATCCTGGTGGGCGCGCTCAACATGGAAGAACTGGCTTACGGCTTCCTCACTGAAAATCATCACTACGGCACCACGCGCAACCCGCACGATCGCACGCGCGGCGCCGGCGGTTCGTCGGGAGGCTCGGCGGCGGCGGTCGGTGCCGGAATATTGCCGATCACGCTGGGGTCCGACACGAGCGGCTCGATTCGCGTGCCGGCATCGCTGTGCGGTGTCTTTGGCTTGAAGCCCACCTATGGACGATTGTCGCGCAGGGGCACGTATCCCTTCGTGAACAGCCTCGATCACGTGGGGCCGTTTGCAAACAGCGTCCTCGGCTTGGCGCTTGCGTACGACGCCATGCAGGGACCGGATCCTGATGATCCCGCTTGCGCGCAGCGCCCGGTCGAGCCGGCCGGCGGGTCGCTTTCGCTGCCGCGGGGAATTCGCATCGGCATTTTGGGAGGCTGGTTCCATGAGTGGGCGGATCCGGCCGCACGGCGTTCCGTGCAATTGGCGGCGGCGGCGCTCGGCGCAACCGAGTGGGCGCTCCTCGAGAGCGCGGAGGTCGCGCGCGCGGCGGCCTACATCATTACGGGCGCGGAGGGCGGCGCGCTGCATCGGCCGCGCTTGATCGAGCAGTACGAGGATTTCGGACCCTCTTCGCGGGCGCGCTTGGTTGCGGGCGGATTGATTCCAGCATCCTGGGTGATCCAGGCACAGCGAGTGCGGCGGCACGCCTACGCGCAAGCGATGGATTTGTTTGAGCGCTTTGATCTCTTGATTGCCGCGGCAGCTCCGGCGGTCGCGCCGCGAGTGGGCCAGGAATCACTGCTGATCAACGGTCGCAGCATTCCCACCAAGGCAGGACTCGGCGTGCTCACCCAGCCTATTTCATGCATCGGCCTGCCGGTATGCACCGTCCCCGTCTGGCCCGGCGAAGGCGAGTCACCCGCTGAGCGTGCCATGCCCGTGGGTGTGCAGCTCATCGGTGCGCCCTGGCGCGAGGACCTGTGCCTCGCCGCCGCCCGCACGCTGGAGCAGGCAGGCATCGCCGAAGTTCGGCTGCCCTGACATCGCAAAGAGCGCTCGCATTGGGTCTATAGCGGCCGACGATGCCGGGTCAGCGTGGCGGCAATCGCGGCCAGGACCGCCATTCTCACCGCGACGCCGTTATTGACCTGCTCGCGAATGACCGAACGCGGCCCGTCGGCCACCTCGGATGCAATTTCAACGCCTCGGTTCATGGGTCCCGGATGCATGACCAGCACGCTGGGCGCCGCCAATTTCAAGCGCTGCGGCGTCAGCCCGAAATCCCGGAAATACGCGGCATCATCGAGCGCGGCGGCCTGCGCCATGCGTTCTTTTTGAATCCGCAGCATCATCACCACGTCGGCGCCGGCGATGCCATCCTCGATGCGCGTGAAGCGCTGAGCGCCGCGAAACTCGCTTTCTTCCGGCAGCAACGCCAGCGGCGCCACCAGGCGCAGATCCGTCGTTCCCAAGGTGCCGAGGGCCGTTGCCGCCGAA
>DATHFB010000090.1:0-11345 GCA_035318305.1 Steroidobacteraceae bacterium | reverse complement strand
GCGGTTCCATGGACTTGTGCCAGACTTCAGATTCGTACTTATCGGTGAAGCAATCCGAGCTGCCGATGATTTTCTGCAGCAGCTCCTTCAATTCCGGATCGCGCTGCTGATCCGCCCGCGCAGCCCCCGGCAGGGCAAAAGGGACGATCAGCGCGACCAGCACCGCCGGAGCATGCCGCATAGGGCAACCTCAATCATTTAACTTATGTCGGATATAGCCTACCGGATCGGCGGCCGGGATTTCCGTCGATTCGGTCTCGCGCCGGTGACGGTACTCGAGATTTCCGGCGGCCAACGTGCGTTCTCCGATCACGATGCGGTGAGGAATTCCCAAAAGCTCCGAATCGGCGAACTTGACGCCGGGCCGCGCGTCGCGATCATCGAGCAAGACATCGATGCCTGCGGCGTTGAAATCCCGGTACAGCGCATCTGCCGTCTCCTGAACCCGCGCCGACTTTTGATAGTTGATGGGCACCAATATCACTTGGAAGGGCGCAATCGCCGCCGGCCATATGATCCCGTTGGCATCGTGATTCTGTTCGATGGCCGCAGCGACCACCCGCGTTACGCCGATGCCATAGCAGCCCATGAACATCGTCAGGGCCTTGCCCTGTTCATCCAGCACGCTGGCGTTCATGGCTGCGCTGTAGAGCCGGCCGAGCTGAAATATGTGGCCCACCTCGATGCCGCGGGCGATCTGCAGCGTTCCGCGTCCGGTCGGGCTGGGATCGCCGGCTTGAGCATTGCGGATGTCGACAGACTGCGGATCGGCGAGGTCGCGGCCCCAATTCACACCGCGATAGTGCATATCCTTTTCGTTCGCGCCGCAGACGAAATCGGCCAAGTGAGCCGCGGCATGGTCCACGTAGACCTTGCCCTTGAAGCCTATCGGCCCGATGAAACCCGGTTCCGCGCCGCTCGCCGCGCGGATGCGTTCGGCGCCGGCCATTCGCAACGGGCTCGCAACCCCGTCGAGTTTCTGAGATTTTACGGCGTTGAGTTCATGATCGCCGCGAATGACCAGAGCGACCACATCGCCGTCGCTGCCTTCCACCAGCAGGGTCTTGACGCATTGCGCGGGACTCACGCCGAGCAGCGCGCTGACTTCAGCAATGGTGCGGGCGTTCGGCGTGGGTACCTTGGTCAGCGGCTGCGCCGCCGGCGCGCGGGCCGCGGCGGGCGCCAGGGTGGCCGCGGTTTCCAGGTTGGACGCGTAGCCGTCGCCGTCGGAGATGACGATGGCGTCCTCGCCGGAGTCGGCCAAGACGTGAAATTCCTGCGACGTGTCGCCGCCGATGCTGCCGCCATCGGCCTGCACGGCCCTGAATTTGAGTCCCATCCTGGTGAAGATGCGCGTGTATGCGTCGTACATGAGCCGATAGCCTTCGGCCAGGCTCGCCTCGTCCGTGTGAAATGAATACGCGTCCTTCATTATGAACTCGCGCGCGCGCATCACGCCGAACCGCGGGCGAATCTCATCGCGGAATTTGAATTGAATTTGATAAAAATTGACCGGCAGCTGCTTGTAGCTGCGCAGTTCGCGCCGCGCGATGTCGGTGATGACCTCCTCGTGAGTCGGTCCATAGACGAAATCACGCTCGTGGCGATCCTTGAAGCGCAGCAGCTCCGGGCCGTACTTGGTCCAGCGGCCCGACTCCACCCATAGTTCGGCAGGCTGGACGGTGGGCATGCACAGCTCCAAAGCACCGGCGCGATTCATTTCTTCGCGCACGATTTGCTCGACCTTTTTCAGGGCCCGAAGCCCCATGGGCAACCAAACGTATAGGCCCGCCGCCAGGCGCCGAATGAGCCCTGCGCGCAGCATCAGCTGATGGCTTACGACCTCCGCGTCGCCGGGCACCTCTTTGAGGGTCGAAATAGGGTATTGGGATAAGCGCATAGCCGCATATCTTACACAGCCCCCCTGGTATTATGGACACCAATGAGCGACGTCGACGACTTACCAGCACGGCCGCGCGGAGTTTATTGGCTCCCCAACCTCCTCACGACCGGCGCACTTTTCGCTGGTTTTTACGCGATCGTGGCCGCCATCGACTTGCGGTTCGAATACGCGGGCATCGCCGTGTTCGTCGCCGGTGTGTTCGACATGCTGGACGGGCGGGTGGCCCGATGGACCAACACCGCCAGTCCGTTCGGCAAAGAGTACGACAGCCTCTCGGACATGGTGTCCTTCGGCGTGGCGCCGGCCATCGTCACGTATCAATGGGGTGTCGCGCGCATCGCCGAATACGGCCCTTTGTGGCGCCGGGTCGGCTGGCTGGTGTGTTTCTTTTATGCAGCCGCGGCGGCATTGCGATTGGCGCGGTTCAACTCGCGCGGAGCCACGCAGGACAAGCACTATTTCGAGGGCCTGCCCAGTCCTTCCGCTGCCGCCATCGTTGCGGCCCTGGTGTGGCTGGCCAGTGATCAAATCAACATCGGGCTGCCGGGTTTGATTCTAGCGTTCCTGGTGACCGCAACCGCCGGCGCGCTCATGATCAGCCGCTTTGCCTTCAACAGTTTCAAGTACGTAAACCCGGGCGGACGAGTGCGATTCACGTACATCGTGTTCGTGCCGTTGGCCTTCGTGCTCATCTTCCTGCATCCGGCCATCACCTTGCTGGTCATATTTTGCCTCTACGCGCTATCTGCCCCGTCTGTTTGGGCGTACCGCAAACTGCGGCGGCGAAGCCGTCCCGTTGCTCCGACGCATGAATAGCGAGCTGCGCCAGGAATACCTTGCCGCTCTGGGACTGAAGTCCTGGGCGCTGCGCGCCAAGGCAGAGCCCGCCCCATCGCAACGTGCCGCCGCGACCCCCATCGCGACACCGCCTATCGCTGCGTCGCCTGCCCCTGCGTCGCCTGCCGCTGCGCCGCCTATCGCTGCGCCGCCTATCGCTGCGGCGGCAGCACGCGAGGCCGGCGTTGATTGGCCCGAGCTGCGAGCGCGCGTGGCCGCGTGCACACGCTGCGGCTTGAGCGCGACGCGCACGCAGACGGTATTCGGCGTGGGTAACCTGCACGCTGAGTGGCTCATCGTCGGCGAGGCGCCCGGAGCCGATGAGGATCGCCAGGGCGAGCCCTTTGTAGGACGGGCGGGGCAGCTTCTCAACTCCATGCTGCATGCAGTGGGATTGGCGCGCGAACAGGTATACATTGCAAATGTTTTGAAATGTCGGCCTCCCGGCAATCGCGACCCGAATCCGACCGAGGCCGCCGAGTGTTTGCCCTATCTGGAACGTCAGATCGCGCTATTGAAACCCAAGATCATGTTGGCCGTAGGGCGAATCGCCGCGCAAAACCTGCTTCACACCGACAAGACGCTCGGCAGTCTGCGCCAGCAGGTGCATCGATTCGGCGCTTCTGCCGTGCCCCTGATCGTCACCTATCACCCGGGATATTTATTGCGCACGCCGACGGATAAGCGCAAGACCTGGGAGGATTTGAAATTCGCGCGCGACGTGTGCTCCCGTGTCTAGCGTCAAGCTGGATGTCGAGTTCGCGCGGGTCGATATCAGACCCATGAACGAACTCGACATTCCGGTCATCGCAGCCATCGAAAAGTCGGCGTATCAGTTCCCGTGGAGCGAAGGGATTTTCCGCGACTGCCTGCGAGTCGGTTATGTATGCCGCGTCATCGATGTGGCCGGTGACTTGGGCGGCTACGGCATCATGTCGGTGGGAGCGGGCGAGGCCCACATTTTGAATGTGTGCATTCGGGATGAATATCGTTCGCGCGGTTTTGCCCGCAAAGTATTGTTGTATCTGCTCGAGCGCGCGCGTTCGGCCGGCATGAGCGAGGCGTTTCTGGAAGTCCGGCCCTCGAATGTGGCGGCGGCTCGCCTGTATCATTCCCTGGGCTTCGAGCAAGTGGGCATCCGGCGCGGATACTACCAAGCGACGGCCGGTCGCGAAGATGCCGCGGTGCTGCGCCGTCTGTTGACGCCGCACACGAAATAATATCAATCTATAAAATTTAGCAAAATCAAATACTAACGAAGTTTAATTAATCTAATTAAACATATCGAAGTTTCCTCTACAATGCCGTCGCGCCGATGACGGCACACCTTTAGAGGAAATTTCTTAAATCATGCCGAGTGGCTCACTGGCCGAGGAAATCAGCAGAAGAAGAACTTTTGCCATCATCTCCCACCCGGACGCGGGCAAGACCACGCTCACCGAAAAGCTGCTGCTGTTCGGCGGCGCCATTCAAATGGCAGGCACCGTCAAGGGCCGCAAGGCCACGCGTCACGCCACGTCCGACTGGATGCGCCTGGAGCAGCAGCGCGGCATCTCAGTCACCTCCTCGGTGATGCAGTTCCCGTTCGATGACTGCATCGTTAATTTGTTGGATACGCCCGGTCACGAGGATTTCTCCGAGGACACGTATCGAACGCTGACGGCCGTGGACTCGGCGTTGATGGTCATCGACTGCGCCAAGGGTGTCGAGGAGCGCACCATCAAGCTCATGGACGTATGCCGCTTGCGCGACACACCCATCATGACGTTCGTGAACAAGTTGGACCGCGACGGCCGGGCACCGATCGAATTGCTGGATGAAATCGAAAGCGTCTTGAAGATCCAATGCGCGCCGATCACCTGGCCGATCGGCATGGGGCGCGATCTGCTCGGCGTCTATCATTTGATCGAAGACACGATCTATGTGTACGTGCCCGTGGAGAAAGGGCGCGTCGGAACCCACGAAACCATCGTCGGCATCGCGAGCGATGAGGCGCGCGAGTTTCTCGGCGACCGGTACGAAAAATTCCTCGAGGAAGCCGACCTGGTGAAGGGCGCGAGTCCGCAATTCGATTTACAGCGCTACCTGGCGGCGAAACAGACCCCGGTTTTCTTCGGCTCGGCAGTCAATAATTTCGGCGTGAGGGAACTGCTCTCGTCGTTTGTCGCGCACTCACCGTCGCCGCAGCCACGCCCGACTCTGCAGCGCCCCGTCATTGCGGATGAGCCCAAGCTCACCGGCTTTGTGTTCAAGATCCAGGCCAATATGGACCCGGGGCATCGCGATAGAATTGCTTTCATGCGGCTTTGCTCCGGACGCTATGCGCGCAGCATGCGATTGCATCATGTGCGGCTCGACAAGGACGTGCGCATCGCGGATGCGCTGACTTTTCTGGCTGCCGATCGCAGTCAGGCCGAGGAGGCGTACGCGGGCGACATCATCGGCCTGCACAATCACGGCACCATCAACATTGGCGATACCTTCAGCGAGGGTGAAAACCTCACCTTTACAGGCGTTCCGAACTTTGCGCCGGAAATATTCAGGCGCGCCGTGCTCAAGGATCCGCTGCGCATGAAGGCCTTGCAAAAGGGCCTGTCGCAGCTGTGCGAGGAGGGCGCGACCCAGTTGTTCAAGCCGCTGCGCAACAATGACTTGATTCTCGGCGCCATCGGCCAGCTGCAATTCGAGGTCGTGGCGTTTCGCCTGCAGGACGAATACAGCGTGCAATGCGTGTTCGAACCCATCAACGTGGCCGTGGCGCGCTGGGTGAGCACTCAGGATGAGAAACGATTGGCGGAATTTCGCACCAAGGCCCACGACAACCTCGCCATCGATCACGCCGGAGAACTGGTGTATCTCGCGCCCACCCGCGTGAATCTCGGGCTGACCGAAGAGCGCTGGCCGGGCATCAAATTCTTGAAGACGCGCGAAAACCTCGCCGCCTAGCGGCCTAGCGCGCCAATCGCGGGCGGGGCTTGGGCCTAAGGCGCGCACCCCCGCCTGGAACTGACCCAAAGTAATTCGCGCCGATGGCGGCGCGTAGCGCAGCGACGAATAGTGATGGCACAACGCCACTACCGTGTCCGCAAGATCGGGGCGCTCCTGCGCGACCCGTATCGCATAAGCCTCCGCGCCCTCGTGGGCTTTGCGGGCGATTCCGGCCGCTGCGAGTTTCGCGCATAGCCGCGCGTAAGTGCGGGCTGTGACATCCTTGGATGGCGGTGCCAGTCCGCGGTGAATCTGCCAGGTGAGCCAGGCAAATGCCAGCGCCATGGCAGCGCCCAAGAGCATCACGAGCTTCTGCCCGTCCGGTTCCGGAATCTTGAGCATCTCGAGCAACTTGCGCTGTGAGTCCTGATCGAAATCCAAGATGCGCTCGCGCCAGATTTCGCGCAGCATGTCGAGGCGCAGCCGCGCACCCGCGAACCAAGGGGTCTTTCTTTGCCAACGACTGGCCAGCGTGTCGTCGGCGTTTACGGCGTCTGCCAGGCCACTCTCCACGCGTTCGGGCGCGATCGCCGCGGTGGGATCGATGCGCGTCCAGCCGTGTCCGTCGATCCACACCTCAGTCCATGCGTGTGCATCGCTTTGCCTCAAGATCCAATAATTCCCGTATGGATTGAGCGTTCCGCCCTGATATCCGGTGACCACGCGCGCAGGAATGCCTGCGGCGCGCATCAGCGCTGCGAAGGCTGATGCGTAGTGGCCGCAGAATCCACGTTTGGTGTCGAACAGGAATTCATCCACCGAGTTATCGGAGAGCTTCGGCGGGGTGAGGGTGTAATAGAACGGCTGCTGCCGGAACATACCGAGTACGGCGCCGACCAGTTCCATATCGTCGGGGTGCGCGCTGCGCATCTCACGTGCCAGTTGCTGCGTGCGCGGGTTTCGGCCTGGCGGCTGCTGCAATTCGCGCATGCGCGTTCTTGGCTTCAAAGGTTCCGAATATTGAACGTGGGTATGGGAAGTACCGACCACATCGACGGGCCGCGACAGCGGTTCGGGCTCCATCAAGGTGTAGTCATTGGAAAGCTCGGCGCGTGGCTGATTCCAGCTGGAAGGCCAATCAAGCATGAACAGCCAGCGATGTTGATGCGGCTCCATCATCACCGTGTAGCGATATGCAGGACCCTGCGGTTGCAGCGGCGGCGGTGCGCCACCAATGCCGGAGGTCGATCGCGTCCAGGTGTGGCCATCGAAGTAGTCCAACACCGGACCGCGCCAATAGCGCTCCTGGGACGGCGGCGCAGCAGAGTCAAAACGTACGCGGAAGGCGATCTCATCCGACAAGGCCAATTGGGTGATGTCTCCGGGACTCATGGTGTCGCTCAAGCCCGAGGCGGCAGTTTTCGAGTCATTGGGAATCTGCCACAGCGGCGCTGCGAATCGCGGGAACAACAGCCAGAAAACCAGTGCTAGAGGCAACGCCTGTGCCAGCACACGGCCGCCAAAGCGCAGGCTGCGGCGCCACCCTGGCGCCGGTCCGCTGCTGGTAGCCCGCAGCAGGGTCGCGGTGGTGAGCCAACAGACGCCGATCAGATAGGCCAGCAGCCAGAAAGAGTCGCCTTCCAACAACGCGGCGAGACTCACGAAATAGATGATCAACGTGATGATGTAGATATCGCGCTGAGTTTTCGTCTCCAGTAATTTCAAGCCCGCGGTCACGCTGAGCAGAGCCGTGCCGGCAACCAAGCCGTTGAAGGTATGGAAACGAAGAAACAACAGCGGCATGACCAGAGCGGCGAAAGCGATGAGGACGCCGCGCGGCGGTGCGCCGCGGCCGCTGCGCGCCAACCACAAGCGAGTGAGGCCGCAGGCAACGATGATGGCGAACACCCAGAGCGGCAACGTGGTGACATGCGCCAGCAAGGCCAGCGCGAGGCAGCCCGAAATGCCCAGCAGTTGTTCGTAGGAGACGCGCTCGTTGATCATTTAGGATTCGCCGGCGCCGAAGGCAGCCAGCGCCCTCAAGCACGCGAAGCGGTGGGCCGCGCCGCCGGACGGTGCAATCTCCCGGCCGGGAAGGCGCAGCCCGTAGGGCCTTTGCGCGCTATCGCTTTCCAAAACCCAGAGACACAGCTGCGAAAGGCGTGCCTCGATGTCCATGCCTTCCAGGGCGGACCATTCCAGCCACTCGGGTTGCGCCGCCAAACTCGAATAGTTGCGCACAGCAGCCTCGCCGCCGCGTGCCAGCACCTTCCAAGCCATGTGCTTCAACGGGACTCCGGGCTCGTAGGCACGCAAGCCTGAAAAATCCTCGTCGCCCCGCGCCTCGGAGTGCGTGCCGGTGCCCTTGGCTCCCGCCGACGGCAAGGTCTTGGTTCCGGCGGGCGAGGGCGCAACGTAAATGGTGATCAGCCCCTGGACGTAAGTCCACGCGTAGAACCAACCGAACGGGTAGCGCGTACGCAGCTCGAACTGATGGACGCGTGTCACGCCGCGCTGCGCCACGGGGGCGATCACCTCGATGGTTCCACCCTCTTGTGCCGCAGCGTTCCCCATCCCGGCAGCCGACAAGCAGCGCACTTCGATGTCGCGCCGGTCCAGATTGGAGCCATTGCGCAGCTCGAACTCGAATGTTGCTTCGCGCCCGGCGAACGCATCGACCTCCGGCGTCACATCCACCGACAGGCGCTGCAAGTTGCGATTGCAGTGATGCATGATGACGACCGCCATGCTGGACATCAAGAACGCGAATCCCAGCGCCAGATTGCTGTTGTAGTTCAGGCCCGCGATCATCATTGCGCCGAGAATCACCCCCAGCATCACGCCGAAACGCGTCGGCAGAAGGTAAATCCGGCGCCGCTGGATGCTGATCGGCAAACTGTCGCGGCCGTGGCGGCGCATGGCCCAGGCCCGCAATCGATTGGTCGCTGCCTGGCGCAAGCTGCTCAAGGGTTGATCCTCGGGGCAAGGAGCCTGTCTGAGTATTCCGCGTGAGCCGCGTTGGCTCTGCAAGGGAGCGGATGCAAGGCGCGCGGCGCCGGCCCGTGGTTGATTCCACGGACAAGCCGCGCAACACCGCAGACGCCCCTTCCAGAGCCAACCCTTCGGGAGCGGACGGATTTGCCTTCATTCGTCGTTGTCGCCTCCTCATTGGGATCAAACCCAACTGCGTCGGCTCCGCCTCGACTGAAGGCAAATCCGTCACGCTCGCGGCCACGGGGAATACTCAGACAGGCTCCTAAGGAACCGGCACGGCCTCGAGCAGCCGGGTCACCGCAACTGCGTCGCTGCCGCGCTGGCGAACGCGATGTTCCACCACAGCCGGGAATATCGCTTGCACGTGTTCAGGTATGACCGCATTGCGTCCCAAGATCAAGGCCCAGGCGCGCGCGGCACGCAATAGGCCGATGGCCGCCCGCGGCGACAGGCCCGCGTTCAACCCCGGCGCGCGCCGTGTATGCGCCACCAGCGCCTGGACGTAGTCGAGCAGCGAAGGTGAGACGTGAATCTCGAGGACGCTGTCTTGCAGCTGGCGTAGGCTGTCGGCAGTTGTAATGGTTTTGAGCGTTTTCACCAGATCGCGCCGGTCGACGCCGCTCAGCAACTCGCGCTCGGCGGCGGCCGCGGGATAGCCCAGGTGCACGCGCATCAAAAACCGATCCAATTGCGATTCGGGCAGCGGAAAGGTGCCCACCTGATCCTGAGGATTTTGCGTGGCGATGACGAAGAACGGTTCCGGCAAGGCCATCGTCTGGCCGTCGAGTGTCACCTGGTGCTCTTCCATCGCTTCCAGCAACGCGCTTTGCGCCTTGGGCGAGGCGCGATTGATTTCGTCGGCGAGAACCAGCTGGGCAAAGATCGGTCCGCGCTGGAAACGGAACTTGCCGGTTTCGCGATCGAAGATCGAGACGCCGAGCACATCGGCGGGCAGCAGATCGCTGGTGAACTGCACACGCTGGAAAGACAATCCCAAGGTCTGTGCGATGCCATGCGCGAGGGTGGTCTTGCCCACGCCGGGGATATCCTCGATCAGCAGATGACCGCGCGCCAACAGGCACGCCAGGCATAGGCGGATCTGCGAATCCTTGCCGAGGATCACCCGGTTCAGCTGGGCGAGGATCGCTTCGATCTGCGAGTGCAGCGGGTTCATTGAGTAAGCTTGGTCACCCGTGCAGTTTGGGCTGACAATTGACCGATTTCCGTGCGCAATTCCTCAACCCGCTGCTGATCCTTGGCCACGATATCGGGCGGCGCATTTTTGGCGAACTGACTGTTGCCCAACTTGACCTCCAATTTGCTCAAGTCGATTTCCGCCTTGCGCAAACGTTTCGCCAGGCGGTCGAGTTCGGCCGTCGGATCGATCAAGCCCTTCATGGGCACCAATATTTCCAGGTTTCCCAGCAATGCAACCGCGGCAATGGGCGCGGCTTGGCCTGCCGCCAGCACGCGCGGCGTCTCGACGCCGGCGAGGCGCATCAGGTAATGCAGATTGCGCTCGAGATACTCCGCGTCCCGCGCACTCACATTTTGCAGCAGCACTTCCAGCTTGCGGCTCATTGCAATGTCCATTTCGCCTTTGATCTGGCGCACGCCGAGAACGAAGTCCATCACCCAACGCATTTCCGGTTCTGCTTGCGTGTCGGTGGGCACGGCCGCCGCCGTCGGGAAATCGGTGCGCATGATGGTCTCGCCCGTGACACCGGCGCTCACCCGTACCCGTTGCCAAATCTCCTCGGAGATGAAAGGGGCGAGCGGATGCAGGGCGCGCAGCAGCGTTTCGAGCGTTTGCACCAGTGTAAAGCGCGTGCCGCGTTTCGCCGCCGGCGAGGCCGACTCGGATTGCAGCACCGCTTTTGATAATTCCACATACCAATCGCAGAATTCATGCCAGGTAAATTCGTACAGTGCATTCGCGACATTGTCGAGCCGGTAATCGGCGAACCCGGCTTCGATGCGCGTCAGCATCCCCGCGAGCCGCGAGCGGATCCAGCGGTCGGCCAGACTGTATTCGGCGCCCTGAGGATTCAGATCCTGATCCTCGACGTTCATCAGCACGTAGCGAGCCGCATTCCACAGCTTGTTGCAGAAGTTTCGATACTCTTCGACTTTTGCCATGTCGAAGCGCAGATCGCGGCTTTGCGTGGCGAGCCGCGCCAGGCACAAGCGCAGCGCATCGGTGCCGTAAGCCGCGATGCCTTGGGGGAATTGCTTGCGCGTCGCCTTTTCGATGCCCGATTTCATCTGTGGCTGCATGAGGCCGGTGGTGCGCTTGGCGAGCAACGCATCCAGCGAAATGCCGTCGACGATGTCGAGCGGGTCGATGACATTGCCCTTGGACTTGGACATTTTCTGGCCATCTTGGTCGCGAATCAGACCATGGATGTACACGGCGCGAAACGGCACGTCACCGGTGAACTTGAGGCCCATCATGATCATGCGGGCAACCCAGAAGAAAATGATGTCGAATCCCGTCACCAACACGGCGGTCGGATAGTAGGTTTGCAATGCCGGGGTCTTCTCCGGCCATCCTTGCGTCGAGAACGGCCAGAGCGCGGAGGAGAACCAAGTATCGAGCACATCGTCGTCTTGACGCAGCGGCGTTGCAGCATCGATCCCGTGCGCGGCGCGCGCCGCCGCCTCGCTGCGCGCGACATACCAG
>DATHFB010000089.1:0-6022 GCA_035318305.1 Steroidobacteraceae bacterium | reverse complement strand
GACTGCGCGATCTGCCCTTATCCCCGAAACGTGTCAAAGGCATGCTCACGGCGGCGCCGTCCCCTGATCTCAAGTCATCGGCGACCCACGCGGCGCCGTCCGTGCGGGCCGCAGTGTAGCCGAATGTTGCCGGATGTCCTGCTAGCTTTGTTTATGCAGACGATTGCACTTATTCGCCGCCGCCAGCCTGTGGCGGCGGCGCTGACTTGCGGCTTGACTCTGGCTTTCGTCCTCGCCCTACGCGCAGTGGGCGCGGACGCCGGGCAGGGTCCTCAGTTCAAGATCGATCCGTGGTGGCCCAAGCCCCTGCCGGAGCACTGGATCACAGGGCGCTTGGGCGCGGTATGCGTCGACTCGCACGACCATGTCATCGTCACCAACCGGCGCGATATCACCGAGGAAGAAAAAGAAACCTCGCAGCAGGCGCCGTCGGTACTGTTTTTCTCAAGCTCGGGCGAACTGGTCCAATCCTGGAGCGGCGATTGGGAAGCCATTCCCGGTGTCATCCACGGCTGCTTCGCCGACCGCGACAACAACATTTGGCTGACTGGCAACGGTGATGGCGCCATCCAAAAGTATTCGCACGACGGTAAGCTTCTGCTGCAAATCGGCACGCGTGGCGTGTTCGATACTGAGGACGGCACGGCCAAGGGCAAGCGACGCAATGCCGGTCATGAGGCTCTCTTCAACCCGGCCGCGGTGGCGGTCGATCCTAACAACGGGGATGTCTACGTCGCCGATGGCTACGGCAATCGCCGCGTCGTCGTGTTCGATCGCGACGGCAAGTTCCTCCGGCAATGGGGGCGGCAGGCCACGGACGAGGAAACGCGGCGGGGAGAGCCGGCCGTTTTTGCGGGGGTCGTGCATTGCATCACGATGAGCAACGCCGGCCTGCTGTATGTCTGCGATCGGCAGGGCGATCGTCTCGAGGTGTTCGACAAGTTGGGACAGTTTCAGCGCAACATCTGGCTTCGCACCGGGACACCTGAGCTGCCAGACGCGCGCGGCACGGCTTGGTGGGTCGGGTTCTCACCCGACCGTGCGCAGAGGTACCTTTATGTCATGAACGGCCGGAACGAACAGGTACACGTCCTCGATCATTCCACCGGCGCGATTCTGAGCAGCTTCGGTCGCCCGGGCCACCAGCTCGGTAATTTCACGCACGGCCACACACTCGTTGTCGATTCCAAGGGCAACATCTACGTCGCCGAGACCGAGAGCGGGCGGCGCATTCAGAAATTCAGTCCGAGCCGCTGAAGCGATACCCGCCAATTGCCATGCGCGTGCGCCGTGAGGCGCCAGAAGTGCCAGTCTGACCGAGTGATCGTCCGCCCTGTGCCCGAAGCGGTCGTTGAGTGGTAGAAGGCGCCAAGGCCTTAGATTTCCATAGATGCAGCGGCTTGAACATTCGACCCAGGCATAGCCAGTGCCAGGGTTGGCCAGGCCTACCGACATCCGAGCCAGTGAGTGTTGTCACCTTGTCCCCGCAATTACCCTGCATTCAGGCTTCGACCGCCTATGTCCGCCGTCACGGACACAGAACAAATGTACTCTATAACGGATATGTCCTTTTAAACGGATATCCCGTATAATGTCCTCTATGAAGGACATTATTTTGCGTACCCCGGAACAGTTGGGCGCGGCTATTCGTTTGAGGCGCAAGGAAAAAGGCCTTACTCAAAATGCCCTGGCCGCGCTCTTGGGCGCCGAGCGCAAGTGGGTCATCAATCTCGAGAGCGGCAATTCCAAAGCAGAAATTGGCCTGGTCCTGCGCGCCTTTGAGGCCTTGAACCTTCGCGCCTCTCTCATTGATGCCGGAACACCGAGAAGCCGCGGCACGCTTCGGGACGCGTCACGCTTGGATCAAGTCTTCCAACGCCTACAGCAACCTTCCAAATGAGTGAACTCGATGTTCTGATCGAAGGCGAGCTGATCGGCAGGGTTCGAATGAACAAGGCAGGTCGCCTGTCATTTGATTATGAGCCGCGCTGGCGCGATTCAACGCACGGCCATTCGTTATCGATCAGCATGCCGATCGCCAGCATCACCTATTCGCATAACCGGGTTTCGTCCTATCTCTGGAACCTGCTGCCGGAGAATCCCAATATTCTGCAGCGCTGGGGACAACAATTTCACGTCTCCGCAATGAGTCCGTTCAAGCTTTTGAAATTTGTGGGTGCCGACGTGCCCGGTGCCGCGCAGTTTTTTCCGCCCGCACAACTCGCTACCATTCAATCGCAACGACGCCCGTCCATCGACTGGATCAGCTTGAATGAGCTCGCGCAACGGCTCGCGCAGTTGCGATCCGATGCGGCCGCGGTCCGGCGCCCAGGAGATGCTGGCAAAATGAGTCTGCCGGGTGCACAGGCTAAGTCGGCATTCTGCTGGGATAATAAAGGCAAACGCTGGGGCGTACCGAGCGGACGCGACCCGACCACGCACATCATCAAGCCCGCTGTTCCCGGCTTTGATGGACTCGTTGAAAATGAGCACTTGTGCCAGGCTATCGCAGCACAACTGGGTCTGCCAGCAGCGAGATCGTCTGTACTTACGCTGGACGATACCCCATACATCGTAATCGAACGCTTCGATCGCCTCCCCGAAGCACCGGGTTCGGCCTTCGTGCAACGAGTGCATCAAGAGGACATGTGTCAGGCACTCAGTGTCATGCCTGGCCGCAAGTATCAACAGGACGGTGGGCCCGGCATTGCCGACATTGTCTCGCTGATTCGCCGCGTGAGTTCAGATCCCAACACCGATGTAGAACGCTTTCTAGACGCGAATGCATTCAATTGGCTGATTGGCGGCACCGATGCACATGCTAAGAATTACTCCCTACTGATTGGCGCCGGCGATGAAGTTCGCTTAAGTCCCCTCTATGATCTCTCGAGTCAGCTGCCCTACCCGGAACTCATCGAACAGCGTGTCGCCATGAAAATCGGCGACCACTACGATATTCCGCTCATCGGATTTACTGAATGGCAATCACTCGCTCTCGAATGCGCCGTGAACGCAGAAATACTATTGAATCGGTTGCGCGACCTCGCCAACAGGCTACCCAAGGTCATCTCCGCTGCCCGCGATCAAGCGCTTGCTGGCGGGCTTAATCACCGGGTCATCACGGACCTTGCAACATTGCTCACCAAGCACGTCAAAGATCGACGCGCCACGCTCGATGCAGCACCGTCGGAACGTCGCCGCTCGCGCAAAATCGCAAGCTAGTACTCATCGGTGCCCGAGGGCGCTTGCTCAGCAAGAGCCCCCGCAGGCGAGTGAGGCGATGACTGGCAATGACTTTGTTACCGTCATAAATCCTCGGCTTATTCTAGTGCGCCGCGAACATCTTCATCACGTCGGCTTTCAGCAGCGCCTGGCTCTGCGGGCGACTGTAGAACATATGACCACCCGGGTATTCCTTCACCTGCACGCGCTCAGTCTTGCCCATCACAGGCATCTGGTCGACGATCAGGACCGAGGCCATGAAGGGACATGACAGGTCATCCCAGCCGTGCACGATCAGCACGTGCATCTTCGGATCGATCGCGACCGATTCGCGCAGTTCCTCGGCCGAGCCATGCTCCATGCCGTTGACCGGTTTCTCCTTGTCAGGCGAGTCCGTCCACAGGTTGCCGACTTCGTAGCTCAGAGCGTTGTAGCGGCCGCTGTACTTCCAGCCGACCGTATGCGTGACAAAATCCACCATCGCCGTCGTAGTCGGCGCGATGATGCTGTCGAGAATTGGGTCGTTGTTCTGCTGGACCGGCGCAAACGGGAACGGATCATAGGCCGTCACATTGGAATCGTAGCGGCTGCCGAGTTTTCCCTCGGAGCGATAAACCTCGCGCAGGTAAGCCTGTGTCTCGAGGCGCCCGCCGGAGCGGCGCACGAAATTCGGATCGAGGCCCGACAGTTCCGTGACGCGTTTGACGATGCGCTCGATGGCTTGCGCATCCGCCGGGCCCTTTAGCAGGTCCTGCACATACTCGGTCCGGGTATATTCGACCACGCTCGCCATGGCGGCGCCGTTCAGCTTGCCTTGACGCTCGAGGTTGGCGGCCGAGATGCTCGGCAGGGTCAGCATCCAGGGAAGCGGCGAGAGGTCGCGGTTGTTGGAGGCACTCGGATCCAGGTAGGGCGAAACCAGCACCTCGCCGTTCATGGCGACGCCCAAGTGAGTCTGAAGAAAATGCGTGATGCGCGGGCCGCGGAACCCGCCGTAGCTCTCGCCCACCAGATACTTGCGGGATGTCAGGCGCTCATTCTTGACCAGCCAGTCGAAGATGATGCGCGACAGGTACTCGACGTCCGATTTGGGGTTGTAGAAGTGCTTCTTAGCTTCCTCCTCCGGAACTTGGGCGTAGCTGAAGCCCGTGCCCACCGGATCGATGAAAACGAGGTCAGTGAAGCTGAGCCAGGTGCCCGGATTGTCGATTGGCGTTGCAGGATCCGATGGGCTATCGCCCTCGGCACCGAACTGCACGCGCTTGGGACCGATGGCACCGAGGTTTAAGTACACAGACGCGGCCCCCGGACCGCCGTTCAGCGCGAAGGTCACCGGCCGGTTGGCTCCCGGCACAGTGTAAGCAGTGAACATCACGCTGGCGATGGTCTTGCCCTTCTCGTCGAGGACCGGGAGCGAGCCGACGGTCGCGTCGTACTTGAGTTCGCGACCATCGAGCGTCACGGATTGGCGGACGGTCTTGTCGGCGGGAAAGGGCGGCAGGTTGATTTCGTCTTCTTTGTGCGGCTTGTCTGCCTTGTCCGCCTTGTCGCCGCTCTTGGCAGCATCACCCGCCTTGGCTGGCTCGGGGTCTTTGGCGAATATCGTGGGCGCGACCAGAAGGCCGCACGCGAGCATCATCGCGGGCAAGAAACTCTTCAGCATGTTGATCCCTTAAAGCCAAAAAAATCGAGGCGGGTATCCTACGCGATCCCTCTCCGTGGGGCAGCTTCTTCCACTGGTATTTTCCGTCGGCCGGGCTGTTCGTCCGCGACGGGTACCGGCCTTTCTTGTTGCGCGAAGCCGGTAATTTCGCGCACGCGTTTGAACGAATTTTCTGTTAAATAGCCGCGCGATGTTTTGTGGTCTAATATTCATGCTGCGAACGCAGGCGGCGTAAACTTGCCAGCTGCCAGGACGCTCGAGCCGAACGAACCATAATAAAAAGGGATGGCATATCCATGAATGGAACTCATACGCTTGCGCTCGGCACCTTCATCGCATTGCTGCTCGCCATTGGGGCCGTCTCCGCCAATGCCAACGCAGGCGCACTGAGAGATGAAGTCTCAATTGACTTGGCGTCGCAGATCGACAAGGTCGCCGGAAATCCAGAGCGCTTTGCCGTTGAAGTGCCCTACCGCGTCAGCCTGCAATCTCACGGCGCATGGACGGCGACCGGCAATGCGCGCACGTGGCGCTATCAAGTAACAGTGCCAGGAGCGGTTTCGCTCTCGTTCCATGCGAGTGGCGTGTTGCTGCCGAGCGGCGCTGCACTCAGCGTCTCCGGCGGTGGATCCGAGTATCGTTACGTATCGCGCGACGTCCACCGCGGTGAACTGTGGAGCCGGATCGCGCGTGGCGACACCCTGACTTTCACGCTCACGACCGAAGCAGCCGATACAGCGGTTGCGCTGGACATCGTCGGGCTGCAAGCAGGCTTCCGCAGCATCGGAAACAGCGGACCCAATCACCCACACTACGATGCGCTCCGGCACGTAAAAGCTGCCGCCGGAACGACGAGCTGCGTCGAGAACTACCAGTGCCACGTCACGCCGAGTAATCAGGGTCCGGGGCAATCCAGCGTAACGCTCGTGATCGCGAATACCGGGCTGTGCAGCGGCGTGCTGCTCAACAACGTCGCGGGCGACGGCACACCCTATGTGCTCACGGCCCGCCACTGCGAAAATGGAAATGCCGACGGCGGCGATCCCAGCGCTGCCTCGGGGGTCACCGCCTATTTCGATGCCGTTACACCCTGCGGTCAGGCCTTAGACTCGATCTTCAACACCGAGACTGCCGTGC
>DATHFB010000088.1:0-5081 GCA_035318305.1 Steroidobacteraceae bacterium | reverse complement strand
GAATGCGCTTCTCCAGCGGTTCGGCCATGGTGGACAGAATCAACGCTTCCTGCAGCTGGCCCAACGGATTGTGCGACTGCTGAGTCTTATAAATGTAGGCGCTCAAGCGCTCGCGGGTTGCCGTTGGATTCATGATCAGTTCGCCGATGGCATGGCCCAGGCGATCGCTGGGCTGCGAATAGCTAAGTCCGCGAGGGAAGATAACCATCCGCATGAACAGCGCCAGAGGACGATTCGGAAAATTGCGCAGGAAAAGATGCAGCTGCTCCTGCGCCTGGTACAAGAGGCTGCGGCAGGCCCATTCGACCAGGGGAAGGTCGGCCGGCTCGCGGCCTTGATTCTCGTGATGCTTGAGGACCATCGAGGCCAGGTACATCGACGACAGCACGTCGCCCAAGCGCGCGGACAGGGTCTCCTTTTTCTTCAGATATCCGCCGAGCGCCAGCATGGCAACGTCGGTTGCCAAGGCGAATGAGGCGCTGTAGCGGTTGACGTGCTGAAAGTAGCGCACAGTTGCGCCGGTGTCCGGCACTTTCGTGAATCGTGCCGACGTCAAGCCGAGGACCAGAGAGCGCACGGCATTGGAAATCGCAAACCCCACGTGGCCGAAGACGGCGCCATCGAATTCGCGCACCCCGACCTCGCGATTGGGGTTCTTCGCCGCGTTCATTTCCTTCAAGACGAAGGGATGGCAGCGCACGGCGCCCTGGCCGAAGATGATCAAATTGCGCGTGAGGATATTGGCGCCCTCGACGGTGATTGCGACCGGAACAATTTGGTAGCCGCGTCCCAGATAGTTTTTGGGTCCCAGGCATATTCCCTTGCCGCCATGAACATCCATGGCGTCATTGGCGATCATGCGGCCGATTTCGGTGGCGTGATACTTGAGCATGGCCGAAGGCACCGAGGGCTTTTCCCCGCCGTCGATGGCCCCGGCGGTGACGGAACGTGCGGCGTCGATGATGTAGGTACGCGCCGCCATTCGCGCCAAAACCTGTTCGATGCCCTCGAAGCTGCCGATCGGCGTGTTGAATTGGCGGCGGATGCGCGCATAGGCGCCCGATGCGTACACCGCGGCCTGCGCGCCGCCGGTGGCACTGGAGGGCAGTGAAATGCAGCGGCCCACCGAGAGTTGTTCGACCAGCATGCGCCAGCCCTGCCCGGCGGTTGCAAAGCCGCCGATAATGGCGTCGACCGGCACGAAAACATCGCGACCTTGAATGGGCCCGTTTTGGAACGCGATATTCAAAGGAAAGTGCCGCCGTCCGATCGCGACGCCGGGTGTGTCGCGCGGAATCAGCGCACAGGTGATTCCCAAATCCGCTTTCTCGCCCATCAGATGCTCAGGATCGTAGAGGCGGAAAGCCAATCCGATCACGGTGGCAATCGGCGCGAGCGTGATGTAGCGCTTCGAAAAATTGAGCCTAATACCGACGATTTCTTGGCCTTGCCACCGGCCCTTGCAGATGATGCCGGTGTCAGGAATGGACGCCGCGTCGGAACCGGCACGCGGCCCGGTGAGCGCGAAACACGGAACATCGTCGCCGCGCGCGAGCCGCGGCAAGTAATGATTCTTCTGCGCCTCGGTGCCGTAGTGAAGCAGCAATTCAGCCGGCCCCAGGGAGTTCGGCACCGCGATGGTCGAGGACGCGGTGGCCGAGCGTGAAGCAATTTTGATCAGCACGCAGGAATGGGCGTACGCCGAGAATTCCAAGCCGCCGTAGCGGCGCGGAATAATCATCGCAAAAAAGCCCCGGGATTTGATGAAGGACCAAACCGCCGGCGGCATATCGGCGCGGCGATGCGTGATGTCCCAGTCATCGAGCATCGCGCACAGCTCCTCGCAGGGTCCGTCGAGAAATGCCTGCTCGGCGTCGTTGAGCGCCGGCGCCTTCGCCGACATGAGCTTCTGCCAGTTCGGGCCGCCGGTGAACAATTCGCCATCCCACCACACCGTGCCCGCATCCAGCGCCTCGCGTTCCGTCGCCGACATCGCCGGCAGGAGCTTGCGGTATTTCTTCATGAACGGACGCGTGATGAGGCGAATGCGCAGCGGCCGGACATTCAACAGCAACAGGATGGCGAAGGGGACCGAAACGAGGACTTTCCACCAGCCGGGACCCGCGCCCAGTGCCCAATAGGCCAGGAGCAAGAGCAGCAGCACCGCGGTGCTCACCGCGAGACCGGCCCGCCGGTAGGCGAGAACGCAAACAGCGCCCACGAACAACACCAGCCAGCCAACAGCGATGCCGGCGCAGAGCAGCAGGTCGTGCATGGGACCGCCCCTTTTTCTAGATCAAGTCTTTGACACCGTCACGCTCTTCCAGCAATTCGCGGTGCGTGGCCTGCATTTTATCGCGGCTGAAATCGTTGATCTCCAATCCCTGCACGATGCTGTAGTCGCCGTTCTTGCAGGTAACCGGATACGAATAAATGACGCCTTCGGGAATTCCGTAGCTGCCGTCGGACGGCACGCCCATGCTCACCCAATCGCCCGCCGGCGTGCCGAGCATCCAATCGTGCACGTGATCCAGTGCCGCCGCCGCCGCGGAAGCGGCGGACGACGTGCCGCGCGCCTTGATGACGGCGGCGCCGCGCTGCTGCACCGTGGGGATGAAGCTGTCTTTGAACCAGCTCTGCTCCACCACCGACAGCGCCGGTTTGCCGCCGACGGTCGCGTGATGCAGATCAGGGTACTGAGTGGCCGAATGATTGCCCCAGATGATGACCTTCTTCACCTGACCCAGGGCCGCGCCGCTTTTTTCCTTGAGTTGCGCGAGCCCACGGTTGTGATCGAGCCGGGTCATCGCGGTGAACCGGTTGCGCGGCAGCGAAGGCGCATTGTGTTGGGCAATCAGCGAGTTGGTGTTGGCCGGATTGCCCACGACCAGCACGCGCACATCGCGGCTTGCTACGGCGTCAAGCGCCTTGCCCTGCGCGGAGAAAATTTTGGCATTTTCCAGCAACAGATCCTTGCGTTCCATGCCGGGGCCGCGCGGCCTGGCTCCCACCAGCATCGCAAAATTACAGTCCTTGAAGCCCTCATTGGCGTCGGACGTGGCGGTAATCTTGTTCAAGGTCGCAAAGGCGCAGTCGTTCAATTCCATCACCACGCCCTGCACCGCCGCACTGGCCGCCGGTATCTCCAGCAGATTCAGGTTGACCGGCTGGTCGGGGCCGAGCATTTGGCCCGATGCGACGCGAAATGCCAGCGCATATCCGATGTTGCCGGCCGCGCCCGTGATGGTGATGGTGACTGGCTTCTTCATGACGAACTCCCGCGCGAAAACCACGAATGGTAGCTGAAATCGCCGTGGGCCGTCATTGATGGATGGGCAGCGGCGCCTGAGTTGCCGAAGGCAAGTGCACGTTCAACAGCTGCGCCACGGTGGGCGCGACCTGCCGCATGTCGATGACGCCCAGATCGCGATGCCGCGCAATGCCCTTTCCGGCGATGAAAAACGATGCGCGCATCTCGGGATATTCCGGTGAAAACCCATGGCTGCCCTGAGTGCCCTGAACTTCGCTCAGCAACGGACTCGTAGCGTCGGCCAGTGCGTAGTAACCGAGATTCATGATGACCAGAAACGATGCGTCAGGAAACGCCCCGCGTTCCTTGATCGCGTCGCCTTCCAGCACCTCAGCGATGCCATTGTTCGGATCGGCTTTCATGGATTGCAGCAAACCGCGCACCTGAGCTTGAACCTGCGAGTCGGCGGGATCGTGCAGCATGACCGCCGCCATTCCGCTGCCGGACCAAGGCTGCGCCTTCCACGAGCCGCCGCTCTGAACGAGGCCGGCACGTAAAAACGGTTGCATGAGATTCACCTTGTGGGTGATGCGCACGAAGCCATGATCCGAAACCACCACTGCCACGGCTTTGGGATCGTTGGCGCGCGATGCGGCAAACAGTTGCGCGAGCTGGCCATCGATCACTTCGAGATCCTGATTGGCCTCCGGACTGAAGGGGCCATGGCCATGTTGCTGTTCATCGAGCGAACTCAAGTGAATGGTCATGAACTTTGGTTTCTGAGTCCGCAGGATATCCAACGCAAAGCGAGTCTTGATTTCATCGCCGGGCGGACTCGGATCATTGCCCCGCATGTAGGGGCCAAGACGCGCCTGCATCTTTTGCAGCAGCCCTTCGGGACGCGAGACCGCGGCCATCAGCAAGGCGTCTGACGGATCGACATCCGTCAAGCGCGCCACCCGCCAATATTCCGGGATGAGAAAATCCACCGACGTGGCGCCGACGCTCACGGGCCAGCCGATGCTCGCGGTGGATAACCCGGCCTCATGCGCAGCCTGCCACAGCGTCGGCACCCGAATTTGCTGCGCATACCAATACCAGGCATTCCCGAAAGTGTTTTTGGGATCGAATTCGAGATTGTTATAGATGCCGTGTTCGGCCGGCGACAAACCGGTCAGCAGCGTGGTATGGCTGGGGTAGGTCACGGTTGGCCAAACGCCGGTGACGCCGCGCGCATACGCACCATCGCGCAGCAAGCCGCGCAGAAATGGAATTTTGAGGCCGCGCGCGTCTGCTTCGAGAACGTATTCGGGCTTCAGCCCGTCCACCGAGATCATGAGCACGGGCGCTGCGCGGCTGGGATTGCCTGCGGCGATCGCGAACAACAGAAATAGCGCCAGCGCCCGCAAGGCGCCTCTCGGCAGGCGATGCGTGGTCAAGGTTGGTTCACTCGCTGACGGGAATGAGATAGCTGGGATAGGCGCTGCGAAAGCGGCGCATTTCAATATCCGCTTCGCGGTCGCGGCCGGCGCGCCGTAGCGCGGCGATGTCCTCGAGCCACACCGCGGGATTGCGCTCGCGCGTCGATGCCATAGCTGCCCGCGGCGGATCGGCTTTGTAGACACTGACCTTGAGCACCCGCGGCCCGTCATCGGCCTTTTTTGCAGCTTGGGGTCCAAAAACCAAGGCGAGGACCAGCGCGACCGACAAAAGAACGCTGGCCGCGAAGGCAAGCGGCGCCAAGCCATGCGCCGAGGCGGCGTTGAGCACCAACCGATCGAGTGCATGCGGCGGCATGGGCGCAGATTCCCGCCGGTATTGGCGCGACAAG
>DATHFB010000087.1:0-4433 GCA_035318305.1 Steroidobacteraceae bacterium | reverse complement strand
ATGGGAATCAGGCTGGTCTCGGGATCGTTGATCAGCATGCGCGTGGCCTGGTAGCCGTTGACGCCCGGCATCACGATATCCATGAAAATCAGATCCGGCTTCATTTCCCGCGCCTTGCGCACGCCCTCGGCGCCATTCTCCGCGGCGGCGGTTTTGAAGCCGTGCTTCTCCAGCGCCTTTTGCATGACGAATACCTCGGTGGGTGAATCGTCAACAATTAGAATCAGTGGCATCGCGTATTCTCCGTCATTTCCCGACGTGAGCTTCGATCGCTCCCAACAATTCGTCTTTGGTGAACGGCTTGGTCAAGTAATGTTCCGACCCTACGATGCGGCCGCGAGCCCGATCGAACAAACCATCCTTGCTGGACAGCATGATCACCGGAATTTGCTTGAAGACCTTGTTGTGCTTGATCAGCGAACAGGTCTGGTATCCATCCAAGCGAGGCATCATGATGTCCACGAACACGATGTCCGGCTGATGATCGGCGATCTTGGACAGGGCATCGAAACCATCGACTGCCGTGAACACTTCACAGCCTTCTTTGGTGAGAAGTGTTTCAGCGGTCCGGCGAATGGTCTTGCTGTCGTCGATCACGAGAACCTTGAGGCCCGTGAGTTTAGGCTTGCCGCTGGTGATCATGCTCTCCCATGAGTTGCGTAGGTGCTGGAATCTTGTGGCTTTTTAACATATCCAGCCCTCGCAAGCCACGGTACGGGGTCGACATTTCGAGGCATGCGGGCCCAAACAACGGTGGCCTGGTTCACAGTTTTCCCAAGAGAGCCGGCGCCGCCGCTTGCGCTAGACTGGAGGAATGAGAAAGTCGTCTCCAGTGCGCCTCGTCGTGGTCATGGACCCCATCGGCGAGATCAAGCCCGCGAAGGACAGCACCTTGAGGATACTGCTTGCGGCGCAGGCGCGAGGTTGGGAGCTGTTTTACGCCGAACTGAAAGATCTGTGGCTGCGCGATGGGATCGCCTGGGGCCGGCTCGCGCCGCTCAAGGTCATGGATGACTCCTCGAACTGGTTCTCGCTGGGCCGGTCCGCGAGCAGCAAACTCGGCGATTTCGACGTGATTTTGATGCGCAAAGATCCGCCGTTCGACACCGAGTATGTCTACAGCACCTATATCCTCGATCGGGCGCAATTGCAGGGCGCGCTGGTTTGCAACCGGCCTCAAGGGTTGCGGGACATGAATGAAAAGGTCTACACCGCCTGGTTTCCCGAATGCTGCGCCCCCACGCTGATCACGCGCGATATGCACGACATGGGAGAATTCCTGAGCGAGCACGGCAAAGCGGTGTGCAAGCCTCTCGACGGCATGGGGGGCAAATCCATATTCGTTCTCGAGCAGGGCGACAAGAACCGCAATGTGGTGTTCGAAACCCTGACCGACTACGGCACCCGCTACGCGATCGTGCAGCGATACCTGCCGGAAATCGTCACGGCAGGCGACTGCCGGATCATTCTGGTCGATGGAGAGCCGGTTCCATTCGCGCTGCAGCGCATCCCGCTACCCGATGACAACCGCGGCAATCTCGCGGCAGGCGCCCGCGCCGAGAGCCGGGCGCTCAACGAGCGCGATCGATGGCTGTGCGCGCAGATTGGACCTAAAATGCGCGCCGCCGGGATGATATTCGTCGGTCTGGATGTGATCGGCGACTACGTCACTGAAATCAACGTCACCAGCCCGACCGGCATCCGCGAACTCAACCAGAAACATGGCATCGACATCGGTGCGATGCTGGTGGACGCGATCGGCAAGACCCTGGACGCCGCGTGATCTCCGACACCCTGCAAGCGAGCGACTCTCTGGAAGGCGGCGACATGCTTCGCACCGGGCTGCCGCCCGCCAATGATCGCATGCTGACCACGTGCTTTCTCGCGGCGCTGTTGCACGGAATCATCATCCTGGGCGTGAGCTTCAGCTCGACCAGCAGCAGTTCGGGGGACGAGGGGGCGCCAGGACTCGAGGTCGTGCTTGTGAACGATCGCGTGCCCAGCGTCGCGAACAACCCGAATGCCCGCTATTTGTCCCAGCGCAGCCAGTTGGGCTCGGGCAATACGCTGAAGCGCGAGCGAAGTCTGATTCCCAAGTCATCGTTGATGCCCGTCGATCGGTTGGGTGTCCCCAGCGGTGAGGGGCTGGACGCACAGAAGTCCGGTGCCGACACGGGCGCCGAGGAACTGGTCGCGACGAATAGTCCCTCGCAGAAGATTTTCTACTTCGCCTCTGCTGCTGCGGTCAAGGACACCGCGGAGCTGCCGCTGTTGCTCGAGAAGCGGCCGGATCTTGCGATGACGCCGAACGATGACGGCATCGAGCTGCGTTTGCGCGGCGAAGCGAAACACGAACTCTGGATTGCGGCCGACACGCGCGAATCCGACGTCGCGGTGTACTTGGATAGCTGGCGCCGCAAAATCGAGCGCGTCGGCACCATGAATTTCCCGGATGTCGCGCGGCGTGAAAAGCTCTCCGGCACCCCGGTCATCGAGGTGACCATCGGCGCCGACGGCAAGCTGCTGCAAATCATCGTCCGGCGCAGCAGCGGGCACGTGGAAATCGATGAGGCCGCCATGAGAATCTTGAAGTTGGCCGCGCCGTTTGATCCATTCCCAAGCGATTTGTCCTCGAAACATGACCAGATACGCATTGCGTACGAGTGGCAATTCTTGGGCGGAGCCTCGCAGGGCGGCGCCGTGTTCTATTCAGAGCCGAACAAGCCCTGACGAACGCCGGACATACATGACCGATTCAGGCTACTTGACCAACCAACTGCTGATTGCCATGCCGAACATGGGCGACCCGAACTTTGCGCATACCGTGGCCCTGATATGCGATCACAGTTCCCGCGGCGCCTTGGCGCTGATCCTCAACAAGCCCCTGCCGATGCGCATGGGCGAAATCTTCGAGCAGCTGGAAATCGCGCTGGACCAAGGGCCCTTGCGGGAGCGCCAGGTATTGCGCGGCGGCCCCATGCAAACCGATCGCGGCTTCGTGGTGCACCGGGCTTTCGGCGAATGGGATTCGACCCTGAAGGTTTCCGATGCGCTCCATGTAACGACGTCGCGGGATATTCTGGCGGCAATGGCCCGCGGCCAGGGTCCGGACGAGGCCGTGATCGCCTTGGGTTATGCCGGCTGGGATGGCGGCCAGTTGGAAGAAGAAATTCGCGCCAACGCGTGGCTCAGCGCCCCGGTGGACTTGGGATTGATCTTCGAATTGCCGTTCGAATCGCGCTGGCTTGCCGCCGGGCGGCTTCTCGGCGTGGAACTGTCGCGAATCAGTCCCATCGGCGGAAATGCCTGAGCCCTCGAGACAGAAGGTCGTTCTGGCTTTCGATTTTGGCCTGCGCAGGATCGGCGTTGCCTGCGGCGACACCGTCAGCCGCACCGCGTCGGCCCTGGAGGCAGTACTCGTGAACTCGAAGGGTCCTCGCTGGGAAGCCATCGACGCGCTGATGCGCGATTGGCAACCGGACATGGCGGTGGTCGGCCTGCCGTATAATGTGGACGGTTCCGATAGCAGCATGACCGGCGCCGCGCGAGGCTTCGCGGCTGAACTGGCAGGCCGCTACACGATGGAAGTTGCTCTGGTCGACGAACGTTACTCGTCGCTCGAAGCCGAATCTCGGTTGAAATCGGCGCGCGAGTCGGGGCTGCGGCGGCGGCGCGTAGCGAAGGCCGATGTCGACGCGGCGGCGGCCTGCGTGATCTTGGAACGTTGGTTCAGCGAAAAAACATGAGGCGCAGATGCGATCACAACAAGACGGCGCGGGGGGCTTGCGCCACCTCATCACGCTTGACGGCCTGACGCGCGACGCGTTGACGTCGATCCTGGATCGGGCGGAACGATACCGCCGCTTGCCCGGGCAGCCCGCCTACGAGGGCCGCGAATTGGCCGGCGTGACCCTGGCGAACTTGTTTTTCGAACCCAGCACGCGCACGCGCGCATCGTTCGATCTTGCCAGCCGGCGCCTGGGGGCGCATGTCCTCAATTTGGACCTGCACTCCAGTTCGCGCGCCAAGGGCGAGAGCATGCTGGACACGATCTACACGCTGGAGGCGATGAACACCGATGTGTTCGTCATTCGCGATTCCGAAGCGGGCATGCCGGAATTCCTGATCGATCATGTGGCGCCGCATGTATCGGTCATCAGCGCGGGTGAAGCGCACCTGTCGCATCCGACGCAAGGGCTGCTCGATGCGCTGACGATTCGTACCCACAAGCGCCGTTTCACGGGTCTCAAGGTTGCGATCGTGGGCGACGTCAAACATTCGCGGGTGGCGCGTTCGGCGGCAACGGCCCTCGGCACCTTGGGAACGACGGATCTGCGCCTGGTGGCGCCGCTGGCGTTGCTGCCGGAAGAAAGCGAGTTTCGCGGCGCTCAGCGCTTCACGCGCATCGAGGATGGCATCGCCGGCGCCGACGT
>DATHFB010000086.1:0-13144 GCA_035318305.1 Steroidobacteraceae bacterium | reverse complement strand
AGCAACCGGAGCGCATCAAGCAGGGGCTCTGGGAGTCGGCACGCGTCAGCGTTCCCGCACCGAGGGCGAGAACACCGGCCAGCATCACGGCATTGATGACCCGAAGTAATGTTTTGGCGACATGTTTCCAAGCCACTCGCTGAACCGAACGTAAGCGAGCCGCCAGGACGGCGACAAAAACTTGCCGCCAGCACCACGCGGCCGAGCGGCCTTGGTGCCACTGTTCGATCAGGTCTCCCGCGAGGGATTCCCGGTGATAGGGCGAACCCCAGCGATCAAGCAGGTACAGGGCTAACTGTGGTGGTGCCGGCTCGCTCACGTAACTTCACTCTTGAATGCGGCCAATCCGGATGCGAGTTTTTGCAAAGTGCTCTGCGCATCGCGCGCCTCAGCGACACCCAATGCGGTGGGTTGAAAGTACGTGCGTGCTTTGCCGCCGCGTTCGGGCGAGGGCAATCCCAGCGCCGATCTGACCAAACCCTTTTTCTCCAGTCTCTCCAACGCCGCATAGACACTCGCGAGAGCCACTTCTCGTCCGCTCTTTTCGGCGATTTCTCGGCTGATTTGAACCCCGTACGACTCTTTCGAGGGGCGAATCACCGCCAGCAATACCATCAATTCCAATTGCCCCAAATGCTCACGTTTTCGCATATCTTCTACAATAGTGAGGTTATTGGGATTTGGCAAGCGCCGGAGGCAACGCCATTTTTTCAAGCTCTGGACACGAGTACAGAACACGTTGTGCCGGCGCGCACATCGAGACGAGCGTCTCAAGCAGCCGGCTGAATTAAACCTGGATCGTCAGGTAGCGTGGAGTTGATGCGCGGACTGATTGGGTAGGCTTGCATGCTCTGCGGGCTGTACGGACGGAGCGCTGCTTTCGCCTCGACCGGCGTGCCTTTTAGCCAGGTTTGATAGTCCTTGCGTCGCAAGATGGCAGGCATGCGCCCGTCCGTGTTGGCGACGGTTGTCATCAGCTCATTCGGCGGCACGCAAACGATCGAGCAACTTTCGATCACATCGTCATCCTCGCTCACCGATCGATCCCAAATCGCCGCCAAGCCGAAAACGGAACGGTCCAACAAGCGAATGAAGAAGGGCTGCCGGTAGCGCGCGTTGGTCAGTTGCCATGCATAGAATCCGGCGATGGGTAGAATGCACCGCTGGCTGTTGAGCCAGGGTCCCCGGCAGATCGGCGAGTCCAGTATTCCCTCCAGGTCGACCGTGAGGGGTGCTTGAGTTGCGCGACCTTCTGCCGACGCCGGTATCAAACCCCATCGCAGCATCGCCGCTTCGGATTGGTCGTCGTGCCAGCGAATGGCCGGCACGTACTGCTGCGCAGCCACATTGAACCTGGCCGTGAAGCTCCACCACGCTCGCGCCGGCAGGAATTCCCGCTCCGCGGTGGCTTGGTCCGGAAGCACGTAGCGCTCGCACATAGCCCGGACATTACGGGAGCGCTCATGACAAAGGTGTGACGGAGATTTGGTTTGCAATAGCTGCAGTGCGGCGACGCGAACCGGGGCCGTGGAGGGGGGAATTGCGAGGGCCCTGGGGCCCTCAGGACGGCGAGCGTTTCGTGCTTCGCACAGATCTCCTGGATCGCGAGATTTCCCAACACGGGATCACCATCGTGATTACCCGTGGATTCTCGTGCGCTTAGATTGGCCGCTCCATGGTTGTGTGGTGACGCCCTGATCTTGCCGGGCGAGCCCCGATGAGTGCAAGATCTCGACCTTCCTGAGACTAGAGGGCCAAGTAATGTGCGAACAAGACGATCTGCAAGATTTTGCGCGGCGCGCGAGCGAGCTCACCCGACGACAATTCGGTGCAATGGCATTGGGTGCGGGACTCGTGGCCTCCTTGCCGAAGCTGGCCAATGCCGCTGAGACTCAAGGAACGGATGTTGAAATAAAAACGCCGGACGGTACTGCAGACGCGTATTTCGTGCATCCCGCCAAGGGCAAACACCCTGGCGTGCTCATTTGGCCGGATATTTTCGGATTGCGCCCGGCCTTTAAGCAAATGGCGACCCGGTTGGCCGAGTCGGGCTATTCAGTTCTCGTCATCAATCCCTTCTATCGCACGAAAAAAGCGCCGACGGCCGCTGATCACGCCGATTTCAATGATCCCGCAACCCGCCAGGCCCTCATGACCCTGGCTGGCACGTTGAGTCCCGCCACCGCGGCGACCGACGCCAAGGCATTCGTCACGTATCTCGATGACCAGCCTGCCGTGGACAAGAAGCGCAAAATCGGCACCACCGGATACTGCATGGGCGGACCCTTTGTGTTTCGCACGGCAGCGAGCTTTCCGAACCGCGTCGGCGCCGGCGCCACGTTTCACGGCGGAGGTCTCGTGACCGACAAGCCGGAGAGCCCGCACCTGTTGATCCCGGAGATGAAGGCGCACTTTCTCGTCGCGATCGCTGAGAATGACGACAAGCGCCAACCCGAAGCCAAGGATGTGCTGCGCGATAGTTTCGCCAAGGCCAAATTGCCCGCGGAAATTGAGGTGTATGCCGGTACGTTGCACGGTTGGTGCCCGCCGGATGCGCAGGTGTACAACCATGACCAAGCCGAGAAGGCCTGGAGCCGGATGATGGCGCTGTTCAGCAGCGCGCTGGTTTAAGGTCACCGGCCCGCACGCATGCATTATTTGCTGTTCTATGAGTTCGTCACCGACTACGTTGCGCGCCGCGCACCGTTTCGATCTGCGCACCTATTGGCAGCCTGGAAAGCACAGGAGCGGGGGGAACTCATTCTTGCCGGCGCTTATGGCAATCCGGCGGATGGCGCGGCGTTTCTGTTTCGATGCGACTCAGCGACGGTTCCGGAGCGTTTCGTCGCGTCAGATCCTTATATGGTGGCGGGCCTGGTGACGCGATGGCATGTCCGTGAGTGGACCACGGTGGTGGGCGAGGATGCAACGACGCCGGTGAGGCCGGGCACGTCTTAGACCAGGCCAAATCCCACAAAAACGTTGCGCTGCTCATCCCATAGACGATGGGTGAGGCATTTGAGACTCGTCAGCAGCGTGAGCGGCTTGATGGTCTCGAAGAACGGATCCGCATCATGGCATCGCTGAAGATGGTAGTTCGGAATGCGCGGGCTCAAGTGATGAATATGGTGAAACCCAATGTTGCCGGTAAACCACTGTAGGATTCGGGGAAGCTTATAGAACGAACTGCCTTGCAGGGCCGCGGCCGTGTAATTCCAATCCACGGAACGCGCCCAATAGGCGCCTTCGAATTGATGCTGTACGTAGAACAGCCACAGACCGAGCGCGCCGGCGAATGCGGACACGGTGAGCTGAATCAACAGCAATGCTTTCAGTCCGATGACCGCGCTCATCACGAGCACTGCGGCCAGCAGCGCCCAGTTCGTCAGGTGAACCGACCGGCGCTCCCGTTCGGGTGCTGCGGCCGAGGCAAAACGATGCTGTACGACAAAGACGTACAGCGGTGCGATGACAAAAAGCACGATGGGGTTGCGCGCGAGCCGATAGGCAAGTCGCCGCGAGCGGGTGCTCTGCAGATATTCCTGTACCGTGAGCGTCCAAATGTCGCCCGAACCGCGCCGATCCAAATCCCCGGCGGTGCCGTGATGCAAGGAGTGCTGCCAGCGCCAGTGTCGATACGGCGTCAACAATACCAAGCCCGCCAGGGCACCGGTCGCGTTGTTGGCTCTCTTGGATCTAAAGAACGAGCCGTGGCCGCAGTCGTGAAAAATGATGAAAATGCGGACCAGGAAACCGGCTGCAAGAATGGCGATCGGAAGCATCAGCCAATAAGAAACGAGCAGCGCGCGATCCATCGCGAACCACAAAAACACGTAGGGAACCAAGGAGTTGATCAATTGCCAGCGGGCTCTCCACAGCGACGCCACCCGGAACCTTGCCACGTTGTCTTTTGAAATGTCCGCCATCGGCTAGCTCTACGCGCTGAGGTGTCTTCGGTCTGTGCGATAGCGAACGCTCGCCCATATAATCCCGCATGATTGTTCATCTTGTCGACGGCACCTACGAACTCTTTCGCCACTTCTATGGCCTGCGTCGATTTACCAAGGTAGACCGGCCGTTCGGCGCCGTGGCGGGTGTGCTCAACGGCGTCCTGGAAATGCTGGAGCAGGGTGCTACCCATGTCGGCGTGGCCACCGATCATGTAATCGAGTCTTTCCGCAATGAGATCTGGAGCGGCTATAAGACCGGCGAGGGAATTGAGCCTGCACTATGGGCCCAGTTTCAGCCGCTCGAGAATGCGCTGGACGCGATGGGGGTCGTCGTCTGGCCGATGATCGAACTCGAGGCTGACGATGCCTTGGCCTCGGCGGCTGCGATCGCGGCCGCCGATCGGCGTGTCGAGAAAGTGTGCATTTGGACTCCGGACAAGGATCTTGCGCAGTGCGTGCGCGGCGATCGTGTCGTGCAGGTGGATCGGAAGGGCAAGGCCATTCGCGACGCCGATGCCGTGCACAAGAAATTCGGCGTGATTCCTGAATTGATCCCGGACTATCTCGCCCTGGTGGGCGACACTGCGGATGGATATCCGGGGATTGACGGGATTGGACCGAAAGGGGCGGCAGGCCTGCTTTCGCGCTACGGCCCGATCGAGAGCTTTCCCGAACACATTCTCGGCGAGCGGCGCGAGCTCGCGCTGCTGTTCAAGAAGTTGGCGACCCTGAAGGCCGACGCGCCGCTATTCACAGATGTCAAAGCGCTCAAGTGGAGCGGTCCCACCGAGCGATTCCCCGGCCTGACCGAACAGCTCGGCGAGCGTCTGATTGCGCGCGCCGACAAGGCGGCGTCCGGCGCCGGTTCGTGACCGCCGTCGCAGCGGCCGCCAACCCGCACGGCGCAAAATGCCTTCACTGACGCACTCAAGGATTGGGCGAATGGCAAGACGCCAAAGCGCTTTTACCGAACTGCTGGATTTCTCCTCCAAGCTACCGTGGCAGGTGGGCATTGGGCTTGCGGTAGCGTCCGCCCTGGGCTTTCACTTCGCGGCCGTCGCATTCTCCGGGGTCCCGAAAGTGACGACGACAGCCGATCTCGGATCGAACGTCGTCCAGCAGGGCATCCATACCTTTGCCTACTTGCTTCAATTTATCGTGCCGGTGATCTTCGTCATCGGCGCCACAGTCTCGGCGCTGAAACGCTTGCATTCGGGGGCGTTGGTCGACGCAGCTCGCGCCAACCCCAAGTTCGCGATTGCCTCGATGAGCTGGCGGGATTTCGAACGGCTGGTCGGTGAAGCATTTCGTCGCCAAGGATTCACGGTCACCGGATTCGGTGGCAACGGTCCGGACGGGGGCGTGGATTTGGGGCTTTCGAAGAACGGCCAACGATTCCTGGTTCAGTGCAAACACTGGCGCAAGCGCCAGGTTGGCGTCACCGTCGTTCGCGAACTGAATGGCGTAATCGCGGCACAGCGCGCCCACGGTGGATTTGTGGTTACCGGCGGTCATTTCACGCGCGAAGCACGCGAATTTGCCGATTCATGCGCCATCAAGCTCATCGACGGGCCGGCTTTGGACGAGCTGATGGGCGATAATCCCCTGGTCCATTCCGCGCCCTTGTGTCCGCGTTGCGGCACCTCGATGGTCGAGCGCAAAGCCAAGCAAGGACGGTTCGCAGGCCAGGTGTTTTGGGGTTGCCAGCACTATCCGAAGTGCACCGAGATCCTGAAAATCGCTTGAGCGGAACCGGCGCCCGCCGCCGTGCGTCGGCCTCTGAGTCAGGTCGCCGGGCTGCCCTTTATACCAAGCTATCAAGCGATCGCGTGGCTCTGCTGGGTGCCCAATCTGGTCGTTGTCGAATGGCTGGTATTAACTCGACCGGCAAGCGCCCTCCAACAAAGTACGCGGGACGCCTCGAAGCAGGCGGGCGTGGTATAAACGCCCTAAGAATCATTTTTCACAAATGGCGGGGGAGTTGTCATGGCGGAAAATGTATATAAGGTCATTGAACTCGTCGGCACCAGCACGGAGTCTTGGGAGAAGGCGACCGCCGCAGCCATCACGCGCGCCAGTAAGACCTTAAGGGACCTGAGGGTCGCCGAGGTCGTCAAACTCGACGTGCAGCTCAAGAACGGCAAGGTCGAGGCGTACCGATCGCGAATCAGCGTGTCGTTCAAGTACGAGAGCAAAGGCTGATAGTTCGGGTTCCGCGTCAGGGTTTGGCTCCCCGCGGGCTTCCAGTTTGGATCTTCGCTGAGATACGAGTACCGGTCGGCAAAGGCGTTTGCGACCGCCGCGCTTAGCCGCGAACCGGGTTACGCAAATTACGTACTATCTTATGTGGCTTACTACGAGAAAGACGCGAGGGGAGCCATTAATCGCATGGTCGATTCGTACAAGGCAAGATTTATTCCAGCATCGACCGCATTGGCATTAATGAATGCTCAAGGCTGGGGGATTGCCAAGCACCCAAAGGATGCAGAGAGTTTCTTCCTGCGGGCTATTTCCGCCGGCCATATACCGGCAACCTTGATGCTTTGCCATTTTTATATGCGAGGTAATCGCGGTTTTGCTAGGCGGCTATTGGGCACGGTCCTCTTTCCCTTTGCATTTTTATATGTCTGGATAACTACGCGGTTTTTAATTTTCTCAGTGCGGACGTTCAGACACTTTAATATCGATTCTCCGCCAATGTTCAACGAAGGAGCCCTTCGAGCGTGAACAATCACGTGGCGGCATGAATCACTTGAAGAATATTGCCGTCAAAAATGGCGTGGTGTACGAGAGGCTACTGCGCCAAACCGTATTGGTTCGCTCATCGCACGTTGCGTTAGGTGTTGTTGTTGCTTTCGTCTATCAAAGTCAAAGAGATTTCTCGCACTACGCGTTCTGGCGAAGTTCTGGTGGGGGTGTATTAGCAATCTTGGCAGTGCCAGTTTGGCCATATGCGATTTCTTGCGTGATTCTCTGGCGGCGAACGACTGTGCACTGGGCAAGGGCGTGGATTTTTTGTTTTGGTATGCTGCTAATTAGCGTCGTACTATGTTTCTGGTATTTGAGCCCGGTAAGTCGTTTATATGGTCTCAACGGCAATCTAATCGTCACATGGTTCCAATTTGTCACGTTTGGCTATTTCGGCAAATGGGCTTTCGAGGATTCGTTTGACGAATATAAACAAGAACGCAGTTAATTCAGGGTTTTTCTAGCAAAGCAAATACCCTGGTATTGATAGTGGTAACGCGTTGGAGCGAATTGTTTATGCGTCTGTAACCCTTCTCGTTGTGCGAGCCAGATTGTGCGAGATGTGCCTGAGGACTCTCGCGACAACTGCCTCACCCATTCCTATCTTGATAATATATTTTATCGAGATACGACAGGGCGTCTGGCCGCCTGTCTTCAAACTCGAACCCGTTGCTCAGAATTGTGCCGCCATAACATGAGCCCGGACCGCGTAAAGGCGCTTTATGCGGCGGTGACTTTCGTGGGTTCCGCGAACGCGACAGCTCAAATGCCAGTTGCGGGATGTCCTCGGAACTCAGCACACTTGGCCGTTTTTTACTTCGGTTCAATTATGCGCACGGTGCCGTGCTCCAGAGCCCGGTCTACCGACCAGCCGGGCGGCAACGACTCCGCGTACCCCATGACGCCTGCTGGTCTTGCTCTCTATGATTACCTGCAGCCAACGAGCTGCCGCCGTCGCCTGCGCTATCGGGTCGCGGTCGGGAGTGAATCCCGCTTTTGACAGTTTCCATCGCGATTGACGATCTTGGCTGTAGACCATGGCTTACGCCAAGTTTTCGTTTCGATGGCGTAAATGCCTTGCGGGCAGATGAGCACGTGATCGACATTGAAGTCATCGCCAGGCTCATCGCGATACACAAGTGCTCCCCGACAGGTCTGCGCGTCTCACACGTCGAAGATTCGGTAGGCGTCCGCGAAGGCCTTGAAAGGATCGCCCACGGGTAGAAACTCGTGCGCGACGTATCCCGGGAAGCCGGTGTCGGCGATGGCTTGGGCCACGGCGCGATAGTTCAGCTCCTGGCTCGAGTCTATTTCGTGCCGTCCCGGAATGCCGCCGGTGTGAAAATGCGCGATCCACGGGATGTTGCTGCGGATCGTGCGGATGACATCGCCTTCCATGATTTGCATGTGATAGATGTCGTACAGCAGCTTCACGCGCAGCGAGCGGACTGCTTGAACGACGTCGACGCCGAATGCGGTGTGGTCCCCTTCGTAGCCAACGTGATCAATGCGGCTGTTGAGCAGTTCCACGCAAATCGTCACGCCGTGCTTTTCCGCCAGCGGTGCAATCTTGGACAGCCCGGCCACGCAGCTCGCCATGCTCTCCGCCTGGCTCGCGCCATGGCGATTGCCGAACATGGCAATCAGATTCGGCACTCCGGCCTGCGCGGCTTGCGGGATGGCGGCTTCGAGTTCCGCCAGCAGCATGGCATGGTTGGCCGGATCATTGAATCCGGTCTGAATGAATGCCTGACGCCGCGAGGCATAGCCCATGGAGCAGACCATGCCGGCGTCGCGCGCGATCTGCCATTCCTCCGGATACAAAAGATCGATGCCGTCGAACCCGATCGCCTTGGCGCGCCGGCACAGATCCGGCAGGGCGACGTCTTTAGCCGTCCAGCGCGCGATCGACTGCTTCAGCCGGCCATGATGGGCGCGTATCGCCGGTAATCGCAGGTTCTGCAGATAGGAAAAGCTTGCTGTAATGCTGGCCAGCGGTTCGGCCGCATCATCCTGTTCGACCACGAAATGCTCGACGCCTGCGCTCCGCGCGCGCGCCAGCAGCGGCGGCCAGTCGATGATGCCGCTGCCCACTTCCGTCATGCGATGCTCCGGCGCGCCCATGGTGTCTTTGACATGTACCAGTTTGCAGCGCCCCGGCCAGCGGTTGAAGTAGCGCAGCGGGTCCTGTCCGCTGCGCACGATCCAATACAGGTCCAACTCGATGCCGACCAGCTTGGGATCCGTGGCTTCGAGCAGCACGTCGAAGGGCAGCCGGCGGTCGATCGGTGCAAAATCGATGTCATGATTGTGATAGGCGAATCGTAAATTCGCCTTCGCGGCCGCTTCGGCGCCGCGCGTGAATTTATCGGCAACGCGGCGGTAGTCATCCAGCGACGCGCGCAGCGCGCCCGGGATGGACGGGACGATGACATGGCGGCACCCCAAATGGTGCGCATCGTCGATTACCGCATCCCAGCCGGTATCGAGGCTCTCGAAGGGCACATGCATGGAGGGCGCGGTCAGTCCCAGCCGGTCCAGCATGCTGCGAACTTCCGCAGAAGAATGCCCAAACAGTCCCGCGAATTCCACCTGCTTGTAGCCGATGGCCGCCACTTTTTGCAGCGTGCCCTCGAAGTCGCTCTGCATGGCTTTGCGCACGCTGTAGAGCTGCACGCCGACGGGACCCAAGGCCGGTCCGGCAGCAGCCGAGCGCACCGATCGCGGCAGCGCGAGCGTGCCCAGCGCAACCGTGCTCAACGCCAATCCCGAGGTCACAAGAAAATCGCGGCGGTTTGTCATAGTTCGTTGCGCTTCATTTGATTAACCGCGTGGTCACAGGCGCGCGCGGTAAGCGCCATGTAGGTGATGCTGGGATTTTGGCAGGCACTGCTCGCCATGCAGGCGCCGTCGGTGATGAATAGATTGTGAACATCCCATGCTTGATTCCAGGCATTGAGGACGCCCTGGGCCGGCTCGATGCTCATGCGCGCGCCGCCCATTTCGTGAATGCAGTGCCCGGGCGGATGGTCAACCGGGTGCTGCGCGATATCGCTGCAGCCGGCGGCCTCGAGCATTTCGGCCATGCTTGTCATCATGTCGGCCTGCATGGCGCGCTCGTTCTCACGCCAGCGGACATCCATGCGCGCCGCAGGCACGCCCCACTTGTCCTTCACGTGAGGATCGATGGTGACGCGGTTGTCGGCGTGCGGCAGCGTTTCTCCCCAGCCCGCGGCGCCGAGGGTCCAGGAGCCCAAGTCCAGCAGCGATTTTTTGAAGTCCGCGCCATAGCCCGGCATGCTGATGCCGCGATGCCAGTCCTTGCGGCTCGATCCGCCCTGCATGCCGTAGCCGCGCAGAAAGCCGGGGTGCTGCCTCGAGACATTGCGAAAGCGCGCAATGTAAATGCCGTTCGGACGTCGGCCAAACGTCGTGCGGTCCTCAAAACCGCTCATGGTGCCGGACGCGCCGGAACCGTAGTGATGGTCCATGACGTAGCGGCCGAGCGTGCCGCTGGAATTGCCGAGGCCATCAGGAAAGTGCGCACTCTTGGAATTGAGCAGCAGGCGGACCGACTCGATGGCTGAAGCGCACAGGAACACCACGCGGGCTTTGTACTCGGTTTCCTTGAATGTGTTCGCATCGATCACGCGCACGCCGCGAATGCGCCCGCGCTTCGCATCGTAGGTGAGCTCGGCCGCGACGCTGTGCGGACGCAGCGTCAGGTGGCCGGTGGCGTTGGCGGCGGGCAGCGTCGAGCCGATACTGCTGAAATAAGAGTGGGTGATGCAGCCGCGCTCGCAGGGGCCGCAGTAGTGGCAGGCGGCACGGCCGTTGTGAGCCTCGGTGAGGATGGCCGCGCGGCCGATGGTCATGACACGTTCGCCGTTGAAGCCCTTCAGGATCCGCTCGCGTGCGTGACGCTCGACAGCCGTCATCGGCATGGGCGGCATGAACTCGCCGTCAGGCAACTGCGCAAGACCTTCGCGCGCACCCGACACGCCGATGAACTTCTCCACGTGCGAATACCAGGGCGCAATGTCCTTGTAGCGGATGGGCCAATCATTGCCGTGGCCGTCCTTGGCGTTCGCCTCGAAGTCCAAGTCGCTCCAGCGATAGACCTGGCGGCCCCACGTAATTGACCGGCCGCCGACCTGGCGGCCGCGAAACCAACTGAACGGCGCGCCCTCGGCGTGGGTGTAAGGATTCTCGATGTCGTTGACGAATAATTTGTGTCCGATCTCATCGCAGGGGTAGCACTCAGTCTGGATCGGCTGCTCTTTTTTGAGCAGCCGGCGATCGCCCCAAGCGCGGAACGGCACTTCGTAAGGCTGCACGTGCTCCACATAGTCTTTGGCCGGATCGATGGGACCGCCGGCCTCGAGCACCAGCGTCTTCAAGCCTGCCTGGGTCAATTCCTTGGCAGCCCACCCGCCGGTGATACCGGAGCCGACCACAATGGCATCAAACGTGAACTGCTCTTTCACGTCGGGCTCGCGGGGATCCGCACATCGGCATCGAATCGGCCGGGCACGATCACCACCTTCAGCAGGTCCTGCTGCACCGGCTTGCTGGTGAAGTAGCCATGAATGACCAGCTCCTTGAGCTTCACGTAGCCGCGCTGAGCGGGGGTGAGGTCTTTGGACCCGGTGGCGGCATCGAGGCTGCTCATGACCGTCATCAGGTCGTGGTGCTTGAGTCCGGTGAGACTCGCACCGGACGTCGATACCGCCAATTGGTCGATGGCGCTCAAGTCGGCGAGAAAGGCGGCGCGGCGCGCGTCGGAGAAATACTCGGCAAGGACCAAGTCGATCCACACCGGCACGCCCACATCGATCGCGCCCGGCGTGTCGCTGCGCGGCAGTATGGTGTCGGCAATGAGCGCGATCATTTGCGTCTGACCGGAGTTGAGCGCGCGTGGGGCGGGGCGCTCGCCGGCTTGGGCGATGGCGCTCCAGGCGGTCTCGGCGAAGCCGGGCATCAAGCCTAGGGCGAGGCCACCCTTGAGCAGCGTCTGAATCGCGGCGCGACGATCTATCTTTGTTGTACTCGGCATTCGCAATCGCTCGCATGTGCGCGATGAGGCACTCCCGGGCTCGAATCTGGCACGGAATGGGGTGCGTTGTCGACCCGCGCCGCGGGCGGGTCACTATGTGCGCGCCATGACGCCCCGTACTCTTTACTTATTCAAATTTTCAGATCAATGATCGCAATGTTGTCACGCTTTCCCTACATCATCGATGCGGTCGATTGGCTATTGTCCCTTTGAGGGCAGCGATTTGCCCGACGTTCATCCCGGGTGGGACAGGGGGGTGTTGCATGAGAATGGATCATCGATGGGGGCCAAGGCAGGCGACGAACCTTGCGGTGCACGTGGCCGGGACAAGCGGTGCAACGGGGACCGCGCGAATGGTCAATGTCAGCCTGACCGGGGCCTATTTGGAAACCAGCGCGCCGCTGCGCCGGCATGCTCTGGTTTACTTGGCGCCTTCCTCGCGGCATAACTGCGCGGGGGGAAACAGGCGCATCGCAGCATATGTGATACGCCACGATGTGCTCGGCGTCGGCCTCGAGTGGTGCCAACCGCTCACCAAGGGGGGCCACATCGCTTTGCTGTTGACCATGCTGGCTGATGGTGAAATCGAGGGCACTCTGGTAGCGGCCTGACTCTCCGGGCTGGCGTTATCCGGTCATTTTTGGCCAACGCGCAGTTGCGCGGCCGCACGCAACCCGCTGCCCAAGGCGCCATGCACCGTTCCCCAATGTCCCGTCGTATCGGTGTGCTCACCCGCGAAAAACAGGGTATCGGCCACCGGCAGCGTCATGTTGGCCGATGCGTTGAGTGCGCCGGCCGGTGCGTAGCTATAGGCGCCGCGCGAATAGGGATCCGCTTGCCAGTCGTGCGTGTGCCAGCTGATCAGTCTCGAGTGCAGCTCCTGCGCCGCGATTCCGTACATGCGCGATAGCGTTCCCAAGGATTCTTCGAGCAATGCACGCCAATCCGCACGGGCCCCGATCCTTTGAGTGAGCGCCGCCGCTTTCGCGCCGCCCGCCCATCCCGTGATCAGCGGCGCGGAATTCGGCATGGGAGTCCACCACGCAGACGGGACCTCATCACGTGTGAGCAGGAAACTTAAGGCCTGCTGCCAGAACTTCGCGTCAAACAGCAGGCTGATTCGGACAACCGGTCCCATCGCCATCCGCGCCGCGTTCGACCATATCTCCTGAGGCGTAGGCTCGAACTCTACCGTGCCGGCCTGCAACACCCCGAGCGGCAGGGTCACGATGGCGCGTTCTGCATGCAGTTCGAAACTCTCGCCGCCGGCATTGACACCGCTGACCGCGACTGCGTTTTGCGACCAGCGCACGCGGCGTACCGGATGCGACAACAAGAGCGTGCCGCCCGCTGCACGAAATCGATCCGACAGGAACGCCGGCAGGGCATG
>DATHFB010000085.1:0-3356 GCA_035318305.1 Steroidobacteraceae bacterium | reverse complement strand
TTGATTCAAGAAGTACAGACCACGGCGCAGCAGCTGGCCACGGCGAAAGCTCAGCTGCTGCAGGCTGAGCAAGCGCTGCAAACCATGACCGGCGGTCGCGGTATGGAGCAGCTGTTGAACGGAACGACTCGAAATTACCTGCCCTCGGATTGGACCCAGGTAACCGGCGTGCTGCGAGGCGCCGGCGGATTCGGCGCTCTATCGACGGATGTGCAAAGCGTGATGAGCACCAATGCCGTTCTCTCGCCCCAGCGGTTGGCGAACCTGCCGGCCGGCGGGCAGCAGCTCATCCGGAGTGAACGGCAGTGGAGTGCCATGCAGCAGGCCTTGTCGCATCAGGCGCTGTCGAGCGCGAGCGACCGCTTCGCATCGATTCAAAGCCTCATTTCGGCCATCTCCAGCGCAGCCGATCAGAAAGGAATACTGGATCTGCAAGCGAGGATCAGCGCAGAGCTGGGCATGCTGCAAAACGAGCAACTCAAGGTGCAGATTCTCAATCAATCCGCGCAAGGGCAGCAGGCCGCTCTGCGGCAGCAGGCGCGCGAACAGGTCATTGACGGCCACGGCAGTTTCAACGGCCGTTTTCAGCCGGTTCCCTGACCGCATATGGGATTCTTCGCCACATTTTGGTCATGGCTGAATGGGCAGCTCGCGGCCTACATCGGCGACAACACGTCGCGATTGGCAGCTGCCCTCGAGCCGGCCGTCGTCACGCTGGCGACCATCTACGTCATGGCGTGGGGCTATTTGCACCTGACGGGAAAGATCACCGAACCGTTCGAGGCGGGCTTGAAGCGCGTAGCACTGATCGCGTTGATCCTCGGTGTGGGCTTGCGGCTTTGGCTCTATAACACGGTGATCGTGGATACCTTTTATACCGCGCCGGCGCAGCTCGCAGCGGCGGTGGTAGGGGCGAGCGATCCGGTGGGGACCATCGATGCCATCTGGGACAGCGGCGGCACGGTGGCCGGAAATCTGTGGCAAAAAGGCGGCTTGCTGTCGGGCGATTTTGGCTTCTACCTGGCAGGCGCCGTGGTGTGGTGTCTCATCGGCGTGCTGTGCGTCTATGCGATGTTCCTGATCGCCTTGTCGAGCATCGCGCTCGCCGTGCTGCTGGCGCTGGGGCCTCTATTTATCGCGCTCCTGTTCTTCGATGCCACCCGGCGATTCTTCACGGCCTGGATTGCCCAGCTCGCCAACTACGGCCTCATCACCATCCTCACCGTGATGGTCGCGGCGCTGCTGTTGAAAATCGTGCAGTCGTACGCGGCCCAGACGGCGGCGCGGGGCGCGGCCATTCTGACGGTGGATGCCTTGAACATGATGTTGATCGCGCTTCTGGTATTTCTTGTTCTGCGCCAGGTCATGCCCATCGCATCGGGCTTGGCCGGCGGCGCATCGCTCAGCTCGCTCGGTATCGCGAGCCGCAGCATCTCCTCGGGATTGGCGTCATTCCGAAAGAACCGCGTGGATCCCGCTATGAACAAAGTGCGCCCCTACGTGACGGACACCCTGGGGGAGGTCGCGGGCGGCGCCGGCGTGGCCGTGCGCGGCGCCGCCGTGCAATCACGCCAGGCACTGGGCCGCAGTTGGCGACATTGGCGGCGATAGGAAATTCTCTCACTCACCAAGGATGGGTTTATGCGCGTGATGATTTGTTTGCTCCTCTTGTTGAGCGCCTGCTCCACACCCGCCGTGCGATGCGACAAGCACGTCGAGCCGATCAATGCGCCTGCACCGAAGATTGACCCTAGCTCAGGGATCGCCGCGGCAACGCCGCATCGGAGGCTGCCGTGACGGGAGCGCCGGCCCTCGAGGCATACTTTGCCGAGGCCGAGTCGTGGGATGCGGACCGTGCCGCGCAATCTCGACGCAGCGCGCGCATCGCATGGTGGGTGGCGGCGGCGGGTTGGCTGTGCGCTGTCGCCAGCGCGCTGGCCCTCGCGCTACTTATGCCGCTGAAGCAAATGATCCCCTACCTGGTGCGGGTCGACGGCAGCACCGGCATCGTGGATGTCGTGCCGGTCTTCACCGGCCCCGCGACGCCCGAAGAGGCGGTTACGCGCTATTTTCTCACGCACTACGTGAGCGTATGCGAGCGCTTCAATTTTGCCACCGCCGAAAGCGACTATGAGGAGTGCGGCGCCTTTCATTCGGCGCAGCGCAATCAGGCCTGGTATGCGCTGTGGACGGCGACCAACCCGAACTCGCCGCTGAATGTGCACAAAGACGGCAGCACCGTTCGCGTGCAGGTCAATTCGGTGAGCTTTTTCACCCGCGCCAGCGGCCTCACTGATCTCGCCCAAGTACGGTATGTGAAAGCGGCGCGACAGGGGGCGGGCGCCGAAGAATCCTTCACGCATTGGGTTGCCACCATTCAATACGCCTACGGCGAAGCGGCAAAGGAACCGAAGACGCGCCGCTGGAATCCGTTGGGCTTCAAGATTTTGGATTTCCGCTCGGAGCCTGAGCTCGTGAGCGAATCGATGGCGAAGGACTCGGCAGCAGCGAAGGAGTCGGCAGTGGCGAGGGAGACACGATGAGCGCACGCATGCGAAACCCAATGCTAAGTATCTGCGCGCTTGGCCTTGCGGTAACAGTGTGGCAGGCCGCCGCTTGGGCAGAAACCGTTCCCGCGAAAGGCGCGGTTGATGCACGCATTCGGACGGCTGCCTATGACAGCGGCGAAGTCTATCGATTGCACGGCTTCGTCGGTTATCAGATTGACCTGGAGTTCGAGCCTGGCGAATCCTTCGTCGGCTTGGGATCGGGTGATCTGGAAGGACTGGCCTTCGTCGGCCAGGAGAATCATCTGTTCCTCAAGCCAAAGGCCGTCAAGATCGCGACCAATCTCACGGTGCTGACCAGCCGCAGGCACTATCAATTCGATTACAGCGCCTCATCGCAGCGCCCCGGCGAGGATGAGCTTATCTATGCCTTGCGATTCACCTATGCGCCATCTACTGCAAAATTTGCCGCCGAGGCCGCGGCGAAGCGGCTCGACTCGCAGCTGGAAAGCGCCTCGAACAATCGAACTCGCAACATCGATTATTGGTATTGCGGCGAGCGCACCTTGCGGCCGGCCGCTGCTTCCGATGACGGCGTCCACACGCGCCTCACCTTCGCCGCGAACTCAGACTTGCCGGCGATCTTCGTTCGCAACGAGGACGATAGCGAGTCGCTGTTGAACTTCAGCGTCGATGCCGGCGATGTGGTCATCCATCGCGTGGCACAACGCTTCATCCTCCGGCGCGGGAAGCTAACCGGATGCGTCATCAATCGCGGATTCGCCGGCGCCGGCAAACGCCTGGAATCCGGCACGGTGGCGCCGGAGGTTGAACGGCGTGTGCAAGGAG
>DATHFB010000084.1:0-7150 GCA_035318305.1 Steroidobacteraceae bacterium | reverse complement strand
TCCGAGATACCCGCCACCGAGACCGCGCAACGATAAATGCCGGACTGCACGGTGACGCCGGCGAGCGCCGCGTAGCCCCCGTAGCTTGCCCCGACGATGCATACGCGCTTCGGGTCGATCAGCCCCTCATGGGCGAGATAGCGAACCCCGTCGGAAAGATCTGTCTGCATCTTGCGTCCCCACTCGCCAAAGCCCGCCTCGAGGAAGCTTGAATCCACAATTGAACCGCGAAAATTGGGCTGCAATACGGCGTACCCTTGTGCTGCCAGGGCCTGGGCCCACCAGTCGAAAGATTGAGTATCAGCGGCCGCCGGCCCGCCATGGGGCATCACAATCAGCGGCAAATCTTTTTCTGCCGCTCCGCGCGGCAAAGTCAAAAATCCGGGGATGGTCAAGCCGTCAGCCGCGGGATAACTGATCGCGCGCATCTCGGCCGGCGCAGCCACGTCTTCGTACGCCCGTCCTAGAATCGACGCACGGTGCGCATACCAGTCGTACAGCGCGTAAACATAGCCGTCTCTTGCGCCAAATACCTTGAGCACAACTCTCGAGTAGTCATCCGAATTGGACTCGAGCTCGATGCGCTCGTCGGGAAATGCACGCAAAATAGCATCCCAATGGGCCTGAAGCTCGTTGTCGAAGAACACGTACTGATGATTGCTTCGAACGCCGCGGATGCCGCCGATAATCCGTCCTGACTTGCGCTCCTCGATGACGCGCGAGAATGCCGCACCCTTCTCCAGCGGCGCACCCCAGGTATTGTCTTTGAGGTTGAGCGGCTTCCATACGCCATCGCCGTTTTCGGTAAATCGTACGATCAGCGCAGCGCCGTCGGCGCTGAATCCGAGCATGCGTGGTGTGTCGATTGCGGCGGTACCCGAGGCCGCCAAGGTCCAGTGATTGTCCTTATGAGTTTTGATTTCCCACAGTTTCTTGTCGTCGTGGTAGACGAATTTTGCCGCTATGCGCCCCGATTCATCCATTGCCCAATCGGTGTCGGGTTCCATGGACTCATCGAGCAGCCGTGTTCTTCGCTCCGGATAGGTAAACGAAAACTGACAGGGAACCGTCGATTCCTCCACGCAGAGTCCCGGCGCGAACAGCGTCGAACGACCCGATACCTCGCGCACGGCCGTGTCGCCGACAACCACGTTGAAAGTCCGCTTCGGGGATATGTCAAATGTCAGTGGATTCAGCTTCATCTTGTTGACGTTGAAATTGACGAGTTGGTACCACTCGCGCGCGGCACCGTAAAAGCCGAACGGCGGCCCGCTGGTGCTGGAAATGGTCGCCAAAATGTTGTCATCGTCGACCCACTCGACCTGGCGAAGCTTCGTGTCGCCGACGCGCGCGCCGCCCAGGATTTCGTGCTTGGCGAGCGGCGCCACGACGAGATTCCGGCTGTCGCTGCGTGTCCTGACGAACGCGATTTTCGTGCCGTCAGGTGAAATAACCACATTTTCCAGGGTCGGAAGCCTGCCAAACGCCTCCAGGGGAATTGTCTCGCCTGCGCCGGCAGTGTGCGCGCCGGCAATGGCGGCGGCTATCGCAGCCGAAGCGAGGCTTGATGCGAACGACGGGCGAATGCGTTTCATCCACTTTCCATCCCTGGTTGTGAGTACTTTTTTTATCCGGCCGAAAACATCCTAGCTGACTGTCAGCAACTCTTCCACTTCGCTCAAGCGCGCGAGCTGATGCAATTGGGCTGGGATGTTTTCGTAGCGCAGGCTACGGTCCGAGGCGCGCGCGATACTCAGCCACTCGACCAATAAAGCCAGGCCGGAGCTGTCGCTGTCCTTGACGCCGGCCAGATCAATGACGGCCGCGCGCCCATTGCCGATGGCCTCGCTGCCTTCGCTCAGCAAGGCGGTCACCGTGGTGAAATGCAGCACGCCATTGACGCACGAGCGCTCACCCTCCTGAAGCTCAAACGCAGCCTTGTGCACCGTGCTGTTGAGCAATGCGCGCCGGCTGCGGCGAAACGGCGCCGCGCTCAATGGCTGCTCACCGCGGCGCTGTTGGGCCCTACTTTGCCTTCCTTCTCCAAGCGCGTAATTACATCGTCCAGCCCTCTTTGCTGGATCTCGGACGCAAAGTCGGTGCGGAAACTCTTCACATAGGAAATGCCTTCGATCACCACGTCCCAGGCCTTCCAACCGTCGGGCGTTTTTCGCAAACTGAAATTGACCGGCACTTTGTCGCCCGATGATCTCTTGACCTCGGTGCGCACGGTCGCTGTTGTATCGCCGGGAGCGCCCTTGTACGGCAACACGACGAAGCGATCGGCCGTGAAATCGATCAGCGCCGCGCCGTAATTTCGCAACAGCGAATGATAGAACGCGTCGACGAAGCGCTTGCGCTGCTCCGGCGTGGCGGTTTTCCAATACTGGCCCAGCACCAAGCGCGCCGAATACTCCGTGTCGAAATTCGGCAGCAACACATTGCCCACCAGCGCATCCAGTTTCTTCGGATCGCCCTTGTACATGGCTCGATTGGCGTCCAATTCCTGCAGCATCTTCTTCGCGGAGTTCTCCACCAGTTCTTGGGGGCTCAAGGTGTTGGCGTTGGAGGCAGGCGGTGCATCGGCTGCATGTGCGCCGACTACCAGCAGGGATACGAGCGTTGCCGTGATGATTCTGATCATTTGGTTTTCTCCGTTGCTTTCGGATCCGCGCGCGCGGGCGCCTGTTCGTCAGCTTTTTGCTTCGTGAAACTCGCCAAGACTTGACCGATTAAACTCTCCAGCACGAAGGCCGACTGCGTAAAATCGATTTGACTGCCGTCCTTTAGATACGTATCGGCGCCGCCGGCGGTCAGGCCGATAAACTTACCACCCAACAGGCCCTGGGTGTAAATACTCGCATCACTGTCGGTGGGAATCTTGTTAAAGCGTTCATTCAACCGCAACAGAACCACGGCCTTGTATTCGTTGGAATCGAAGTCGATTTTCGTGACGCGCCCGACTTCGACGCCCGACATCGACACCGGAGCCCCCACCTTGAGGTCACCGACGTTGTCGAACTTGGCGATCACCTGATAGTGCGCAGGGCCGAAAACCGCCAGTCCGTGGCTGGTCGTCTGGGTCGTCAGGAAAAACAGCGCCGCAAAGCCCAGCAGGACAAACGAGCCGGTGCCGAGATTCAACGTGCGTGACTTGCGCATAGCAACACTCCTACAAAAACGCTGCGGTGATCAAATAGTCCAAAAATAAAATCACCACGGCCGACGTGACGACGGTAGTCGTGGTGGCTCTGCCGACGCCCTCCGCAGTGGGCGTTGCGTAATATCCCTGGTAGACGGCAATGAGGCTGCAGGCGACACCAAAGACGAAGCTCTTCACGATGCCCTCGGTGACATCCGACAAGCTCACCGCAGAGCGCATCTGCGACCAGAAGCTGCCGGAATCGACACCCATGATCTGTACGCCGACGAGCTGCGCACCATAGATGCCGATAACGCTGAAGATACCTGCCAGCAAGGGCATCGCAATCACGCCGCCCAAGAATCGCGGCACCACCACGCGCTGGATGGGATCGACCGCCATCATTTCCATGGCCGACAACTGATCCGTGGCGCGCATCAATCCTAATTCCGATGCCAGCGCCGTGCCGGCACGGCCGGCAAACAACAAGGCCGTCACCACGGGACCCAACTCTTTGACCAGCCCGATGGTCGCCGCGGTGCCCAGTGCCTCTTCAGAGCCGAAGCGTTGCAGGAGCTGAAACCCTTGCAGCCCCAGCACCATGCCGACGAACAGCCCGGAGAGCATGATGATGATCAGCGACAAGGCGCCCGAGTTGAAGATCTGCTGCGAGATCAAGCTGAATCTGAGCAACACGCGCGGCGTATTGACCACCAGGCGAAACAGGAAGTGAACAACGGAACCTAAGCCTTCCAAGGCATCGGTCAAACTCTCCCACAGCTCGCCGATCATGCTCTAAGGGTCCTCGCTACGAGACATCAGTTCGCCGAAATAATCGGGCGCCGGAAAATGAAACGGCACGGGACCATCCGCGAGACCGCCGATGAATTGCTTGACGATTTCGGTCGGATTGGTTTTCAGCTCCTGCGGCGCGCCGCCCGCAACCACTTTGCCGCCCGACAACAGGAACACCTGATCCGCGACGCTGGAAATCTCCTGCACGTCGTGGGAGACGACGATGCTGGTAATGCCGAGGGTATCGTTCAGCCGGCGAATCAGCCGCAAAATGACTCCCAACGAAATAGGGTCCAGACCGACGAACGGTTCATCGTAAATCAACAATTCCGGATCCATGACGATGGCCCGCGCCAGAGCAACCCGGCGGCTCATGCCGCCGGACAGTTCTGCCGGCATCAATTCCGCGGCGCCGCGCAGACCCACGGCCTGCAATTTTGTGAGCACCAATTGGCGAATCAGCCGCTCGGTCAGATCGGTGTGCTCGCGCAAGGGAAAGGCGACGTTTTCGAACACGCTGAAGTCAGTGAGCAGTGCGCCGTTTTGAAACAGCATGCCCATCCGGCGGCGCAGCACATACAGATCGGTACGCGACACCACCCGCATGTCTTGCCCTGCGACTTGGATCTCGCCGCTGTCGGCCGATACTTGGCCCGTAATCAGCCGCAGCAAGGTGGTCTTTCCGGTGCCGCTGGGGCCCATCACCGCAGTGACTTTGCCGCGCGGAATCTGAATGTCCAGACCCGCGAACACCGGGCGACCGTTGACCGCGTAATCCAGATTCCGAATATCAACTATGGGGGCGCGCTGATTCAATGGATTGGCTGGCCGCGTCTTATGGACGCGGCGTAGCGCGGGGTTTAAGCCGCGGAGGATTCCATGGCGGGTTTGTATTCCCCGACTGCCGCCAAGCCATTGAGTTTGGCGCGCTTCGCCAGGGCCTTCTGTCCACCCGGAAATCCACTTGTCTTGCCCTCCCAGGCATTCAACGCATCTTCCTGCAACGCGCGCCCGTAGCTGAATGTCAGGCCCCAGGGCAGAGGCCCCGCCGCATGCATCAGGCTCAGGTGCAAGGTGGCATCCGTGGGACTCTGGCCACCGGACAAGAACGCAATGCCGGGGACCGCTGAGGGAACCTGGCGCTTCAGCGTGCGAATGGTCGCTTCGGCGATGCGCTCGGGGCTCGCCTGGTCAGGACATTTCTTGCCCGGAATCACCATATTCGGCTTGAGGATCATGCCCTCGAGAATCACGCGCGCGGCAAACAGATGGCTGAACACACTGTCCAGCACCAGATTGGTCACTTCCTCGCAACGCTCCAACGCGTGCGCGCCATCCATGAGCACTTCCGGCTCCACGATGGGTACGATCCCCGCTTCCTGGGCCAAGGTCGCATAGCGCGCCAACGCCTCCGCATTGGCGTCAATGGCGTATCGGCTGGGGATGCTTGAATCGATGTTGATGACGGCGCGCCATTTGGCAAATCTCGCGCCCAACTTATGGTACTCGGCGAAGCGTTCGCGCAATCCGTCCAGACCCTCGGTGATGGTCTCACCGGGAAACCCCGGTAGCGGTTTCGCTCCCAAATCGACCTTGATGCCGGGGATCATCCCGGCCTTCGGGAGGTACGCCGGGAACGGCACGCCCTCCTTGGTCTTCTGGCGCAGCGTCTCGTCATACAGGATTACGCCGCTGATGTACGACTGAGCGCCCGGCGCCGTGAACAACATCTCGCGATAGGCGCGGCGGCTCTCTTCCGTGGATTCCAATTTGATGGTGTCAAAGCGCTTTTTGATGGTGCTGCTGCTCTCGTCGGCGGCAAGAATACCCCGGTTCTTGGCAACCAGGGCGCGGGCGGTGGCGTTGAGCTCTCCGATATTCATGAGTGACGTATCTCGCTGATATTGGCTGTTAAGTTAGGCCAAGGATAACAAACCCAGGCTCGATCTGCCCTTCGGCTGGACTTACGGTTAAATAGGACTAAAATAGTCCCACATGAAGCTCCAGCTCGAGGGGACCTAAATATGCTGCGTATGGGAAAAATGACGGACTACGCAACGGTCGTGCTCGCTAGTTTAGCGCAAGAACCGGCGACGCATCGTGCTGCAACGGAATTGGCAGAGCGCACGCGCTTGGGCAGGCCGACGGTGAGCAAGGTCCTCAAGGGTTTGCAGCGTGCCGGCATGGTGATTTCGTCGCGCGGCGCACAGGGCGGATATCGCCTGGCGCGGCGGCCCGAGGAAATTACCGCAGCTCAAATCCTCGATGTGTTCGAAGGGCCGATCGCCATTACCGAATGCAGCGGGGCATCCAGCCAATGCGGGATCGAACGCCTGTGCCGCGTAGGCACCGCCTGGCAGCGAGTCAATGCGGCCATTCGACGCGCCCTGGAAGACGTGACCTTGCATCAATTGGCGGGCCTGGATTCCACGGGCGTGCGTGTGGCCGATCTTGCGTCGGAAATTCGCGTGAATCCTAAAAATTCGACCCCATTTAGTTCTCAACCTTAAGCACCCGGAATACCGTGTCCACCAAACCTCAAGACGTCGAAGCCCTGGTCGGTCAGAAATACCGCCATGGATTCATCACCGATATCGAATCGGACAGCTTGCCGCCCGGACTCGATGAGGATGTGGTTGCTGCCATATCCAAAAAGAAGCACGAGCCGAAGTTCCTGCTGGACTGGCGCCTGAAGGCGTTCCGGCATTGGCAGACGATGAAGGAGCCGGCTTGGGCGCATGTGCACTACAAGCCCATCGACTACCAGGACATCTCCTATTATTCCGCGCCTCGGGCACCTGCCAATGCGCCGAAGAGCCTGGACGAGGTGGACCCGAAACTGCTCGCGACGTACGCGAAATTGGGCATCCCGCTGCACGAGCGCGCGCGCCTCGCCGGCGTCGCCGTGGATGCGGTCTTCGACAGTGTTTCGGTAGCGACGACCTTCAAGGAAAAACTCGGCAAGGCGGGCGTGATCTTCTGTTCGTTTTCCGATGCAGTTCGCGATCATCCGCAACTCGTCGAACGCTATCTCGGCACCGTCGTACCCACGACCGATAATTTTTTTGCGGCGCTCAATTCCGCGGTGTTTTCGGACGGATCTTTCGTCTATGTGCCGCCCGGCGTGCGCTGCCCGATGGAACTGTCGACTTATTTTCGCATCAACGCCGCGAAGACCGGACAATTCGAACGCACGCTGATCATTGCCGCCGA
>DATHFB010000083.1:0-10645 GCA_035318305.1 Steroidobacteraceae bacterium | reverse complement strand
TTGAAGCGCGCCGCGGAGCGCGCGCGTGAGCAAGCGGCCAAAGACGAGGCCGAGCGCTAGCGCGCCACGGGCCGGTCAGCCCGCGAGGCTTCCCATACCTCGCGCGGCAATGTGAACAGGTGGCAATCCCACCAGCGATTCTTGGCGCGGCGATGCCTGCGATATACCGCTTCCCACCGCATGCCCACTTTCTCCAGCACCCGAATCGACGCGCCGTTGTTGACGTCAACGGTGGATATCACCCGTTCGGCGCGCAGCTCAAAAAACGCGGCATCGATCAAGGCCAATGCGATTTCCGTCGCGTATCCGTTGCCCCACTGCTCGGCGCCGAGCATGTAGCCCAAGTCCACCACCTTCGCCTCGATCAGAGACAAATCGCACGCGCCGATCAGCCGCGCCGTCGCGACTTCCTCCACCGCCAGTTCAAATCGCGTGCGCGGCACTTCGCGCTGCGACGCCAGCAGTTCCTCCAGATATTCGGCCGTGCTCTGCTCGTCGCGCGGTCCGAAGAAAAGATAACGGGTGACCCGCGGATCCGATGAGTAGGCGTGGATGCCTTCGAAGTCGGAAGAGACGAACTCGCGCAAGTTCAAACGCGCCGTGCGAACCGGCACCGTCAACTTGCGCACAGGACCTTGCCCGGATTCAAAATGCCTTTCGGATCGAGGGCGCGTTTCAATTCGTGCATGACGCGCAGTTCCACAGGATCCGCGCGGCGCGCGAATTCCGCAGCCTTTAGGCGCCCGATGCCGTGCTCCGCGCTGATGCTGCCGCCGAGACTCTCGACCAGATCGAACATGGCATGCTCGAGGGCGTGCGTCCTGCCGACAAAGCGCTCAAGGTCGGCGCCGGGCTTTTGGCTCAGATTGAAATGCAGATTGCCGTCGCCGGCATGCCCGTAGGAAACGACGTCTCCCTCGGGAGCCAATTCGTTGGCCAATGCGGTGCCTTTCTCGATGAGTACCGGAATCGCGGACACCGGAACCGAGACATCATGCTTGATGCTCGCGCCATGGCGGCGCTGCGCCTCCGGCACGGATTCGCGTAATTTCCACATGGCCTGTGCCTGTGCCAGCGATGCTGCGAGCATCGCATCCTTGACGGTGCCGGCGGCCGCGGCGTCCTCGAGTTGCGATGTCAAGAGACTCGTCAGGTTTTGATCCGGATTGGGCGAGCTCAACTCGATCAGCAGGTACCACGGGCACTCGAAAGACAAGGGGTTCGCAACGCCGGTCACGTACTTCACCGTCATCTCGACCGCGAACCGTGGCATCAACTCAAACGAGGTCACCTGATCGCCCGCGGCCGTGCGCAGCCGGGTGAGCAATTCGAGCGCGTGGCGCGGCGAGTCGATGCCGACCAGCGCGGTCGCCGTATCGGCCGGCAGCGGAAACAGCTTCAAGGATGCCGCCGTGATGACTCCCAAAGTGCCCTCGGCACCGATGAACAGGGATTTGACGTCATATCCGGTGTTGTCCTTGCGCAGGCTCTTGAGCGCCGCAAGCACCCGTCCGTCCGCCAGAACCACTTCCAGTCCCAGCACCAAATCGCGCATCATTCCATAGCGCAGAACCGCCGTGCCGCCGGCATTGGTCGAGAGGTTGCCGCCGATTTGGGCGGTGCCTTCGGACCCTAAGCTCAAGGGAAACAGTCGATCCGCTTCACGCGCGGCTGCTTGCACGCCGGCCAGCGTGCAACCGGCCTCGACGATCATCGAATAATTGGCCGCGTCGATGTGTCTCACACGATTCAGGCGCCGCATCGACAGCACGATTTGCGAGCCGCTTTCGTCCGGCGTGGCGCCGCCGCAGTAGCTGGTATTGCCGCCGTGGGGCACGACGGCCACTTCGTCGCGATGGCAGAGGGTGAGGATTTTTGCGACTTCAGCCACGCTTCTCGGCATGAGCACCAATGGCGTCGCGCCCTGGTACAGATGCCGAAAATCGGTCAGGTATGGCGCTACGTCGCCGGCAGAGTCCAGCCAACCGCCCGGGCCCACCGCTGCCTTGAGTTCCGCGAGGGTCGCTGAACTAGGGGGCCGGGGCATGGACGGTGCTGATTGCAGTGCGCCGCGAAGTGCTCAGAGCCGCTTTCCCCCGCCGTCCCGCACCGCCGCGGGAACGGGTTTCAAATCCCAGATCAGTCCGAAGAAGGACATCAGCTTCAACAAATAGAAGGTGACGTCGAATTCCCACCAATAAAAGCCCTGACGCACCGACGCCGGATAGTGGTGGTGATTGTTGTGCCAGCCTTCGCCCAAGGTGATTATCGCGAGCCACGGGTTGTTGCGGCTGGCATCGCCGGTCTTGTAGCGCTGGCGGCCGAACACATGCGACAGCGAATTGATGGTGTACGTGCCGTGATAAACCAGCACGGTGGAGACGAAGAATCCCCACACCAGCATCTGCCAGCCTGTCGTATGCAATCCCGGGGCGACATGCTTGAGGAGCACGCCGAGCAGGAATACGCCGACACCGAGGAGCGTCGGAACCACGATATCGAAGCGATCCAGGAACCGCAGCTCGGGGTATTTCAGAAGATCCTTGACGCGCGACAGATCCGCCGCGAAGTGCTTATGGGACATGAACCAGCCCATGTGGCTCCAAAAGAAACCGTGCTGCACCGGCGAGTGCACATCCTCGGGCTTGTCGGAATGCACGTGATGGTGCCGATGATGTGCCGCCCACCAAATGGGGCCGCGCTGTACCGCAGAGGCGCCCAACATGCCAAAAATGAACTGTCCGACGCGCGAGGTCTTGAAGGTGCGGTGCGAAAAATAGCGATGATAAAAACCCGTGATGGCGAACATGCGCACCAGGTACAGCGCAATCGTTACCGCCAGCGCGGCCCAGCTGAAGCCCACCCAAATAACCGCCAGACAGGCCGCATGCATCAACAGAAACGGCAGCACGCGTGCCCAATCGATGTGACGTCCCGAATCGAGCAGCGCCGGCTCCCGCGGCCGCGTCGCAAAGTCGCTGTTGCCAAACCACCGCGAGAGCTCGTGACCCACCCTCACCGCGGTGGGAGGCTCGATCACGTTTTCATTTTCTGACGTCATAGCATTCCTAAGTCTTGAGTGCCGCGATTCTTTCGTCCAACGGCGGATGGGTCATGAACAATCGCATGATGCCGGCCGAGCTGCCGGTATTGATGCCGAAGGCCTGCAGCTGCTGCGGCATCGGCTCTCCCTGACTGCGCTTCAGCATCTGCAGCGCGTCGATCATGTTGCCCGCGCCGGCAAGATCTGCGCCGCCCCGGTCAGCGCGAAATTCACGCCGCCGTGAATACCAACAAACAATCACGCTCGCGACGATGCCCAGTACGAACTGCGCCAGCATGGTGGTCAGGAAAAAACCGATGCCCGAGCCCTGCCTGTCGTTGCGCAGGATTGCCCGGTCGACAATGCCGCCGATGATTCGCGCCAGAAAGATCACGAACGTATTTAGCACACCTTGCAATAGCGCGAGGGTAACCATATCACCGTTTGCGACGTGCGTGATTTCGTGACCCAGTACCGCCTCGACCTGCGTGCGCGACATGCTGCGCAGAAGTCCGCTGCTGACCGCGACCAGCGCCGCGTTGCGCCGTGCGCCGGTGGCGAAGGCGTTCATTTCCTCGGCGTCGAAGATTCCGACTTCCGGCATGCCGATATGGGCTTGCTCGGCCAACCGCTTGACCGTGCCGACCAGCCATCGCTCCAATTCGGACTGCGGGTTCTCGATCACCCGCACGCCCATCATGCGCTTGGCGGTCCACTTGGACAGGGCCAGCGAAATGAGCGATCCGCCAAAGCCGAAAATAGCGGCAAAAACCAGCAAGCTGCCGGTGCCGCCCTGCATCAAGTGCACGCCGAAGACGTTTTCGACGATGAACAGCACGACGCTGAGCAGCGCGAGGACGGCCAGGTTGGTGACGATGAAGAGAAAAATGCGTTTCATGGGACTTTTGATCGCTGAAAATAGCCGCAATATGGTAACGCGGCACAGTGATGGTCGGGCCGTTGCGGTTCAATTTCAAGGCCGATACGCGCACAAGTTCGCGTATGTGCCTGTAATATCAAGCATTAACTTTTCAGAGTTGGGGCATGCAGTATAGGGATTATTACGAAATTCTCGGGGTAACCCGCGGCGCCGATGCCGACGAGGTGAAGCGCGCCTACCGCAAACTGGCGCGTAAATATCACCCGGACGTCAGCAAGGAAAAGAACGCCGAGGACAAATTCAAAGAGGTTCAGGAGGCCTACGAAGTGCTGCGCCATGCGGACAAGCGCGCCGCCTATGACCAACTGGGCCGCGATTTCCGCAACGGACAGCAGTTTCGGCCGCCGCCGGATTGGTCGCAGCGATTTGGGCAGGCGGGAGGCCAGCGCTTTTCGGAAGTGAACGGTTTCAGCGATTTCTTCTCCAGTCTTTTTGGCGGGTCGGGTTTCGGCGCCGGCGGCGCGGGGCACGCCGAGTCGGACGCCGGCCATCTGGACGTCACCGTGGAAGAGGCTTTCGCCGGAACGAAGCGCCGCCTCACGCTCAGCGAGAACGGCCGTCAACGCCAGGTCGACGTGCAAATTCCCGCCGGCGTCACCGAAGGCCAATCGCTGCGCATTCCCGGCGTAGGCGGCCGTACCTCATTGATATTTCGCATCCGCTTGCGCCCGCATCATCTTTACGATGTCGTCGGCAAAGACGTGCAAATCGAATTGCCGCTGGCGCCATGGGAAGCGGCCTTGGGCGCGAAGGTCGCCGTGCCCACACTCAAGGGAACCGTGGAATTGACGGTGCCGGCGGGCGCCCAGTCGGGGCAAAAACTGCGGTTGCGTGCGCGCGGTTTTCCGGGCACTCCCAGCGGTGACCAGATCGTCACGATCAAACTGGTGACGCCCACGGCGCAAACGCCGACAGCGAAAGAGGCGTATGAGCGCATGAAGCGCGATTTCCAATTCGATCCGCGGGCCGACTGGCCATAGGAGCCTGCCGCCGGGCGCGGTAGACTTTGCCGACCGTTTCACTTGAGGGGTTGGCCGTGCGATACACAATTCAGATCAACGGGAAGGCTCGCGAGGTCGAGGCCGATCCGCAAATGCCGCTGTTGTGGGTGCTTCGTGATCTGCTCGACATGAAGGGCACCAAGTTCGGCTGCGGCAAGAGTTTTTGCGGGGCTTGTACCGTGCATCTCAATGGAGCCCCCACGCGGTCCTGCGTAACGCCGGTCTCGTCGGTGGGCTCCTCATCGATCACCACCATCGAGGCAGTTGCCGGCACGCCGACGGGCCGCGCGGTGCGAGACGCCTGGCTGGCGCTCGATGTCATGCAATGCGGCTATTGCCAGGCCGGGCAAGTCATGTCGGCCAGCGCCTTGCTGGCGAAGAACCCCAAGCCCAGCGACACGGATATCGACAAGGCCATGTCGGGCAACATTTGCCGCTGTGCGACCTACACGCGCATTCGCGCGGCCATCAAACAAGCCGCCGGGATGCCGAGCGCCGATAGCCGGGACACCTTCGTATGATGCGCGCCAACGACAAGACCGAATCGCGGCGCGCCTTTCTTCGTGCCGGCGTGGCCGTGGGCGGTGGGTTGCTGCTCGATTTCTCGCTGCCGGGTGTCCTTAACGCCCGCGCGAATGCGTCCAGCTCTCCCAGTACGCTCAATGCGTTCGTTCAAATCGCGAACGACGGTGCCGTCACCATCATTTCCAAAAATCCGGAAATCGGTCAGGGCATCAAGACCATGCTGCCCATGTTGATCGCGGAAGAACTCGACGTCGATTGGGCGGATGTTCACATCGAACAGGCGCTCAGCGATCCGGCCAAGTACGGCGCGCAATTCGCGGGCGGCAGCCGCGCAACGCCGCTGAATTGGGAGGCGCTGCGGCGCGTCGGCGCCGCAGGCCGGCAGATGCTCGTGAGTGCCGCGGCCCAAACCTGGTCCGTGCCGGCCGCCGAATGCGAGACGGCATCCGGCAAAGTGGTGCACGTGCCCACCAAACGCTCTTTGAGCTACGGTCGTTTGGCGTCGAAGGCCGCAACCCTCCCGGCACCGGATCTGGCGCAGGTGCCGCTCAAGGACCCCAAAAATTTCAAAATCATCGGCAAGCCGCATCCGGGCATCGACAGTCCACGGGTGCTGGCAGGCGAACCCCTGTTCGGCATCGACGTCGCCGTGCCCGGCATGCTGCATGCCGTATTCGTGAAGTCGCCGGTGTTCGGCGGCACCGCGGTCAAAGCCAACCTCGATGTGATCAAGGCGCAGCCCGGCGTGCGCGATGCCTTCATTGTCGGCGGCGGGCCGGTTTTCAACGGCCTCGCCAGCGGCGTTGCCATCGTCGGCACCAATTGGTGGCAGCTCGACCGAGCACGCGAATTGCTCGAAGTGACCTGGGATGAAGGCGCGACGGCGTCGCAGAGTACGGAAGGCTTTGCGAGTCAAGCGGCCACGCTGTCAAGCCAGGCTCCGGCAATCAAAGTGGTCAGTGACGGCGACGTGGTTTCCGCGCTTGGGTCTTCGGTGCGCACGCTGCAGGCGGCGTACAGCTACCCATTTATTTCGCACGCCACCCTGGAGCCGCAGAATTGCACGGCGCATTTCCACGATGGCAAGGTGGAAATTTGGGCGCCGACGCAGAACCCCGATCCGGGGCGCAAAATCGTCGCGAAGACTTTGGGGTTGAACGACGCGGACATCACCATCCACATGATTCGCTGCGGCGGCGGCTTCGGCCGGCGGCTGATGAATGACTACATGGTGGAGGCGGCGTGGATATCCAAACAAGCGGGTGCGCCGGTCAAGCTGTTGTGGAATCGGCAAGACGACATGCAACACGATTTCTATCGTCCCGCCGGCTTTCATTTCTTCAAAGCAGGCCTCGATGCGGGCGGAAAGTTGCAGGCCTTCAGCGATCATTTCGTCTCGTTCGGCGAGAACGGCAAGGCCGCGCCGAGTGCGGATATGAGCGCCAACGAGTTCCCGGCGAAATTCGTACCCCATCTGGAGCTGGGTATTTCCTTGATGCCGTTGGGTGTTCCCACCGGACCCTTGCGGGCGCCGGGCAGCAATGCCCTGGCGTATGTATTCCAGTCCTTCATCGATGAAATCGCTCACGCGGCGGGCCAGGATCCGCTGCAATACCGCATCGACCTGCTCGGCGAGCGCCGCCAGGTCGGCGCGTTCGACACCGGCCGCATGATCGATGTGCTGGCGTTGGTGCGGGAAAAATCCGGTTGGGGCAAGCGCACGCCGCCTAAAGGATCGGGCATGGGCGTCGCGTTTTATTACAGCCATCTTGGATACTTTGCCGAAGTCGTGCATGCGACGGTGGGCGCGGGCGGCAAAATCACGGTGGACAAGGTGTGGGTGGCCGCCGGTGTCGGCAGCCAGATCATCAATCCCACCGGCGCCGAAAATCAGGTTCAAGGCGCCGCGCTCGATGGGATCAGCGAGGCACTCGGTCAGACGATCACGCTCAACAAGGGCCGGGTCGCGCAAAGCAATTTCAACGACTTTTTACTGCTGCGCATGAATCAAGCGCCGCCGGTCGAGGTGCATTTCCTGAAGACCGAGCATCCGCCGACAGGATTGGGCGAGCCGGCGTTGCCGCCGGTGATCCCTGCGCTGTGCAATGCCCTGTTCGCGGCGACCGGCGTGAGAATTCGCAGCCTGCCCATCGACCCGAAGCTGTTTGCCTAGCCGGCCCGCGGGATTGCCTAGCCGCCCGTGAGCACGTCCTCGCTCAACACATCGGGCGATATGGTCGGCTCGCCTTGGCGCAGCCGCTCCGCCGCGACCTGGACGCTTTGTGGTTTGACGAACAGCGCGGAGACTTCCGGGTAGGCGGCGTGGATCTTCTTTTCCAACTCGACCACGGCGTGCTCGATGTCGGGCGCGCGCAGATAATCGAAAAAATCAATGCTCAGGTAGGCAACGATATTTTTCGGCGCCAGCTGCACGGTCGCGATGCTGTTGGCCTTGCACACGCCCGCCACGCCGGCAGCCATCCGAATAATGGCGTCGCTCAACTTAGGATCCGCGCGCTCGCCGATGAGCAGCGCCTTCGACTCTTGCCCCAGCAGCAACGCAACACCTGCCAGAATTGCGGCGATCACAAGGGAAGCGATGCCGTCCCAGCGGCTGTCGCCGGTGAGGATCGCCGCGGAGGTGCCGGCTGCCGCAACGAATAGCCCTAAGACCGCGGCGCTATCCTCGAAGACGACGATAAAAGCCGGGGGGTCCTTCGACTGCCGAAAGGCATCCCACCAACCCAAATGGCGCTGGGTTTGGCGAAAGGCGCGTGTCCCCACAATCCAGGAAGCGCCCTCGAACAGCAGCGAGGCGGCCAGTACGATATAAATGACCAGGGGATTTTCGATGGCTTGCGGGTTCAAAAGACGCTGGATACCCTGGTAGGCCGATACGCCGGCACCGAGGGCAAAGATGAGCAACGCCACCACAAAGCTCCAGAAGTACAGCTCGCGCGCATACCCCAAAGGATGCTCCCGGTCCGCGGGTCGCGCGGAGCGTGCCATGCCGTACAACAACAGAAGTTCGTTGATGGTGTCGACCAGCGAATGCACGGCCTCGCTCAGCATGGCCGCCGAGCCGGTGACGGCCGCAGCGACGAATTTGGCGCCGGCCACCAATAGGTTGCCGGCGAGAGCCGCCCACACCGCCTTCAACGTGCCGCTGGTCGCCATGGGCAATTCTAGCTTGAAGTATCGGTCGGCGGCCCCACCTCAGCCGGACCCAATATAGATCGTAAGGCCATGACCACAGAAACCCAGCCGACCACGGAAACGAAGCCGCAAATCAAAGAGTTCCAGGCCGAGACCAAGCAGGTACTGCGCCTGGTCATCCATTCGCTGTACTCGCACAAGGAGATTTTCCTGCGCGAGCTGGTGTCGAACGCATCCGACGCCTGCGAGAAACTGCGCTTCGAGGCGATCGCCAAACCGGACCTGCTGGGCACGGATTCGCTCGAGATCACCCTGACGCCGGACAGTGCGGCCGGAACTTTGAGCATCAAGGACAACGGCGTCGGCATGAGCGAGGCTGAGATCATCGACAATCTCGGCACCATTGCCCGTTCCGGCACCAAGAAATTCCTCGAGACCTTGAGCGGAGATTCCGCCAAGGACGCGCAGTTGATCGGCCAGTTCGGGGTCGGCTTCTACTCCGCCTTCATCGTGGCGGACAAAGTGACGGTACTCACCAAGCGCAGCGACGCGCCGGCCGTGCGCTGGGATTCCGACGGCGAGGGCCAGTACGAAATCCAGGGCAGCGGCAAAGCCGATCGCGGCACCGAAGTGATTCTTCACCTTCGCGATGAGGACAAAGAGTTCCTGGAGCCGGGACGATTGCGCCAATTGGTGCGCAAGTACTCGGATCATTTGAGCATCCCGATCGTTTTGAAGACAGGCGATACGCAGGAGACCTTGAATCAGGCGAAGGCGTTTTGGACCCGTCCGAAGTCCGATCTGAAGGACGAGGATTACCAGGCGTTCTACAAGCACCTGACTCATGATTCGGAAGACGCGCGCGTCTGGGCGCACAACAAGGTCGAGGGCAACATCGAATATACCTCGCTCCTGTACTTGCCGAAGCGCGCACCGTTCGACCTGTTCGAGCGCGAACAAAAGGGCGGCATTCAGCTCTACGTCAAGCGGGTATTCATCATGGACAAGGCGGCCGAACTGCTGCCGCCATATCTGCGCTTCATGCGCGGACTGGTCGATTCGTCCGACCTGCCGCTGAACGTGTCGCGCGAGCTTCTGCAGAATAATCGCACCGTCGAGAAGATCAAATCGGCGCTGGTCAAGCGTTCGTTGGATCTGCTCGAAGACCTGGCCGCCGACAAGCCGCAGGAGTACGCGGAGTTTTGGAAAACCTTCGGCGTGGTCTTGAAGGAAGGCATCATCGATGACCCGGCGCAGAAGACGCGGATCGCGAAATTGCTGCGCTTCAACTCGACCGCGGGCAGCGGCGATGCGCCGGACGCCACGCTCGAGGCGTACTTGTCCCGCATGAAGACCGATCAAAAGAGCATTTACTACCTGACGGCCGACTCGCTGGCCGCGGCGCGCAACAGTCCGCATTTGGAAGGCTTTCGCGCCAAGGGTATGGAAGTGCTCTTATTGACCGATCGAATCGATGAGTGGGTGGCCGCGCACCTGCATGAATTCGAGGGCAAGCCGCTCGCCAACGTCGCGAGCGCCGCCGCCGATGTGGCCTCGGCGATCGAAACCCCCGACAAGGCCGCGGCGGAAACCGCCTTCAAGGATACGTTGGATCGACTCGCCAAAAATTTGACCGGCAAGATCGCGAGTGCGCAAGTTTCCGCCCGGCTCACCGAATCGCCCGCCGTTTTGGTCGCCGGCGAATTCGGTATGAGCTTGCGCATGGGGCGCATCTTGAAGCAGGCCGGGCAGAGCAATCCTTTTGCGACGCTGCCGATTCTCGAAGTGAATCCGAAACACCCTCTCGTCGAGCGTCTCAGGGAGACGACCGATGATGCGTCGTTCTCGGATCTCGCCCATGTGCTGTACGACCAGGCGATGCTGGCGGAGGGCGGCGAGTTGGACGATCCTGCCGTTTTCGTGCGGCGCGTAAACCGGCTCATCGTGGAAGGGTTGTCCGCGCAGCCGAAAATTATCCTG
>DATHFB010000082.1:0-3356 GCA_035318305.1 Steroidobacteraceae bacterium | reverse complement strand
ACCATCTTTTATCCGCTCGTCTCGGGGCGCGCCGACGGCACCGGCTTGGGGCTGGGAATAGCGCAGGATCTCGTCAGCCGTCATGGCGGCCTGATCGAATTCGACAGTACTCCGGGGAGAACTACATTCGTCATTTCCTTGCCGATGGATTCCACTTGAACGTCAAGCCTCTGCAAGTCTGGCTGGTCGATGACGACGCCTCCATCCGGTGGGTCCTCGAAAAAGCCTTGAAGGGCAGCGGCATGCACGCCAAGTGCTTCGACCAGGCCGACAACGTCCTAACGGCGCTGCGCAGCGATGCCCCGGATGTGCTGATGACGGATATCCGCATGCCCGGCCGCAGCGGCTTGGACCTGCTCAAGGAAATTCAGGTGTCGCGGCCCGGATTGCCGGTGATCGTCATGACGGCGCACTCCGATTTGGATGCGGCCGTGGCGGCGTACCAGGGCGGTGCGTTCGAGTATCTGCCGAAGCCCTTCGATATCGACAAGGCCGTGGACCTCGTGCGCCGCGCCGCGCAGCAGGCGACGCTAACGACCGATGCAGAGGCCACCAGGCGCAGCATCCCGGAACTCCTCGGTCAGGCAGCGGCGATGCAGCAGGTGTTTCGCGCGATCGGCCGGCTCTCCCGCTCCAGCATGACCGTGCTGATCACCGGCGAGTCGGGCACGGGCAAGGAGCTCGTGGCGCGCGCTCTGCACCGGCACAGTCCGCGCTCCGCCAAGGCCTTTGTCGCGCTCAACACCGCCGCCTTCACCGCGGACCTGTTGGAATCGGAGCTGTTTGGCCATGAGAAGGGCGCATTCACCGGCGCCGATACGTTGCGCAGGGGCCGTTTCGAACAGGCTGACGGCGGCACGCTGTTTCTGGATGAAATCGGCGATATGTCGCCGGCGTTGCAGACGCGGTTGCTGCGCGTCCTGGCGGAAGGCGAGTTCTATCGGGTCGGCGGGCAGACACCGGTAAAAGTCGATGTGCGCGTCATTGCCGCGACCCATCAAGACCTCGAGATGCGGGTGAAGTCCGGACATTTTCGCGAGGATCTCCTGCATCGGCTCAATGTGATTCGAATCGAGATTCCGCCGCTGCGCGAGCGCCGCGAGGATATCCCGGAGTTATTGCGGCATTATTTGGCGGTTGCGGGGCACGAACTTGGTGCAGAGCCCAAGCTCTTGACGGCGTCTGCCGAGACTGCGCTCGTGACCTTCGATTGGCCCGGCAATGTGCGCCAGCTGGTGAATGCCTGCCGCCGGCTCACGGTAACCGCGCCGGGACGCGAAGTCCGCGCCGAGGACATTCCTCCCGATCTCGGCGGTGCCGTGGTGGGCCAGACCGCGAATCACGATTGGATGGCAAAGCTTTCGCATTGGGCCGAGCAGGAATTGGACTCCGGCGCCAAGCGCCTGCTGGATACGGCGGTGCCGGAAGTGGAACGAATTCTGATCCGCGTGGCGCTGCGCAAGGCCGGCGGCCTCAAGCAAGACGCGGCCAAGCTGTTGGGCTGGGGCCGCAACACGCTGACACGCAAGATGAAGGAACTCGGCATGGAAGACATCAGTTAGGCTCCTGGCGCCGCGCCGCAGTTTATAATTCGCGGATGGGCGAATTTCTCTCGAAAAAAATCGGCTCCATGCAAGAGTTGCTGCTCGGCATCCCGGCTACGGAGTGGCTGATCGCCGGCGTCATAGGCGCCGTCGTCTGGGCGAGCCTATGGGTCCTGCGAGATCTCATCGCCTCGCGATACCCGAAGTATTCCGGCATCAAGAATCCCACGCTGATCCGGCTCATCGCCTATCTGATCGGCAATACCAAGCAGATTCTGTTCTTCGCCGTCGCCCTCGATGTTGCGCGGCAAAGCCTGACGCTCCCCGACAGGCTTCAGCGCGTCGCGTCCCACACGGCGATGATCCTGATCTTGATTCAAGTCGGCCTTTGGGCCGGACGCACGGTGCGTTTCTATCTGGAAATGAAGGAAGTGGAGCGCGGCGCCGACCGCGTTTTCGCCGGCTCCCTGGATATCGTCAGTTTTGTGTCGCGCATGCTGATCTGGTCATTGCTGATCCTCGTGATGCTCAGCAATATCGGCGTCAATATCACCGCCTTGCTTGCGGGACTGGGCGTGGGCGGCGTCGCCGTGGCGCTCGCCCTGCAAAATGTCTTGGGCGACTTATTCGCGTCGCTGTCGATCGCCCTCGACAAACCCTTTGTCATCGGCGACAACCTGGTCATTGATGCCTACATCGGCAAGGTCGAGCACATCGGCATTAAGACCACCCGCTTACGCAGCGAGGGCGGCGAACAAATCATCCTGTCGAATGCCGATATCTTGAAGAGCCGCGTGCGCAATTTCGGGCGCCTGTCGCAGCAGCGGATATTGGCGACGATTCGTCTGACCTACGACACCCCCGCCGACAAGCTCAGGCAAATGCCCAAACTCCTGGAGAACATCGTTCGCGAACACGCGCAGGCGCGCTTCGAGCGCTGCCACTTGAAAACTCTGGGCGAAAGCTGTTTTCAATTCGAGCTGTCGTACTTCGTGCAGCAGCCCGCCGTCAACCCCATGCTGGACCTGCAGCAGGCCGTGAATTTTCGGATCATCGATGAACTGCGGCGCATCGGCGTGGATTTTGCCTATCCGACGCAGCTCGTCGTCTTGGATAGGCATCGGCCCGCGCTCGAGAAATAGCCTCGATGTTTCACGTGGTGCTGTTCGAGCCCGAGATTCCGCCGAATACCGGCAACACCATTCGCCTGTGTGCGAACACCGGCGCGACGCTCCATCTGGTCAAACCCCTGGGCTTCAGGTTGGACGATAAAAGTCTGCAGCGCTCCGGACTCGACTATCACGACCTGGCGGAAGTGAAAGTGCATGCGAATCTGAAAGCTTGCCTGGGTCAACTTGACGGCTCGCGGCTGTTCGCGGTGGAGACCGGCGGCAAACATTGCTACAGCGATGTGCGGTACCGGGCCGGGGATGCGTTCCTGTTTGGACCGGAAACTCGCGGCCTGCCGCCATCAGCGTTGCAGCAAGCGGGACCGGATCATTCCTTGTTCATTCCGATGCGTGCCCAGAATCGCAGCATCAATTTGTCCAACGCCGTGGCGCTGGTAGTGTTCGAGGCCTGGCGTCAGATCGGTTTTGAACGCGGGCTTCAAGAAAACCTCCTGCGGTAGTCCGCGGGGCTCACGCCAACCTTCTTGCGGAAATGATGCCGCAGAGTGGTTGGCGAGCCGAGACCGCAGCGCTCGGCAATGTGATCGATCGGTAGCGTCGTGCTCTCGAGCAGTTCGCGCGCGCGATCCACGCGCGCCCGGGTGATCCAATCCGCCGGACTCAATCCCGTGGTTGCGCGGAA
>DATHFB010000081.1:0-2641 GCA_035318305.1 Steroidobacteraceae bacterium | reverse complement strand
TGATCGGCGAAATCGCGCCGCGTTTTTTTGGCGCACCGACCAATCGCAGCCATCGCGTCACTATCGAGACCGATGCGCCGGAAATTCTGGCGCGCTGCCGCAGGGACGGCGTGGATGCCGCGGTGCTGGTGCCGAACTGTCCGGTATGCCACCAGACCATCAGCCTGGTCGCGCGGCATCTGGAGGCCAATGGCATCTCCACGGTCGTGATGGGATGCGCCAAGGACATCGTCGAGCACGCCGCGGTGCCGCGTTTTCTGTTCAGCGATTTTCCGTTGGGCAACTCGGCGGGCAAGCCGCACGATCCCGATTCGCAAGCCTTCACGCTCGAGCTCGCACTGCGCCTGTTGGAGACAGCGCCGGGCCCGCAGACCACGGTGCAGTCGCCGCTGCGCTGGAGCGCGGACGCTTCCTGGAAACGCGACTACAACAATGTAGCCCTGCTCAGTGCCGAGGAGCTGGCGCGGCGGCGGCGCGAATTCGACGCGCAAAAAGAAATCGCGCGCGGCATCCGCGAGAGTGCGGCGTAACGCCCCCTGCTTCGGCCACGATCTTGTCTGAAAACCGGTCTCCACCCCGTATCACGTGCGGGGCAGGTTTTTCGGAATCATGGCCTAAAACCCTGAGATGCCGCGCTGCCTCAAATGCGACGGGTTTAGGTTAACGTCGCATTTTGCCGGTCGTGGCCTTTCGCTCGCGGCGAAGCGGCGTATGGTCCCCCAACTTTTATTGGGGAGTGAAATCGATGTTGGACCGACGCGAGAGCCCGCGCGACAAGGTTATTTATGGTGGTATCGCGGAGATCGGTGAAGACGGCGCATCCCGGGATTGCGTGGTTCGCAACATCTCCGAAACAGGCGCCAGCCTCGAATTCAAGAACGCCGTCCGGCTGCACAAAGAGCAGATCTCGCTGACCGTCGCACGAAAAGGCCGTTCATTCCTCGCCAGGATCATCTGGTGGCGCGACAATTTCGTCGGCGTTGCGTTCAGCGGCGAGCCCCCCTTCGGGCTGCCGGTGTCCGATGTCGAGGAGCGGCTGCGCAAGAGCGAGCAGAAGAAACGGCAGCTTCAGCGCCAGATCAAAGAGCTCATCGGCAGGGGCTGAAAACGAGCGGCGCGCGCCAATCGGCGCGTCGGCAACCGCATCGCCGATGCGCACCGACAAGTTCGCGGCTTGTCAAGAATTGACGGAATCGTGCGGCCATGCATGCTCCTGAGAACCGGGAGTGCGAATGCTGTCTCACGTCAAGAATTACTTCAGGAATTGCCGGCTCGCGCGCATGAGCAACGGCGACTATTGCCTGATACGGGACCAGGGGCTGGTGAAGGGTGGCCGCGGCCTGAAGCATCATGAAACGCTGATCACCTTCAGCATCCGCGGCATCGCCGCGAAATTCCGGCAATTTCGCAACGCAAACGGAACCGGCGAGCGCGATTCCTTATCCGGGCAAGGCCCCGTGCGGCTCGGTCGCGGGCTGGCGCGCTCAAAGTCGCCTCTCGGTCATTCGCATTAGGCTTGGCGCGTCGGTTTCCGGCAACGCGTCAAGCGCGCCCCGCACCTGCATGGTTACCCAATCGATAACCGAAAGCCCGCATGCAGCGCTTTGCCTCGCTTCCGGCAAAGCTATTGGAAAGCATTTTGTGTTGTCCTGAGCTACAGGCGCACGAAGCGCCTTACGTGACGTACGGGGCACATGACCTTTCTCGACAAATCCATGCCGACGCGACAGCTTCCGGCGGCGCGCGTGAACTGGACGCATGTCGGTCTCATCATCCTCGCGATGGGTACCGCAGCAGTCTGTCTCACATGGGCCAGAAAGCCGGATGTCGTCGACGAACACCGGCACGTCCGTCAACTTATTCTGCATTACACCCTGAGCAGAACAGAGGATCCCGTTATCGTGCTCGGCGACAGCATCGTCGAGGCTTCGACGTTGCCGCGGTCGATATGCGGCCATGCGATCGTGAATGCCGGCCTTGGCGGTGCGTCCACCACGAGCGATCTCGGCAACTGGCTGTCGCAGGCACTGGGCAGCAAACGCGCGGCCTTGATCGTCGTATCGCTGGGAACCAATGATGCGCTGGTATCGGCCGCCACAGGCAGGCAGAGCTTTGGCGATCGATACGGCGCGTTGCTGGCCCAATTATCAAAACTGACGCCGCAACTTGCCGTATTGGAGATCCCGCCGGTTGAGGCAGAGGGCCGGGTAACCGATGCGATGCGAAACGAGGTCATCACGACGATCAACGACTATAACGCCGCCCTGCCCGACGTAGCCAGGCGAAGCGGCGCAACATTCGTGGCGCTGCCGGCGATGTTGAGACCATCCACGATCGACGGCGTCCATCTGAGTTCCGGCGGCTACCAGGCTTGGGAGAACGCGGTGATACAGGCGGCCGAGAGGATCTGCAACTAGCTAGAGATCCGTCAAATTTGCGATGTCCGGAAAGCCAGTGCCACCACGAGCGAATAAACTGCTGGGACTAGAGGCGCTGCGTTTCGTGGCGGCCTTTGCCGTGCTGATCTGGCATTACCAGCACTTCGCCTACCTTGCCGACAAGCCGGTCGATCTCTTCAGGGATCAACTGCCGTTTTATGGTCTGCTTCGGCCATTTTACGAAACCGGTGAATACGGCGTCT
>DATHFB010000080.1:0-2417 GCA_035318305.1 Steroidobacteraceae bacterium | reverse complement strand
TCATCGCTACTATATATCCGCTAAGGCACAATCATGAGCGCGATCTCGCCCGACACCATGACGACCCTCGACGAGATCATCGACAACTTTTCGTTGCTCGAGGACTGGGACGACCGCTACCGCTATGTCATTGAGCTCGGCCGCGGTTTGAGCCCATTGTCCGACCAGGACCGCACCGACGCGAACAAGGTGCAGGGCTGTGCGAGTCAGGTCTGGCTTGCGACCACCGTGCGCCCTAATGGCCAACGTGGCCCGGCACTAACCTTCTATGGCGATAGCGACGCTCATATCGTGCGCGGGCTGATCGCCATCTTGTTTGCGATGTTCTCCGGCAAGCCCGCTCAAGAGATCCTTTCCGCCGACGCGATCGCGCTGTTCGAGCGCCTCGGCCTGCGCGAGCACTTGACGCCTCAGCGCTCGAACGGATTTCGTTCGATGGTCGAGCGCATTCGCGCAGACGCCCGGGCGGCACTGGCCGCCACCGCGTAAGCGACGCGCACGCCTCTGCTACTTGCGCCGGCGCCGTTGCTGGCCGAGCCCCATCTGTTTGGCAAGGTGCGAGCGTGCAGCCGCGTAGTTCGGGGCAACCATGGGATAATCCGGCGGCAACCCCCATTTTTCGCGGTACTGCTCCGGCGTCATATTGTATTGGGTGCGCAGGTGACGCTTGAGGGACTTGAATTTTTTTCCGTCCTCGAGACAGACGATATGATCCGGCGTGACCGACTTCTTGACCGAGATGGCGGGTTTGGGTGGCTCACTCGGCACTTCGCCGTGCCCGCTCGACACGCGAGTCAAAGCCGAGTGCACTTGACCGATCAACGCGGGCAAATCCGCGGTCGGCACCGAATTGTTGCTGACATACGCCGAAACGATCGACGCCGTCAGCTCGATGAATGTTCCCCCCGCCATGCTTTCGCTCATCGCTGTTGTTCCTGCCGTGCTTTGATCTTCAGTTCGCTTAGTGAACTTGCATTCTTGCGTATTCGACGCCCTTGCTGCGAGTGCGCTGCGAACCCAATGCGCCGAATGCAATCGGGAAGTATAATTTAACTGCATTTCTATTCATATCTTCTGTAAAAGGCAAGAAGTGTTTTTGTAGTGGATGTGTATAATCTTTAATTACTTGTGACATGTTCTAGGCGTTACGAGACAAACGTCCACGTTTAATCGATTTCAGCGGTCTCGACGGGGTCGCCCGCTGATTTCGCGGGCAGGCTCATCGGCCGCCCGGGACGGTCAACAACATCTCACTTGTTGATCGTCCTCGATGCCCCAAATAAATGCTGTCAAAAGCTCATTTGATCGAGGTTGAACAACATGACTTCCAACCCCGCCTCGCGCACCATGAAAAGCGATGAAGAGTGGAAAAAACTGCTCACCCCCGAGCAGTTTCACGTCGCCCGGCAGCATGGCACCGAGCGCCCCTTCTCAAGTCCGCTCAACAGCGAGAAACGCCCGGGTCTCTTCAAATGCGTGTGCTGCGGCACACCGCTCTTTTCGTCGAGCACCAAGTTCGATTCGCGCACCGGCTGGCCCAGCTTTTGGGCGCCGGTCGATAAGGCGGCGGTAATCGAAAACGAGGACGGCTCGTGGCTCATGCGCCGGACCGAGGTCCGTTGCGCCTCATGCGATGCACATCTCGGCCATGTCTTTCCCGATGGCCCCAAGCCAACAGGGGCGCGCTATTGCATGAACGGTGTCGCGCTGAGCTTCGCGCCGGGCGAGATTGCGGAAAGGTGATTGCAGCGCAGCGGCGATCTGGCGAAAGGCCAAGGGCAGGAGCCGACGGTCATCCGTTCGTTGCGGCTTAGGAGTTGCTTTCGATGTGCGCGCGCAACTCGGCGATCGAGCCGAACCGCACCGTTCCATCCGGAAGCTCGGCCTCGATCGATCCGTCGGCGTAAAGGGTATAGGCCATGCCCTCGACGACCCCGGATTTAAGGATCGCAGTCGCCTGCGGCTGTTCGCTCGCAGTCGACTCCAGCGGCGGCTCTTGGACGGAGGCTGCCTGATCCAATGGGGGCTGGGCCTCGTCAAGTGTCGGCCCAGCCTCGGGCTCCATATTTCTCCCGGTCCCGCGTTCGGCGGGCCAGAAGGCATCGAAGTTCTGCGGCGGCGGCGTAGGACGCGCGGGCTTTGAACGAAATAGAAAATCCAACCGTGATGCCTTCAAGGCGTCAACAGCCGCGCTCCCCGCACGATCCTCCGCCGCAATCTTCGACTCGGGCGACTCGCTTTGAACAGGTGAAGGCGGGGGCTGTTGCGTCTGATGGTGCCCGGCGCCGTTCGGAGACAGCGGGACATCGTCCTGGTCGGCGACGAGCGAGGGCTCGGCCTTGGGTCGCTCGGTTCGCGGAATACTAGAGCGCAGCCGCTCGATCGCGGTGGACGATACATCGACCGCTGACGGCGTC
>DATHFB010000079.1:0-11977 GCA_035318305.1 Steroidobacteraceae bacterium | reverse complement strand
TGCTCTGGAATGCGACCTGGTGCACGCTCCGCCGGACTCGCTGAACTTACGGCGCAGCCTCGTCGCCGGGAAGCGACGCAATAACCTCGTCCCGGCTTATGACAGCGCGTTATGTCGCGGCCGCTGATGTCGCAGCCGCTGATGTCGCAGCCGCTGATGTCGCAGCCGCGACGTCGCAGCGGCTAGTGTGCGGTTCCGTGCAGTCGCGTCGCCTCGAACTCATCGCCCGGCCGCCAGTTCACCGTGCCCTTCGCGAGCAGCGCTTGCCAACCCAGGGCAAAGCCGAACTTGGCAACCGCTGCATCACTGGTGAAATCCATGTCCGGCGTAAATTCGTCGCTGGGACGGTGGTAACGCTTCGCCGTGTATTCTTCGTGCTGCGCTCTTCCCCACTCCGGCGGATGACCCGCAAATTTCACGCCGGTGTTGATCGAGAACGCCGGCACGCCGGCCCGCGCCATGCTGAAGTGATCGGAGCGGTAGTAGTGGCCCGCACCGGGCTCGGCATCCGCTTGAATTTCAAATCCAAAGACGGCGGCCGTCTTTTCAACGGTGGGGTAGAACGAGGTTCGTTCGGCGCCCGTGACGTTGACGGATTGCGGCATGCCCATCGGCAGGATGGCGTCGTAGTTCAAATCCAATGCGATTTTCCCCGCAGGAATCGGCAAATGCTTGCCGAGATAATTGGACCCCAGCAGTCCCTTTTCTTCCGCGGTAACCGCGGCAAACAGCACCGGCGACGGCGGCCGCGCCGCGGACGTGCTGAAGGCATGCGCCATTTCCAGCAGGATGCCGCAGCCCGTGCCATTATCGACCGCGCCGTTGTAAATATTGTCGCCGCTCATGGCCGGATCGATGCCGAGATGGTCGTAATGGGCCGAGTACGCGACGGCCTGACTCCCGCCGCCGTCTTTGCCCGGCAAAATCCCGAGCACATTGTACGACTCGAATTTGCGCACCTTGCTCGCGATGTGCGCCTTGAAACGCACCGGCAATTCCTTCGCCTGAAATTGCCGGGTGCCGGCGGCCGTCATCATCTCGTCCAAATTGAGGTTCGCCGCCGTGAACAATTTGCGCGCCACCTCGAGTTGAATCCACGATGCGGCCTTGAGCTTCGGATCCTTGTCATTGCCCAAGTACACCTGCTCGCCGCTCCAGGAGTTGCGTACCACTTCCCACCCGTAGCTCGCCAGATCGGTGCGGTGAATGATCAGCGCGCCCGCCGCTCCCTTGCGTGCCGCCTCTTCGAACTTGTAGGTCCAGCGTCCGTAATAAGTCAGCGCTTCGGCATTGAAGAATTTCGGATCCTTCGACGGCGGCTCGTTGACGATGACGAGCACCACCTTGCCCCTGACATCCACCCCTTTGAAGTCATTCCAATTGTATTCGGGCGCCTCGATGCCGTAGCCCACGAACACGATGGGCGCGTCGATATCGACGCTGTCGGTCTGCGTCTGGTTGCCTGCGACGTAGTCCTCGGCAAGCTTCAAGTCCAGCGCCGTGCCGTGCGCGGGCTGCAACGAGGCCGACGTGCCGGGCAAGGTTTTCACGCCGACGAACTCGACCTTTTGCAGATAGCTGCCGTTGTCGCCGGCCGGCTTCAAGCCGTACAACGCAAATTGAGAGGCAATGTAGTTCGCGGCAATGTCGCCGCCGCGGGTGCCGGTACCGCGTCCCTCGAGCAAGTCGTTGGCCAGAAAGCGCACGTGCTCAGCGATGCGATGCGCATCGATACCCTGCATCGACGCGGCGACGTTGGACGGCAGTCCCAGCTGCGGCCCGACATCGGCGGCTGCCGAAGCGCCTGCCATGAATCCGCAAGTCAGGCCAAGGACCAGCATCGCCGGTCGGTAGATATTCATCGTATCGGCTCCGAATAAATTGAAATACAAGGGACGACGCCTGGGGGCGTCCGCGGATCGCGATGATGTCATATTTCGCGGGCGGCATCGGAACGAATGACAGAACCAAGTCGGGCCATCCCCGATTGACGGATCAGGCGATTCATCGGCTCCGAATAGAAGCGCGCGACCCACTCGCCCAACAGGCCAGAGATGAGAATGACACTGATGAACAGGGCCGGCACGGCAGCGAGCGATAGTCCGGCTGACTTGAATAGCCCAAACAGTGCGAATACCACGAACATGTGAGTCAGATAGACTTCGTAGCTGCACTGACCCAGTGTTATGAGCGGAAAGATGACGCGCGGACTCTTCCACCGGGTCTGGGCGGCCGCAGCAATGACCATACAGCTTCCGATCGCCAAAATCGTCATGTCGAAGCCGCTCCGGCCAAGACCCCACGCCTCCGCCTGGTTCGAGAAACCCAAGATGAAAAGAACCAGCACCGAACCTAGACCACTCAGCAACCAGATAACGCTGCGGGCAATGGTCATCCGCGAGATCGCAATGGCGGTCAGGCATCCGAGAGCGATGGCATCCATGCCACCCAGGTAGGAATATTCCTTCCAGACCTCATTTCCATGAGTGAGCAGGGTGCGGCCCAATGGCCCGAGTACAACGAAGATCAGGAGAAAGGCTACAAGCCGCTTGCCGCGTCCAAGCAGCACGCAGACGGGTGGAAAAAACAAGTAGAACATTTCCTCCACCGATAGTGACCAAAGGATGTCCCAATTCGCTGGAAGGTATCCGCGATGTGCCTCCAGGACATTTACGTGAAAGGTCAGTGCGGCGATGAGTGCTCGACCCAGTCCCCCGGTTTTGTCTGAAACGACGAAATCCTTGAGGCCGGCGGCGTGTAGCGTGCAGAGAACGGCAAGCAGCAGTAGCAGCAGCGGCGCAATTCGGGCAAAGCGCAGCGCATAGAAATCACGCACGCTTACTCTTGAGAGCGATCCCCATCGTCGAATTGAGGTTGACGTGATGAGAAAGCCCGACACCGCAAAGAACATTTGCACGCCGTGTTGTCCATTCCACACCAGTGAGGACACCAGTTGGGAGGGAAGACCTTGTGTGTACGGAACCTTGGCGAGAAACAAGCGCATGTTGACGTGATTCATCAGCACAAAGAAGATCGCGAGACCCCGTAGGATGTCTACGCCGTCGAGTCGCGCCCAGCTGTGCGACCTGTCGGCTGACGCGGCGTGGGTCTCATTCAAGGACATGCTAGTTGCCCGGAGGATGCACTTGGTCGGATAAAGCGCGGGCAAGGCGTCCTTCGGCCTTGAACACCCCGCCCGCGCTGCGGCGTTGAGCATCCTGCAATCCGAAAGTTCGGGCTTTCCTCCCTGGTTGCCGCGCCAAGAATTTTTTCACGCGAGGCGCACTCGTGGAAGCCGCAATCGCGGTGAGAATGTGCAGAAAAGGAGCCTGTCTCTTGTTCCGCGTCGCCGCGACTCAGCCGGTACCGCCCACCGTGAGCGCATCGATCCGCAGCGTGGGTTGACCGACGCCGACAGGAATCGATTGTCCTTCCTTGCCGCAAGTCCCTACGCCGCTGTCGAGCTTCAGATCGTTGCCGACCATGCTGACTCTGGTGAGCACATCGGGTCCGTTGCCGATCAGCGTCGCACCTTTGACGGGTGCGCCGACTTTGCCGTTCTCGATCATATAAGCTTCGCTCGCGGAGAACACGAACTTGCCGGATGTGATGTCCACCTGGCCGCCGCCGAAATTGACGGCATACAGACCCTTCTCCACCGACGCAATGATCTCTTCGGGCGCGCGCGAACCGGCTCGCATGTAAGTGTTGGTCATGCGAGGCAACGTCATATGCGCGAATGACTCGCGCCGGCCGTTGCCGGTCGGCGCCATGCCCATGAGCTTGGCGTTCATCTTGTCTTGGATGTAACCGCGCAAAATGCCGTTTTCGATCAGCGTCGTGCACTGCGTCGGCGTGCCCTCATCATCGACATTCAAGGAGCCGCGGCGCCGATTGAGGCTGCCGTCATCGACCACCGTCACGTCGTCGGCGCCCACTTTCTGGCCGATGCGACCCGAGAATGCCGACGTCCCCTTGCGGTTGAAGTCGCCTTCCAGACCATGCCCAATCGCCTCATGCAGCAAAATGCCGGGCCAGCCCGGGCCCAACACCACCGTCATGGAGCCCGCCGGCGCCGCCACCGCGTCTAGATTAACCAGCGCCTGCCGCACCGCCTCGCGTCCATGTTCGAACGGCGCATCGCCGTGCAGCAGCTCATCGAGGCCGAAACGGCCGCCTCCGCCGCTATAGCCTTGCTCGCGCCGGCCATTCTGCTCGACGATGACGGATACGTTGACCCGCACCAGAGGACGCACGTCCGCCGCCAGCGTGCCGTCGCTGGAGGCGATCAGCACGATCTCATGCACAGCCGCCAGCGAGGCCATGACTTGTTTGACCCGAGGATCGAGGCGGCGCGTATCGGCATCGATGCGCATCAACCAAGCCACCTTGTCCTCGTCCTTGATGGCATCGAGCGGATCGATGGGCAGGTAGAGCCGGTGCGTCAGAGGACGCTGCCAGGTCTTGACCGCATTCCTGCCTCCGCTTCGGGCGATCGCGCGTGCCGCGTCGGAAGCCTCGAGCAAAGCCGGCAACAGCACTTCGTCGGTGTACGCGAAGCCGGTTTTCTCGCCGCTGATGGCGCGCACGCCGACGCCTTGCTCGATGCTGTGCGAGCCTTCCTTGACGATGCCGTCCTCCAGCGACCAGGATTCCTCGCGCGACAGCTCAAAATACAGGTCCGCATACTCGACACCGCGGCTCATGAGCGTGTCCAGCACTTGACTCAGCCTTCGCTCATCGAGGCCTGAAGGTGCCAGGATCATTTTCTCGGCCACGGCAAACGTGGGCAGGCTTAACTCAGCGGCGCGTGCATTCATGCCGAAACCGTGGCGGCGGTGGCCAATCCCAGCTGGCGATTATCAAGTGCGGGGAAACGAGCGCGCGATTCCGCTTGGCTCGCAAGATCAATGTCTGCTGTGATCACTCCGGTACCCTTTGCCAGGCGCGACAGCACCTGACCCCAATAGTCCACGATCAGCGAATCCCCATAGGTCTCACGGCCGCTGGTATGCAAGCCGGACTGTGCCGGCGCCACAACGTAGCACAAATTCTCGATGGCTCTGGCGCGCAGCAGCGTCTCCCAATGCGCGAGCCCGGTCGGCACGGTGAACGCCGCAGGCATCGCCAGCCACTCCGCGCCTTGCAACACCAGCTCACGGTACAGTTCCGGGAATCGCATGTCGTAGCACACCGAGAGGCCGAGCTTGCCGACCGGCGTGTCGGCAATGACCGGATCGCGGCCTGGGAGCACGTAGTTGGATTCCCGATATTGCTCGTTACGCCCCGGGATGGTGACATCGAACAAGTGAATCTTGTCGTAGCGCGCGACACGCTTGCCGTCCGCGTCGATTAAGAGCGACGAATTGGCCACGCGGCCCGAGTCATTCGTTCGGATCACGATGGTGCCGCCCAAGATCCACAGGTTGAGTTTGGCCGCGGTCTCGCTCAAGAAGGCCTGGACCTGACCATTGCCATCCGGCTCCGCGACTTGCAGCTTGTCCGCGTCCTTGACTCCGATGAACGAAAAATTCTCCGGCAGACAGGCAACGAGCGCCCCGGCGTCCTTTGCCTCGCGCAGCAACGCTTCCGCCGAGGCCAGGTTCTCAGTCACCACATGGCTCGACGTCATTTGTATTGCAGCTACTTTGCCCATCTATTTCGGTGCCTCCGCAGACGCCCCTGGTGCGTCTGCGCTCTTGATACGTTCCACAGTCGGGTTATCCCAGCTGCCGGTAATACGATAATACCCTCGAGCCAAGCCCTTCAGCGGCTGTTTGAACACCTGCGTGAACAACAGCGCTGCCGCGCCGCATACCGGCCCGCATACCAGCGTGCTCGCGACCGGGATGGACAGCGAATTACCCACACTGCCGGTTACCACTGCAGTTTGGTCATAATCCTTGTTTTTCAAGCCGACCCGGCCAATAAGGCCGATTTCGGCCGCCGGGCCCTTCAGCAGCACGTTATCGGTGTAGGCGTTGCCGTCGCGCAGTTCGAAATCGCCGTGAACACTGTCGAACGCCAGTCCCTTGTCGGTCAGATCGCTGAAATCCAATGCCAGCCTCCGGGGCAGCGCCGCGATGCTGGCCAGCCCCAGCACGCGCCCCGCACCGGGTTTGAGTCCGGTCACCTGCCCCTTCTCCATCGACAACTGCACGTGTCCGATCACTTGCGCGAACGCCGCGGCCGTCGGTGCGCCGTCCCACGTGAGATCGAATTCCATCTTGCCGGATCTCGCCTCGATCACGTCCGCGTACGCCAGATCCTTCAGCGTGCTCTGTACGTCGGTACTGGCCAGCGTGCCCTTGATGCGGCTGACGCCGGCATCTTTGGCGCGCCATTCGCCTTGGGCGCTGACCGTAAAGCTGGGGCCCGCCACGCTCAAGGATTTCAGGGCGACGCCAAAATCTTGTTTGGCGAGCGTCGCGGTCACATCGCCGAACTGCCGTTCGCCCCAGATCAGTTCCGTGGCATGAAAGTTGACCGCCGGCACCGCGCGCGCATTCATATCCGCGGAGATATTCGCCTCGGCGGAGCCGGCCGAATCCTCGCTTCCGGCAACATCGAAATGCAACCGGTCGAACTGCAGGTTCCAGGGTTCAGCAGAACCCGCGGCGCTCGGTATCGTGATGGCGCCAATGACATTGGGACCGCCGACATTGATGCGCCAGTTGCGTTCGGCAACTGCCAGATCCAGCGACACATCATGAAACGCCAGGCCAAGGTAATCCAATTCGGCCACGTTCAGCCGGGCCGCGCGCATGTAGTACGACAACGGCTTGGCGTCCTTGCCGGGGGTGCTCAAGCGCAGCCAACCGCCCAAGTCCAAGCGCTGCACGGCTCCGCCCACGGTCAGTATTTGCGACTCGCCTGCGTTGGCGTCGCCGGCGCCGAAGGTCATGGCCGCATGGGCGAGGCGCATCCCGCTCTGATCGGATTCCAGCGCGTAGGAGCTGCTGACCAAGGACCCGAGCGCGAACGACCCCTGCGGTCCGCCCGAGGCCGGCCACTGAATCTCGAGCCAGCTCGGCAAGGGCGTGGGGGCGGTCTTGTCCAATGGCGCCGGCAGCTTCATCTCGAGGCCCACCAGCGTGCTGCTGAGGCGCAAGGATCGTTCGCGAGCCGGCTCAGGCGTGATTTTGAGAACGCCTCTCCAGTCCGTTTGACCGGTGATGGATAGACCCGCCGGAATTGAGAACGCCGTGCGCAGGGCATCGGCGCTCATCGTGCCGCGAAACTCGAGCTGCGTGCGGGTGACCGGCTTGTTGCGCGGGGTTCGCGCCTGCATTTGGAAACCGCCGCCGAGCAGTTGGCCGTGAATATCGGCGCGCGCCACTTGCCCGTTATCGATATCGAAGTCGCCCGTCACGTCGGTGGCCATGGTGGTCGAGCCGGACTTATTGATGTTGGCGTCGTCCAATCGTCCGTGGATCAACACCTGGCGATGCACAAAGTCTTTGAACGGCAAGAACAGATCCACCGTGGCCTGCAGCGGCCCCGTGGCCTCCACGCTCGAGAACGCATGTTCCGCGATGGCATCGAGCGGCGTTGAGCGCAGATAGCCAAGCGCGCTCGCCGCGTCGCCGCGGGCGCCGACGTGGATTCTCAACTCGCCGTTGCTGAAGTCGGCAAAGTGAGCATCCCCCGACTCGAGCACGAAATCACCGATGTGCGCGCCCGATAAGTGCGCGCTCATTCCCTCATTGCGAAATTCGGCGTTCGTGGTGAGATTTTCAGCCGGCCGCCAGCCGTCGCTGTAATCCAACGTCATTCCTTCGATGGTACAGCGCGCCAGGAAGATGCCGCCGCCCTCGCGAAACGGAAAACTACGCACCGGGCCTTGAAACAAGACGTTGGCTCGCACCATGCGGCCCGCCAGGAATGCCCGATTCAGCCAGGCAAGACCGGGCGCCGAGATCAACCCCCTCGGCAGGTAGTTGCGAGCATTGGCCACATTGCCGTTCGAGATGGTGCTGACCAGTGTCAGCCGCGGCGAGGAACCATCGGCCGGTTGGTGCCACGCCACTTGCCCCCGGATGTCGGCGTCGTGAGTTTTTACTTCCCAGTCGGGTGAGGCAACGAGCAGCTCCTGCGCGGTCCGCTTCCAATACACGTTGGCCCTGAGGCGCTCCAAGTCCACCGCTTGCGGAAACTGAGTGGGCCAATGAAACACCGCAACGTTCGAATCGATGATGACCTGTCCGCCGCTCTCATTACCGGCAATCGAGCCTGCCACACCGCGCAATCCGGGCGAGCCGCCGACCGATGCGTAGCCCGCGCGCTGAAATTTCGCCTGAACTTGCATGCGCCACGGATCGGCGACTTTTCCGCGCTCAAACGCGATCGAGGTATCCGTCCACTCGCCGGTCGGTGCAATCTCGCGAATCCGGTCCCGAAGATCTTTCTGCGGCAAAAAGCCCGTGAGCGGCAGCAGGGTCTCCGCGCGCAGATAATTGGCGCTGGCTCGCACGCTCAACAGGCCGGCTTCACCTTCCTGCCAACTGACCTCGAAGGCGGACTCCGGATCGCGGCGCCCGACGCGAACCCGCTTGCCCGTGAGGCTCCAAAGATCGCCCGTGTGCACCAGGGTCAGTGCGCCGTTCATTTGGTCGAATTTGGCGATGGGCCCCGCGGGCAGTTGCGTGACAATATTGATGGCCCCGAAATCAACATCGGCACGCGCCAGCACCGCACCATGGCCGGCTGCAGCCACCTCGAACGCGCCGGTACCTGAATCCAAGTTGCTCAGGATGTCCGGCAGCAGCTGATGCCAGCCCGGAAAAGAGATATCGCGCGCCCGCGCCAGCGCATCCCAGGCCAGCGTCTGCACCTCACCGGCGCCGCGCGCGTTTCCCTTGAAGGTCACGGTTCCACCCAGCACCCCGGGGAGCAGGGCACTGAACTCGAGCGCGAGGTTCTCCGAGTCGCGCCGCGCGTCGATGTCCACGTCTTGCAAAATCAACTGCGGCAGCGCGGCGTTCCAATCTTGCAGCGTGAGCACGGCGTGACGAATCACCACCCTTCCCGCCGGCAAGTCATTGAGCCTAAGCGTTCCCAACGTTGAATCCTCGCCGCCCAGTTCAATCTCCGAGGCCACCGCGAAGCGATGGGGCCCCAGGCGCGCGACGGCAATGGCCGGTGAGTCGACTTCAATCCGGCCCGCCAGCAATTTGCCGCTGCGAATCAGCTGCCAAATATCCGCGGCAACCCGGCCTCCCGCTGCGCGCGCCAGCACGCGCTGATCATCCTTGGAGCGGAGTTCCAAGCGATCGAAATAGAGCTCCGGACCGTACCAACGAAACGCCGGTGAAACGCGTGCAAAACCGATGTGGTACCCGGTCTGCGCATGAACCCATTCCTTGATTTCCGCTTCGTAGCGAGGCGCCTGGTCGAGCGCCAGCTTGAGCGCCAGCATCAACAGCAGCACGAGAACCACCAGCCCCGCGAAGCAGATACCCAAGACTTTGCCGGCCTTGCGAATCATTACATCAGCACGACGTCGTATTGATCGACGGTGTAGAGGGCTTCGGTCTGCAGGCGTATGGGTTTGCCCGTGACCAATTCCAGTTCGCCCAAGGCTGAGGACTCTTCGTCGAGCAGGCGCTCGATCACGTCCTGATGCGCCAATACCATCAATTGTTGGCACTCGAACTGGCGCGACTGCCGCACAATTTCACGAAACACCTCGTAACAGACCGTTTCCACTGTTTTGACGAATCCGCGGCCTTCGCAAGTAGGACAAGAATGGCACAAGAGATGCTCCAGGCTCTCGCGCGTGCGCTTGCGCGTCATTTCCACCAAACCCAACGGCGACACCGAGGAGATGTTGGTTTTGACGTGATCCTCATTCAACGCACGTTCCAGCGCTTGGATGATCTGCCGGCGGTGCTCGGATTCCTCCATATCGATGAAATCGATGATGATGATGCCGCCCAAGTTGCGCAGACGCAGCTGCCGCGCGATGGTCACCGCCGCCTCGAGATTGGTGCGAAATATGGTTTCCTCGAGGTTTCGATGCCCCACAAACGCGCCGGTATTGACGTCGATGGTCGTCATGGCCTCGGTTTGATCGATGATCAAATGGCCGCCGGACTTCAGCGACACTTTGCGATCCAGCGCTTTTTGGATTTCCTCCTCGACGTGATGCAACTCGAACAGCGGCCGTGGATCGCCGTACAAATCGATGCGCGGCAGCGCCTCCGGCATGAACGCGGCAGCGAACTCCTGCATCTCCCGATGAGCACTGGGCTGATCGATCAATACCCTGTCGACATCCGGATGCACGAAATCGCGAAGCACCCGCAAATGCAGGGGCAGGTCCGCGTGCACCAAGTTGCCGGGCTGCGTACGCAGACCCTTCTGGCGGACGAACTCCCACAGTTTCCGCAGGTAGATCATGTCGGCACGCAGGGCTTCCGCCGCAGAATCCTCGGCCGCGGTGCGCACGATGAATCCGCCGCTGTCCAGCGGTTCGATACCGGCCTCCACCGCAGCCCTCAAGCGCTGCCGCTCAGTCTCGTCCTCGATACGCGCCGATACGCCCACGCCGCGTCCCTTGGGCATGAACACCATGTATCGTGAAGGTAAAGTAATGTACGTCGTGAGTCTCGCGCCCTTGGTTCCCAAGGGATCCTTGACGACCTGCACCAGAATTTCGTTGCCTTCCGCGACCAGCGAGCGAATGTTGTCGGTGTGCGGCGGTTCTATGCCGGTATCCGCATGACGGGGGTCGAAGATGTCGGAGGCGTGCAGGAATGCCGTGCGATCCATGCCGATATCGATGAATGCCGCCTGCATGCCCGGCAATACCCGCGAAACGCGGCCTTTATAAATGTTGCTGATCAGTCCGCGGCGGCTGGCCCGCTCCAGAAAGACTTCTTGAAGCACGCCGTTTTCGACCACGGCGGCGCGCGCTTCATGCGTGCTGGCATTGATCAGTATCTCGGTGCTCATGGCCTGATCGCACCGCTTTGCCAGACGCTCAAACCGGCGGACTTCAGCAGCTCCGCGGTTTCGAACAGCGGCAATCCCATCACACCGGAGTAGCTGCCCCGCAAATCCGCGATAAAAATGGCGGCATAACCCTGGATCGCATAGGCGCCGGCTTTGTCGCACGGCTCCCCGGTATTCCAGTAGGCACCGGCTTCGGCGGCATCAAGGATTCGGAAAGTCACCAAACTGCGGCTGACTTTGGTCTCATGCCCGGCTGCCGAGCGAACTGCAACGGCGGTCAACACCTCATGCGTGCGGCCCGATAACTTGAGCAGCATGTGCTCGGCGTCGTCCTTGTGCCGCGGTTTTCCCAGAATTTCTCCGTCCAGCACCACGGCGGTGTCCGCGGCCAGGACTGGTGCGTTTGCCGCGCCGCGGCTGAGCCATCCAGCATCGGCTTTTGCCGCGGCCAAGCGCGAGACGTAGGCCGTGGGGGCCTCGCTCGGCAGCGGCGTCTCATCCAAGTCCGTGCCGACGAGGCGGAACGGCACGCCGATTTGCTGCAACAATTCGCGCCGGCGCGGAGAAGCCGAGGCAAGGTAGATGAAGTCTGCGGACATCACTGCAGGATACCGAAGGCCGCCCCATTAGGCGCGGTGCCATTAGGCCGCGGTGCCATTAGGCCGCGGTGCCATCAGGCGCGGTGATAGGGATGCCCGGCAAGCAGGCTCATCGCTCTATAAATCTGTTCGGCTACCACGACCCTGACCAGCGCATGCGGCAGAGTCAACAGCGATAAGGACCAGGTGAAATCGGCTCTTTCCCGGCATGCCGGCGCCAGCCCGTCCGGACCGCCGATCAACAGCGCCAGCGGCCGCGCATCCCGCAGGCGCTCTGTCAGCCACACACTGACCTGTTCGGTGCTCATCGATTTGCCCGCGATATCGAGCGCCACCACATAGTCATCCCGGCCGATGGCCGCCAGCATATCCGCGCCCTCCCGCTGCACGGCTCGCTGGGGGTTCTCACCCGCGCTTCGGGT
>DATHFB010000078.1:0-4290 GCA_035318305.1 Steroidobacteraceae bacterium | reverse complement strand
TCTGTGATCGTGAATGAGACCAACACGCGGTTTTTCGAGCCCGCGCCGGGCCGAACAGCCTATGTCATGTTCAATGCAGCCCTGCGGAATTAAGCTAATGTTATGTGCACCAAACGACCTGAACCGCGTTGAGTACGTAGGGTCTTATTGATCATGTCTTGAGAAAAGCGGCTGCACGCAGCTGCGAGGTTAAGGAGAGGCATATGACTATCAAGGGCAAGGGCGTTTTGGCGGTAAGCGTGCTGGGACTGATGCTGGCCGGCAGCGGGGCGGCATTCGCCCAGCATGGCGGCGGAGGCGGCCACGGTGGCGGCGGCGGAGGCGGCCACAGTGGTGGTGGCGGCGGAGGCGGTGGCCGTATGTCCGGAGGCGGCGGCCACGGTTCAGTCGGGCGGCCAGGCGGCGGCGGCGCTCATTTCGCCGGATCGGGGCGATTTTCGGGTGGTGGTCATGTCGTCAGCGGATACCGTGGCGGAGCCTACGCTGGTCACGGCGCAGGATTTGCGGGCCATGGCTACTCGACCGGATGGCGCGGCGGTTCCTGGGGCGGCGGCTGGCGCGGGGGCGGTTGGCGCGGAGCCGGTTGGCGCGGCGGTTACTGGCACGGCGGCTTCTGGCCCAGAGCGTACTACGGCTACGGGTTTTCGTGGTTCCTGCCCATCCTGCCGTTGGCCTATGCGACCTATTGGTACGGCGGACTTCCGTATTACTACGCCAATGACGTCTATTACACCTGGAATCCGACCTACGACGGCTATGTCGCAACCGATCCGCCGCCGGTGGCGGATTCAAGCGGCTCCGCAGACGTCGCTGGATCCGGGCCGGCTCCCGACGTGGCGCCGGATTCCGGTCCTGGCCCCGGCGGGCCTGTAGCGGGACAGATTTTCATGTACCCGAAAAATGGCCAGAGCGTTGAGCAACAGGCGAGCGACAAAGCTGAATGCCAGAAGTGGGCATCGGATCAAGCCGGCCAAGTTGCGCAGAACGGATCTGATTACAACCGGGCCATGGTGGCGTGCGTGGAAGGACGAGGCTACAGCGCTCGCTGAATTCTTAGACGGCGTTGATAAAAAAGCCGCGCTTCGAGCGCGGTTTTTTTTCTGACGTTTACGCCGAACCGGCGCGCGGTTTTACTGCCAGCAAGTAGTGCTGGAGCCAGCCGAGGTTTGCACCCCGCCGGAAGTTATCGTGAAACTAGTGCATCCAGTATCCCTTGCCTGGGTGCTGGTCGCGACGGGGGCGGCGGTAATGGTATAGGTCGCAGGGGTGCCTGCCGACGTCGTATTGGCCGGCGCCGCCGCCGGGATAACAGTCAGCGCTGTGATGTTGTAGTACCCGCTGCCCACGGGGAATGGCACTGTTGCAGTAGTTGCGTAGCCCAGATCACTGGGAGTCGTGCTATAGGTGTTGTTGGTGCTGAAGTACCGCTCTTCGAGGCTCGCTATATTGAGCAGGGCGGATTTTGCTTCCGTGCGTCTCGACCTCATGATGTAGGAAGTATAGGAAGGTATGGCGATGGCGGCCAAAATGGACGCAATCACCATGGCAATCACGAGTTCGATGAGCGTAAAACCCCGCTGCCTTCGAGCCGGCGGCTGCACGCGGCGAAGTAAGACTGTCTTGTACATGCGCATATCCTTTTTTAGCTCGCGTGACTTTGCCTAGCGTTTCTCGATCCAAGTGAGGCGACTGCCCTTCGACCCCGCCGGCGGATTGATCTGGCTGATGGCGCCGCTGCCGCTGGTCGTTTGTGTCACGAGATACGTATTGGTGCCTGCGATCACGACCGACGGAGATCCGGTGCCGCTCAATGCGACGCCGCTCACCGAGTCGCCGCCGATGCTGATGAATTGATGGTTCGCGTTGCCGAAGAACGAATTGGTAAAGGCGCCACCGGTGGCGGGGTTGATCGCCATGGTCCAACCGCCGGCCAAGGTCGATGAACAAAGCGCCATCAACGTCGTTGGCGGTATGGTGGTGTTGACGAGGAATGCGCCGTTTTGGAGCGTCGGGTTGAAAATGACCTGCTCATAAATTTTCGCCGCGCTTGGAACGGTGGTGCTCGCTTGCAGGCCATTCGGGTCCCTGGGGTTGCCATATCCGGACGACAGTCCCAGGTACCAGCCGAACTGCTTCGTCGACGTGGTGCTGGTGTCGGCCCAGCTGATCGTATTGTTGCTTATGGTCTCGTAGAAGTACTGCGTCCCGATCTGAACACTGCTTGAACTCAAAACATCACTGGTGTCGTAGGTGTTCTTGACGGACTGACTCTGCAATACCGTGTTGCCGGATAGGCCTCCGGAAATGGCCGACGGTGCCGAGCTCCCCGACAGACTGGCATATTTGACGTGCGACATCGAATTCCAGTTGCTCAGATTCCAGTCCCAGATACCGATCAGATATTGCTGCGATGTCGCGTAATTCGCCGGCGTATTGTTATTAAATGGTGTTTGCCGGCCGGTGCCGAACTCCACCAGCACACGGGGAGTTGCGGTCGATGCGATCGATGCAACCACGACCTTGGTGGTGATGGGAATCGAAGCGCTGCCGGTGCTGTAGATGGGCGTTCCGGCCCCTGTGCCCGTCATTGCGCTGCCGGACACTGAGGTCACCGCCCACTGCGTAGGGTCGCTGTTCGTCAAGTCGAAGCGCCAGACATTGCCCAGCAAATCGCCTGCGTAAACATAGTCCGTCACGTGATCGCCGTCGAGATCCGCAGGCGTGACGTAATAGATGCCGTTGGGCGAGCCGGTCCGGGCGCCGACTCCGGTGCTCAAGTAGTAAAACGTCGGCTGACCTGAGTTGTTCGCGATCATCACGAAAATGCCGGCGTCGCCGTTGTAGCTGCCCGAGCCATTGCCGAATACTGCGCCCCAGGACGTGTCCGGGTTGCCGCTGCCGGTGGCGTTGTGGAACTTGCGGATTTGCGCCGTTCCAAAAGTCTTGCCGAGGCTGTTGCCGCAGCTCGAGCCGCCGCCCGACACCGTGCCGACGCAGCTGAAGGTTGCCGTGCCGCCCGTCACCGTCGTCGTGACCACACCGGTAGTAGCGTTCGTTGTGGATGTGGTCTGAATGGAGCTGCTCCACTCGCCGATCACGATTCCTGCGGAATTCCCCTCGCTGAAGGAGTTCGGTTTGCTGGTGTCGTCCGGGTTGGTGATGTCGAGCGCGAAGATCGAGCTGCCGCCGGCTCCCAAGCCGCCGACCAACCAGGTGTGCCAACTTCCGTTGTAGAAAAGCTCTCCCGTACCTGGCGTGCCGTCGACGTTGAAACGGTGCGCATACAGGGGGTTCGTATAATCGTTGGCCGTATTGAGGGCAACGGGCGGGCTCCCGGGGACGACGGAACTATTGATGGCATTCACGACGTAGGCCGGCATGAACGCCAAGACCTCGCGACCATCGTTGTTCGCGCCATTGAAAGTAGTTCCGTTGGTAAAAGAGCCTGATCTGAATGCGTGCATGAAGCCATCGTTGGCGCCTGCATAGACCACGTTGGTGCGCCCTTGATAGCTGCTGACGAACGAAGCATAAGTCTGGCCTGAATTCTCGGGCATGGTTTGCGTGGGGTGCAGTAGGTCGGTCCAAACCGCCGGGTAAGGTGCCGAGGGCGGTCCCACCCAGGTGGGGCTCGAATCGACGATGTCACCGAGGACACTGGTGCGCTTGCGGAAACCACTGGGGTTCGGTATCGGGGCCGTAGTCATGGTCGGGTCCACCCCTGTCACAGACTGCTCATGGGTGCGGACGCCGCGCAGGTACTCCAACCGCATATTTGCGTTGCTCGGAAAAGTGGTGGCCGACGCCGAGGGATCGCCGAAATTCAGATTTGTCTGCTCACCGGACGAGAGCTGCGTGGAGCCGCTGGAGGTCCAGGTGAATGGGATGCCTGCGCCGCCGTTCCAGGTCAACATGGCTCGCCCGGTATCAGGGTCCGGCGCCGCTGCATTCGCTGCACCGGTCTTTGCGCAGGTCGGGCCCGCCGCCAGGCCCGTCAACACGCATGATGCGTCCCAGTTCACTGCCGGATCGATTTGCAAGTTGTTGGGATTACCGTCGGGTGAATCCAAATTCTGCGAAGTCAGTGAACCAGTCCAATTGTTGGGGTTGTAAAAGGCGAAATAGACCTGCGTACCTGTCTGCACCTTGGCGGATTGCTTTTGGTTGAGGCCTGCGGAACTCGAGGCCGAGGTCTGCGGTTGCGCCTGGAAACACATGATTTCGTGAACGTTCGTGCTGCCGCCCGTGGAACCCGCAAATCCAAACCGCACCTGGGAAGGCAACGTCCCA
>DATHFB010000077.1:0-3487 GCA_035318305.1 Steroidobacteraceae bacterium | reverse complement strand
GTCTGGACGGAACAAAATATCCAGTACGTGCGCACCAGCCGCATTAACCATCGGACCAAGACGCCACGACCTTGCCGCACCACGCGATGCCGCAGGCCCCCTTACTTCATCAGGCCCGCAGCCGTGAGCGCGCGCGTGATGACGGCACCGACGTCGATCCCCCGACGCCGCGGCTCATGCGGCGGCTCCGGACGGCGACCAGGCTCGGGACCACGATTAAGCGTCGTCAGCGGCCAGAGCACCGCGGCGAGATCCGGCACCTGCGCGGGTGCCGGAGCAGCCATGATCGTCGCGACTTCCTTTGGAGCTTCGGCTGGAACCACCTTCTTTGAAGCTTTGGCCGAAACCACCTTCTTTGAAGCTGAAATCACCATCGACCGGGGAATCCATTCGGTGAGGCCAAAGAAATTCGCAATGTGATACGAGGACGAGATTCCCGCCTCGATCAGGAACGCGCCTTCGGCGCCGTACCGCTTGTCATTGTCGCCGATCCCAAGCGGGGTGCCGTGGGCCATATCGGTGATGGTGTAGGATTCGACAATGGTTTCGCCATCGGCGTTCCACCAGACCTGGCGGGGATAGCCGTCGACGTCAGCCTCCGACATCGGTGCCGAAGGCAGCTGGTGCACGTCGAGCCACTGCTTGACGATCTCATTGGCGTTCGCGGGGTGGACGGTGCGATCGGCGCTGCCATGCCACACCGAAAGTTTCGGCCATGGGCCGCTATGATTTGAGGCATTGCGCACCAGATCCCCCAATTCGCTGGCCGGACGGGAGGGCGACACGAACATTCCGCTTAACGCTTCCCGCACATTGGTCGCAACGCCGAACGGCAGGCCTGCGATGATGGCGCCGCCCGCAAATAGTTCGGGATAGGTGGCGAGCATGACCGACGTCATGGCGCCGCCAGCGGAAAGTCCGGTGATGAAGATGCGATGCCGATCGATGCCAATATCGTCAACCGCCCGCGCAATCATCTGCCTGATCGAACAGGCCTCGCCGCTGTCACGCGCGCTGTCCTCCGGATTGAACCAGTTGAAGCAGCCGTTGGCATTGTTGAACGACTGCTGTTGCGGCATCAGCAATGCGAAACCAAAGTGTTTCGCCAGGGTGGACCAGCCGGCGCCTAAATCGTAAGCAGCGGCGTCCTGACCGCATCCGTGCAGAACGACGACAAGGCCTGGCGCTGGCTGGAGGTTATCAGGTGCAAACGAGAACATCCTGAGACCACCCGGATTCGACCCGAAGTCCGTGGTTTCAACGATAGGACTGTGAGAACCCGGCCTGAGGTTTCGCGCGAAATTCCCAAAACCGTTGATACCGTTCAGCTTTGGCAGACGTCGCAGCAATTCGATATTTTTGGCGAGAGACACCGGCAGCTCCTTGACGAGAGAGGTTCTTCTAACCCCACCAACAACAGATAGTTGCTGCACTGCAAAATAAAAAGGCCGTGTGCGGTCAGTCCCCAGGATTATGGCGATCGATCTTAATTGCGTTCACGCCGCGGCGCGTCGCATCCATGACAAAAACGCGGCGCAGGCGGCAATCGACAGCATAAACAGCGCTGCCGCGGCGAACAGTGCCAGCCGCGCCGAGTAAGCGGCTTCGATCGCAAAAAAAGCCGCGCCGATGGCGGCAACGCCGGCGGCGTTGGCGATTTGCGCGGTCATGCCATACATCCCCGCGCCCGAGCCGGCGCTTGCCGGATTTACGGTGGAAAGTACGGCGCTGGACAGCGCCGCCATCACCAGCCCCTGGCCGTAACCGAAAATCGCCAACACCAAAGCCAACAGCGTTGCGGAGGGCGTCTGTGCCCACGCGACCATCAGTACCAGCGAGGCGATGCCGATCATCTGCACCGCACAGCCCTCGATCAGCACCAGCGTGCCGCGATGCCGCGCCCGCGCGCCGCTGTGTCGCGAGGCGATGACAAAGGCGAACGCCAAAGGGAGGAAAACCATGCCGGCCTGCAGCGGCGGAATATGCAAGCCGCGCTGCATGAACATGGTCATCACCAGATAGAACGACAGGTTGGCAAAAAAGAAAAAGAAGACTGCGTAAAGTCCGCGCATGAACGCTGCGTCCGATAGCAGCGCAAGGTCGATCAGCGGCATTCCACCGCGGCTTGCGACGGCGCGCTCGAGCCGAAGGAACGCAGCAACGATGGCAGCGCCCGTTGCCATCACGAGCCAGACCCACGGCGCCCAATGTACATCGTGACCGAACAGCAGCGGCCCGATCAGGCACAATAATCCTGCGAACAGCACGATCGCGCCGGGAACGTCCAGCCGTGTGCCGGCACGACGCGGCACCGACGGCATGATCCAGGATGCCGCGGCTATGATGACAAGGCCGAATGGCACGTTGACGAAAAACACCGCACGCCAGCCTAACCCCGCAAGATCAAGCGTCACCAATACGCCGCCAAGTAAAAAGCCGGCCGCCCCCGCAAGGCCGAGCACGATGCCGTAAATACCGAAGGCGCGTCCGCGCGACCCGTCCGCAAACAACAGATGAAGAGCGGCGAGCACCTGCGGTACCATCAGCGCCGCGGTCGCACCTTGCGCCAGCCTGGCTGCGATCAATCCGGGGCCGGATTGCGCGAGGCCACACCACAGCGACGTGACGGTGAAGCCGAGCACGCCGGCCAGGAACACATTCTTTGTGCGGTAGATGTCGCCAAGCCGGCCGCCAGTGACCACCAGCGTTGCATAGGCAATGAGGTAGATCGCGATCACCGCCTCGATCTGCGCGGAGCTCGCCTGTAACTCGCTTGCAATGGTGGGAATCGCAACGTTGACGATGAAGGCGTCGACCCCGAACATGAATTGCGCGGCGACGACGATCGCAAGTACCCACCAGCGGCGCGATGAATCCACATGTGCTGAAACAATCTGGTGCATGGCGAGAAGGCCTTATCCGACGTCTGTTGCCTGGATTGATCTCAGGTTTCGGTCATCCCTGCGATTACCTCGGAGGTAAGCTTTCTCGGGTGCTTCGGCCGGGCAAAACGGGCGGTGTGCAACATACGGAGATGCAAAGCGACCTCCCGCACCAAATGTCCGGGCTCACCTCGACACACAATCGATCCAATCGAGACACAATGTTGGCGGGTAGTGCCGTGACTTTGTTCCACGTTGTTTGGGGAAATGCTCACCAAGAAAATGCACAAGTACCTGCACAGGGTGCGACGACGCGTGGGGTGCGACGATGCGGACTATGATGGACATTGCTTGGCATGCGTTGGAATTGAGATTGCCGTTGGCCAACGAAGCAATTCGTCGGCTGCGCCCGGTGGGGCGGAGCAACTTTGCGGCCGCGCTGATCCTCGCCTTGATGGCGGGTTCGATGGCGACCGGGCGGGCTTCTGCCGCGAGCCCGGGCGACAACGAGATCCGGATCGGCAACACCATGCCGTACACCGGTCCGGCTTCCTCCTACGGCATCATTGGCAAGACAATCGCGGCCTACTTCGACAAGATCAACG
>DATHFB010000076.1:0-35196 GCA_035318305.1 Steroidobacteraceae bacterium | reverse complement strand
GTCTAGTGGCGGAAATGGCGCATGCCGGTGAACACCATGGCGATGCCGTGCTCGTCGGCGGCCGCGATTACTTCGGCGTCGCGGCGTGAGCCGCCGGGCTGAATGACCGCCTTGATCCCGAATTCAGCCAAGGCGTCCAAGCCGTCGCGAAACGGAAAAAATGCATCGGAGGCAACCGAAGCGGATTCCAGGGTCAGCCCAACATCCTTGGCTTTCATGGCGGCGATTCTGCTGCTGATCACCCGGCTCATTTGGCCGGCGCCAATTCCGATGGTGGCCTTGTCCTTGACCGCAACGATGGCGTTTGATTTGACATATTTCGCGACTCGCCAGGCGAAAATCAAATCATCGAGCTCCGCGAGCGTGGGAGGGCGCTTGCTGACCGTTCGCAGCTCGGATGCCCGAACGGCCCCGGTATCGCGCGTCTGCACCAATAGGCCGCCCGCCACGCTTTTGTATTCCAGCAGTTGCGTCACGGGCAAATGCAGTTCGCCCGTGATGAGCAGGCGCACGTTGTCGCGGGTCGCAAGCGCTGCTTTCGCCGTCTCGGTGATGCTCGGCGCCAAAATGACCTCGACAAATTGCTGCTCGATGATGGCCTGCGCCGTGGCCGCGTCCAATTCGCGATTGAAGGCAATGATGCCGCCGTAGGCCGAGGTCGGGTCGGTGCGATAGGCGTGCGCGTAGGCTTCGCCGACCGTGCTGCACCTCGCGGCGCCGCAAGGGTTGGCGTGTTTGACGATGACGCAGCCGGCCGTGTCGAATTGGCGTACACATTCGAGCGCCGTGTCGGCGTCGGCGATGTTGTTGAACGACAGCTCCTTGCCCTGAATTTGCTTGGCCTGGGTCACGGATGCGCCGATGGCGCGGGGGTCGGTGTAGAACGCCGCCTGCTGGTGCGGATTTTCCCCGTACCGCAAGTCGAAGTGCTTGCGAAATGAAAGATTCAAGTCGTCGGGGAAGGTGGGCGCCGCACCGCCGCCGATGGCGCCGGTGAAGTACGCGGATACCATCGCGTCGTACTGAGCGGTGTGTGCGAACGCTTTGGCACTCAACTTGCGGCGCATATTCAAGTTGATGCTGCCCTGGTTGGCGGCCAGTTCATCCAGCAATTCGCGATAGTCGTTGGGGTCCACGGCCACCGTGACGAAGGCATGATTTTTTGCCGCGGCGCGCACCATCGCAGGACCGCCGATATCGATATTGTCGACCGCCTCCTCATAGGTGCAGTCGGGCCGGCTGACCGTGGAGGCAAAGGGATACAAATTGACCGCCAGCAGGTCGATGGGTTCGATGTCGTGCTCGCGCATCACCGCCTCATCGAGTCCGCGCCTGCCCAGCAAGCCGCCGTGAATCTTCGGATGAAGTGTTTTCACGCGGCCGCCCATGATTTCCGGGAAGCCGGTGTGCTCGGCGACTTCTTTGACCGGAATGCCGTGGCTCGTCAACAGTTTGGCGGTGCCGCCGGTCGACAACAGCTCGATGCCGCGCTCTTTCAGTTCGCGCGCGAATTCAACGATGCCGGTCTTATCGGAAACACTGAGTAGCGCGCGACGTACGGGCGTGAGCACTAAAGCGCTACTCGTTGATGCCGAACTCTTTGAGTTTCTTGCGCAAAGTGCCGCGATTGATGCCGAGGATGGTGGCGGCCCGGCTCTGGTTGCCCTGAACATGGCCCATCACCACTTTGAACAAGGGCTCCTCGACTTCGCGCATCACGAGGTCGTACAAATGTGCGGGCTTATGGCCGTTCAGCGTTTCAAAATAGCATTGCAGGGCCTCTTCAGCCTGCGAACGCAAGGGCACGCCCTTGCCGTTGACCTTCAAGTCGCGGCCGTTGAATCCAGGCGCGATCTCTCGACGCGATTTCGATTTCTTTTTAGCGACCATGGCCTTAAGTTCAATCCCCGTTGATTATTATTGTTTTCCAAAACGCCTACGCGGCGCGATCCACACTCGTATCATAATGCTGCAGCAGGGTGGACAGTTGTTCTGCGGGCGTCTCGATTTGAACGAGCCGATTCCGCAAGTCCTCTTGTCCGGGGTGCTGCCGGAAATACCAACTCAAGTGTTTACGTGCCACCCGAACACCGGTTTGATCGCCGTAAAAAGCATACAGGTCTTCAAGGTGGGCGCGCATAATATCACGGACTTTTTCCAGCGCTAGCACTGCGCGAATTTCTCCTGTCGAGAGAAAAAAATTGACTTCGTCAAAGATCCATGGCCGGCCCTGGGCCGCTCTGCCGATCAGGATGCCGTCGCACCCGGTCTGCTGAAGAATTTTTCGTGCGTGCTGCGGGGAAGCGATATCTCCGTTTGCAAATACGGGGATCTTTACATTGGCCTTGATGGCAGCCACGGTTTCGTGTTCAGCATCGCCCTGATACATATCGGTGCGCGTGCGTCCGTGAATGGCCAGCGCGGCGATGCCGCTGTCCTCGGCGATTTTTGCTATCGCCAAGCCGTTCTTGTGCTGAGGATCCCATCCGGTGCGCGTTTTCAACGTCACCGGCGCCGTCACCGCCCGCGCCACCTTGAACAAGATCCGCGCAACGAGGTCTTCGTCCTGAAGCAGCGCAGAGCCCGCCAATCGATTGCACACTTTCTTTGCGGGACAGCCCATATTGATGTCGATAATTTCCGCACCGGCATCGACGTTGCGCCGCGCAGCATCGGCCATCATGTCAGGATCAAAGCCGGCTATCTGCACCACCCGAGGGCTGGGTTCGCCCGAATGATCCATGCGGCGGCGCGATTTCGGTGTATCCCACAACCGCACGTCGGCGCTGAGCATTTCCGAGGCGGCCAGGCCTGCGCCAAAACGGCGGCATAGAATGCGAAACGGCCGGTCGGTCACACCGGCCATGGGCGCCAGCAGGACGTTGGACGGCAATGTGAAGCGGCCTATCTTGACGGTCATCGCTTAGCTTGCGCCGGTGCCGCATCGTTGGCACACGAAATTTTTTTATCGGCGCCACGCAGGCACACATCGATTTCAAATCCCTCCGCGCTTTTGCCCGGATCCAGGATATCCATCGTTGCGTCCACCCGCTCGCTGGGTGCGAGAAGCTTGGCGATCGGCTTGCCCAAGTATTCGAAAGGTTCAAAATCACGCGTGCCAATGCTGCCGCCAAAGCGATTGGCGAGGGTGACGCGCAATAACGGGTACGGCTCGAGTTGCGCGGCCGTGTTCAAGATACTGGCGCGCACGCGCAATGTGCCCTCGCCGGCGGGATCGCCGGTTACACCCCACTGCCTGAGCTGATAAGCGCTCAGGTTAGCCGGCGGTGCACGCAGCGCCGCGCCCAAGGGCGTGTGCGCCGCAAGCCATTCGCGATTCTGGTGAACCACCTGGACAATCAACAGCAGCGCCGATGCAATCACCGTGACGAGCCACGGGATGTACGCTCGTTCGCTGACCTGGGGCGTGAGCGCGAAGGGTGATGCGCGTCGCCTTCGCGGTCGCGCGGCTCTCTCCACGCCCAATGGCGCCTCCATGTCGGGCGATGATTCCAGGATGGAGAGCATTTCGCGCCGTACGTCCTCGGAGACGTCGAAGCCGCTGGGTGCCGCCGCGGGAGTAGGTGTTGGGGCCGGTTCGGACGCTGGTTGAGGTGCCGCGGCGTCGAATATCTCGATGTCCTCCGGGTGCGGCGGCAGGGGTGCCGCTGTCACGCTGGGCTCGACCATCTGCTGCGGGACCTTGGGTTTCTTGGATTCGACGAAAATCCGATCCAATTCTCCCGGCGGCAGGGTGAATTCAAGCGATGTTTCGCCTACCTGTTCAGGAGGCGCATCCTCGATCTCGATCTGGACATCGGATGATGCGTTTTCATTCCAGTCCAGAATTTGCAGCCGAGCTATCTCCGCTCCCGGCGGCGCGTCGTCTTCGGAACTCGCCTCCGCCTTGGGCGGTGGTGTCATCGGCGCCGGGGACTGCAGAATGCTGTCGGCCCGAAATTCCAAATCGATTTCAGTCTCGCCGGCCGTAAAGGCGCTCGGATCCTCGGCAAGGTGTGCCAATGCGTTGAAGACTTCGCCACATCTTCCGCAACGCACCTGACCGCCCGCCGCCCGCAGCACTTCGGCGGATAATCTGAAAACGGTCTCGCATTTCGAACATTGCGTAAACAAGGCTAGGGCTCCAGCACTCTCCGCGCGTAGATGCAGCACCACTCATCGCGCTCAATGACCTGCACCTTATCAAAACCCGACGCGTATGCCGCTTTTACCGCGTAGGCCTGCGTTTTCAACAGGCCTGACAGAATCAGGTGGCCCCCCGGCTCGCAGGCCGCGGTCAACTTCGGCGCCAATTCGATCAAGGGTCCGGCGAGAATGTTGGCAATCACGCAGTCAGCAACATGCAATTCGTCTTCGATGCCCTGCACCGTCATTTGCCGGGAGACGCCGTTGCGGATGGCATTGTCGCGCGTCGCCAGAAGGGCCTGATGGTCCAAATCGACTGCGGTCACATGAGCGGCCCCCAGTTTCAACGCTGCCAAACCCAAGATTCCGGAGCCGCAGCCATAATCGATGACCGTCCGGCCTGCCACCGGCAGTGATTCCAGGATCTGCAGGCAAAGCGCCGTGGTGGGATGCGTGCCCGTGCCGAACGCCAGTCCCGGGTCCAGCCGCACGACGATGGCTTCGGCGTCATCCGGTGCCTCGGCTGCGCGCGGAACGACCCACAGGCGGCGTCCGAAGCGCATCGATTTCCAGCCGGCAAGCCAAGCGCGTTCCCAAACCTGATCTTCCACCGCGCGCACGCGAGCGGTCTGGGTGACGTGATTGCCCAAGGTGGCTGCGAGGCGATCGAGATTCAACGCCGCGTCGCTCGATTCTTGAAACAGGGCGCGCACCAGCGTATCGCTCCACAATCTCATTTCACCCGGCTTGGGCTCGAGCACGGGTTCGTCGCCAAGATCGACGAAGGTTATGGAACTTGCGCCGACTTCGAGCAGCGCCGCTTCGACCGCGTCGCAGCTCAAAGCGGCGAGCGGAAATTCGATTTCATAGAACGTCATCGATGCAACGTCCCGCAGATGTTACTTCAGTCCCAATCGGCGCTCTAAATAGTGGATGTCGGTGCCGCCCTGCTTGAAAGCGGAGTGATTGAAAATTTCTTGGTGCAGCGGGATGTTGGTCTTGATGCCCTCGACCACCATTTCCGCAAGCGCATTGCGCATGCGCGCGATGGCCGTGTCGCGCGTGTCGCCGTATGCAATGACCTTGCCGATCATGGAATCGTAGAACGGCGGCACGTTGTAGCCGGTGTAGACGTGGCTGTCGACTCGGATTCCCGGGCCGCCGGGCGAGTGCCACAGCCGGATTGGACCCGGTGAAGGGGTGAAAGTCTTGGGATCTTCCGCGTTGATGCGGCATTCCACGGCGTGACCGCGGATCTGGATGTCATTCTGGCCGTAAGGCAGCGGCTCGCCGGCGGCAATCAGCAGCTGTGCCTTGACGATATCGATCCCGGTGACCAATTCGGTCACGGGATGTTCGACCTGAACGCGCGTGTTCATCTCGATGAAGTAAAACTCGTTGTCCTGATACAAAAACTCGAGCGTGCCGGCATTGCGGTAGCCGACTTCGCGGCACGCTTTGGCGCAGCGTTCGCCCATGGTCTTGCGCTGTTTCGCCGTGAGGCCGGGCGCCGGCGCTTCCTCAATGACTTTTTGGTGGCGGCGCTGCATGGAGCAATCGCGCTCGCCCAGGTGCACGACGTTGCCGTAGTTGTCGGCCAGAATCTGAAACTCGATGTGCCGCGGCTTTTCGAGGAATTTCTCCATGTAAACCTGATCATTGCTGAATGCAGCGAGCGCCTCGGCCTGCGTTACGCCGATGGCGTTGAGCAGCGACGCATCCGTGTGCACCACGCGCATGCCGCGGCCGCCGCCGCCTCCGGAGGCTTTGATGATCACGGGATAGCCAATGTCCTTGGCGATGCGGAAATTCTCATCTGCGTCCTTGCCCAAAGGTCCGTCGGAACCCGGCACGCAGGGGACGCCTGCCGCTTTCATGACCTTGATGGCGGACACCTTATCGCCCATGAGCCGGATGGTTTCCGCCCGGGGTCCGACAAAGATGAAGCCGCTCTTCTCGACGCGCTCGGCGAAATCGGCGTTTTCCGACAAGAACCCGTAACCCGGATGAATCGCCACCGAGTCCGTTACTTCGGCCGCGCTGATGATCGCCGGCATGTTCAAGTACGACAGAGCCGATTGTGGAGGTCCGATGCACACGGTCTCGTCCGCGAGCAGCACGTGCTTGGTATTGAAATCGGCGGTGGAATGCACGGCCACGGTCTTGATGCCAAGTTCGCGGCAGGCACGCAATATGCGAAGTGCGATCTCGCCGCGGTTCGCGATGACGACTTTTTCGATCATCTTCAACTATTCGATGATGAACAGCGGTTGACCGAACTCGACCGGCTCGCCGTTCTTCGCCAGCATCGCCGTCACCCGACCCGCCTTGTCGGATTCGATTTGGTTCATCATCTTCATGGCTTCAATGATGCAAAGTATCTGACCGACTTCGATTTCACTGCCGATCTCGACGAACGGCTTCGCGCCCGGGGAAGCGGAGGCGTAATAGGTGCCGACCATGGGGGAGGTGACCGTGTGCTCGTCGTTGCGCGGCGCGCGCTCGCCGGCTGACGTGGCCGGCATCGGCATCGCGGCTCCGGCCGGCGCCGCATGCATGACGGGGACAGGTTGGGCGGCTGCGACCTGCACGCCCATCCTCGGGTGACGGCTGATGCGTACCGATTCCTCGCCCTCCGATATTTCAAGTTCCGAGATGCCCGATTCCTCGAGCAACTCGATCAGCTTCTTTACCTTGCGAATATCCATCCGCTAACCCCTTGAGAATCGATAGTTTTAAGATTTGGCCAGGCGCGCGACGGCGGCTTGGAGCGCGAGCTCGTAGCCGATCGGGCCCAGTCCGTAAATACATCCGACCGCGATGTCGGACAAATATGAGTGATGCCGAAAGGCCTCGCGCGCGAACACGTTGCTCAGGTGAATTTCGATGAACGGTACCCCTACCGACAGGAAGGCATCGCGCAATGCGATGCTCGTATGGGTAAAGGCGCCCGGATTGATGATCACGAAGGCCACGCCATCGCGCTTCGTGGTCTGAATTTTGCCGATCAACTCGTGCTCGGCATTGCTCTGTGAGGCGATGAGTTCATGGCCCTGGGCAACACTTAAGCCCTTGAGCTTCGTCTCGATGTCTTGCAGAGTGGCCGTGCCATATACGGCCGGCTCGCGACTGCCGAGCAGATTCAAATTCGGGCCGTTGAGTAATAAAATTCGCGCCATTCTCGGCATCCAATTCCGCGCAGTCGCGCTACAAAGGTCCGCGATAATAACCAGAATTTGAGGTGAAAAGGCAAGCTTCGGCGGCGAACGTCGCCGGAAGGCGCTTATCCTGCTTGTTTCTCGGCCAGCGCCTGCAGGCCCTCGGCTATGGCACGCCGAGCTTCGGGGAGCTTAACGCGGTCCTGATTGAGATCTTGGACCTCGGATAGGATGAAATCGACCTGCGGCCGGTGCAGCTCGCCGACAAACAAGGTCACCACCTCGCCGCGCCGGTCCGTGAAAACGGTGAAGGGGAAGGCCGGCGAATCCATGCCGAACTTTGCGGCCACGTCCAAGGCATCTTGATCGCCGATGAGCACCGGGTAGTCAATTTTGAACTGGCCGGCGAAGTCCCGAACCTTGTCGGGATGGTCCACGGCAATTCCGACCACCTGGATATCCCGCCCGGCCCATTCGGTTGCCAGCGTCTTGAGCAGCGGGATTTCCCGCCGGCAGGGCGCGCACCAGGTGGCCCAAAAGTTGATTATGAGCGATTTGCCGCTCCATGCCGAGATCGGGACGCTTTTGCCGGTTAGATCCTTGAGCGAAAAGTCAGGCAGGCGGGCCGGAACGATCGGATGCGGTATGGCCGCCTCGGGCGCCGAACTGTCCGACGGGGTGGGCGCGCTGGCCGTGCCGGCAGGCACCGCAACGCCGCGGGCCTGGTGCGCTATGCGAATCGAATGCGTCTTCAATCCTGCCCAAATCCCGAGCAGCACGATTAGCGCGGCGCCCAATAGACGCAGCCCCGGCGTGTTCATGCCGGAACGTCGAGCTTGCGTCCCTTGCGCAGCACCAGCCCTGCAAGCAGAAATGCGAATGCACCCGCGATGATGGCGATGCTCTGCCATGGATAGGGCGGAATACTGGGCGCGACCGGAGCGGGGCCGGCGTTCGGGAAGACCACTCTGGTGATGGGCGGGTAGCAAAGCCCCGCTTCCGCACAACCCTGATAGGTCACCTTGAGCTGAATGCGGTGGGCGCCGGCATCAATCCGGGTGTAGGGAACCGTCGCCTCAACCTGCTGGGTATAGATTTCTTGGGTACCGAGGTATGGGTCGGTTTTCACGACCCCGGGCGGCAGCTGCGGGGCAGAGACCACCAGGTCCGGACTTTCCGCCTTGACTTCGATCTTTTGTCTATACAGATAGTAGCCATCCGCGATGACCCAGCGCACTTTCAGGACATTGCCGTCGATGCGTGCGGCAACCCGAAATGCGACATCGGGCGGCAGAAAGTCGGTTTCGTTGGATTCAATACCCCGCATCCACCAGGGCTTGGCGTATGCGGTTCCGGCCGCGCCCAGTACGAACAGGACCAAGAAGATCAGGGGGGAGGTTTGCGCGCGTTTCATGGGACGGCACTTTAGTAGCCATGCCTCGAGCGCGCCAGCTCCGAATTATTGCCGCAGTACAGCAAAAATTAAGGTGCTCAGGCCTTGAATCGTAATATTTCGCCGCTATTATTAGCAGCCTCGACGGGAGAGTGCTAACAACACCCACCCTTTAGTTACCCAAACTCAAGCACTAGGAGTCTTGTCTTATGAAGATTCGTCCCCTTCATGACCGCGTGATCGTGAAAAGAGAAGAAGAGGAGCGTAAGTCTCCAGGTGGCATCGTGATCCCGGATACCGCGACTGAAAAGCCGATCTTCGGGAAAGTGGTTGCCGTCGGTAAGGGCAAGATATTGGAGAACGGCGAAATTCGCCCGCTTGACGTCAAAGTCGGCGACAAGATTCTTTTTGGTAAGTACAGCGGTACCGAAGTGAAGATGGATGGAGACGAGCTGGTCGTGATGCGCGAAGAAGACATCATGGCCATCGTGGAAGGCAAGTAAGCCTCCGAGCGAAAACCACGCACTTCGTAGTCCCGCAAATCAAAATTAATTAGAGGTATCAGCAAATGGCAGCTAAAGACGTACGCTTCAGCGACGACGCTCGGGCACGCATGTTCAAGGGTGTGAATATTTTGGCGAATGCCGTCAAAGTCACATTGGGTCCGAAGGGCCGCAACGCGGTGCTCGACAAGAGCTTCGGCGCTCCCACCGTCACCAAGGACGGTGTGTCCGTGGCGAAGGAAATCGAACTCAAGGATAAGTTCGAAAACATGGGCGCGCAGATGGTGAAGGAAGTCGCTTCCAACACGTCTGACGAGGCCGGCGACGGCACCACCACCGCGACCGTGTTGGCGCAAGCCATCATCCGCGAGGGCTTGAAGTCGGTTGCGGCAGGCGCAAACCCGATGGATTTGAAGCGCGGCATCGACACCGCGGTCATTGCGGCCACGGAAGAGCTCAAGAAGCTCTCCAAGCCCTGCAAGGATCCGAAGGCGATTGCGCAGGTCGGCACGATCTCTGCGAACTCCGACGAGAGCATTGGCAAGACCATCGCCGATGCGATGGCGAAGGTCGGCAAAGAGGGCGTGATCACGGTTGAGGAAGGTTCGGGCCTCGAGAACGAGCTCGAAGTGGTCGAAGGCATGCAGTTCGACCGCGGCTACCTCTCGCCGTATTTCATCAACAATCAGCAGAGCCAGAGCGCCGAGCTCGACAAGCCGCTGGTGCTGTTGGTTGACAAGAAGATCTCCAACATTCGCGAATTGCTGCCCTTGCTGGAAGCCATTGCGAAGGGTGGCCGGCAGCTGCTGATCGTTGCGGAAGATGTGGAAGGCGAAGCGCTTGCCACGTTGGTCGTCAACACGATCCGCGGCATCGTCAAAGTCGCCGCCGTCAAGGCGCCGGGCTTCGGCGATCGCCGCAAAGCCATGTTGCAGGACATTGCTGTTCTCACGGGCGGCACGGTCATCTCCGACGAAGTCGGCTTGTCGCTCGAGAAGGCGACGCTGAACGACTTGGGCGAAGCGAAGAAGATTCTGGTGGAGAAAGAGAACACCACCATTATCGACGGCGCCGGCAAGGCCTCTGACATCAAGGGCCGCGTCGAGAGCATCCGCCAGCAGATCGAGGAAGCGACCTCTGACTACGACAAGGAAAAACTGCAGGAGCGCGTTGCCAAGCTCTCCGGTGGCGTTGCCGTGATCAAAGTCGGTGCGTCGACCGAAATCGAAATGAAGGAAAAGAAGGCCCGCGTCGAAGATGCGTTGCACGCAACCCGTGCGGCCGTCGAAGAAGGCGTGGTTCCGGGCGGCGGCGTTGCTCTGGTGCGTGCACTCAAAGCGATCGAGAAGCTCACCGGTAAGAACGAAGATCAGACCACGGGCATCAAGATCCTGGCTCGCGCAATTGAAGAGCCGCTGCGTCAAATCGTCACCAATGCGGGTGAGGATGCCGCGGTTGTTCTGAACCGCGTCCGCGAGGGCAAGGGCACGTTCGGTTACAACGCGCAGACGGGTGAGTACGGCGATATGATCGATCTGGGCATCCTGGATCCGACCAAGGTGACGCGTCTGGCTCTGCAGAACGCCGCCTCGGTGGCGGGACTGTTGCTCACGACGGAAGTCATGATCGCTGAGTCGCCGAAGGAAGAAGAGCATGCACATGGCGCCCCGGGCGGCGGCATGGGTGGCATGGGCGGTATGGACATGTAATACCGGCAATCAGCTGGTTACAGTCAAAAGAGAGCGGACTTCGGTCCGCTCTTTTTTTTCGGGTGCGATTAATGCTGGCTGCCGTCCGCGGTGGGCAGGCTGCTGCTGACGATGCTGATCTTTTCGGACTCGGTTAGCGCGTGATTCGGCGCCGCCGCGCCGTTCGACCAATAGGAATAGCGCCGCACGTCGCGGCGATACGCTAGCGACGTGATGGGGTATCACGCCGGGCGATTGCTGTGCGCTAAGAGCTTTGGATACGCTGCGCGTGAGCTGTGCGGCGGGCGTGCCCCGAGAGGCGAGATTGCGGGTCAGCTCGCACCCGCGGCTTATCTCGCCAAGACTACGACGACCACCGTCAATAAAGCCATTGCTGTCAGAAGTAAATTGTGGCCCCAGCGGGCGACTAGTCCAAGCATGTTCAATTTCCTATAAGGCTGAAGTTGTACGGTCTGATGGTGAATGACCGCGAATTCATTGCGCGCATTATGAACGCGGGGCGTTTCGGTTATGTGTTGGCGCGTCCGCGAATACGATGCAGAATGCGATATGGATCACAATTTTCGAAGGAGATATGAATAGTGGCAAAGATACCGCCGGGCGTTGGGCCGCAGTTCCCCCAAGTCGTGGTTATGGTGGGCGCAACCGGCGATCTTGCCCGACGCAAACTGTTGCCCGGGTTATTCCATCTGTCGAGTTCAGGGTTCATCCCGGGCTGCCGGATCATCGGCGTCTCACTCGAGAATATGGACGCTGGGGGCTTCCGGCAGCTGGCGCGGGACGCGCTCACCGAGTTCTCCACGCGCAAAGTTGCACAGAGCGACTGGGATGCGTTCTCGAACAATCTTCAATATGTACCGTTGAGCGCCGGTGCCGCGGTGCTGAAGGCGGCTGTGTTGGAGGCGGAACGAAGTTTCAACGTTGAGTGCCGCCGGCTGCACTACCTGAGCGTGCCGCCAAACGCCGCATTGTCCGCGGTGCGCCTCTTGGGGGAGGCCGATCTGGTCGACCGCTCACGAGTCATTATGGAGAAGCCATTTGGCACGGACCTCGCGAGCGCGGTTTTGTTGAACAACAAACTGCACGAGGTATTCGACGAGGATCGGATCTTCCGTATCGATCACTTTCTCGGCAAGGAGGCCGCGCAAAACATTCTCGCCTTCCGCTTTGCCAATGGTTTGTTTGAACCGATCTGGAACCGCAACTTCATCAATCACGTGCAAATCGATGTACCCGAGAAGCTGGGCCTCGGCAAGCGCTCCGGTTTTTACGAGCAGACCGGCGCATACAAAGATATGGTGGTCACTCACCTGTTTCAGATTCTGGGCTTCATGGCGATGGAGGCCCCGACGTCTCTGGAGCCGAAACCCATCAGCGAGGAAAAAAACAAAGTCTTTCGCAGCATGTTGCCGGTCAAGCCCGCCGATGTCGTCCGCGGGCAATACACGGGATACCGGTCGGAAGAAGGTGTCTCCCCCGATTCGGATACGGAGACCTTCATTGCGTTGAGATGTCACATCGACAATTGGCGCTGGGCCGGCGTGCCTTTCTATCTGCGCACGGGCAAGCGCCTTGCGGAAGGCCAACGCATCATTTCGATTGCCTTTCGGGAGCCGCCCAAGAGCATGTTTCCGACCGGGTCAGGAATCGGCGAGCAAGGCCCGGACCATTTGACGTTCGACCTGGCGGATGCCGCAAAGATGTCGCTGTCATTCTATGGCAAGCGCCCCGGTCCCGGTATGCGTCTGGACAAACTCAGCATGCAGTTTGCCATGCACGACACGGGGCACATTGGCGATGTGCTCGAAGCGTATGAGCGCTTGATTCTGGATGCCATGCGCGGTGATCACACGCTGTTCACGACTGCCGACGGCATCGAACGGCTTTGGGAGGTTTCCACCAACCTGCTGGAGGCGCCGCTTCCGGTTCGTTTCTATGAGCCCGGGTCGTGGGGGCCCAACGCCATCCACCAGCTCATCGCTCCCAGCGCCTGGCGGCTGCCCTTCGAGCGAGCTTGGCGACAACCGGACAACGCGGCCAGCTGACCGCGCCGGCGGCTAAAGATTTCCGCCATCGGCGCGTCTGATCCATAAGGGCGCGTCTGATCCATAAGGACGCGTCTGATCCATAAGGACTCAGCTCCGAGAGCGCATGACGCGCCAGTGCCCTGTCGCCGCCGCCTCGGAACATGGCCAGGTAGCCACCAACCGCTCGATCCCTGCCGGCTTGACGGGACCGCTGAAAAATCGGCCTTGGGCGGTATCGAAACCGGCGCTTCGTACGAATCCGAGCACCTCGCGGGTCTCAACGCCTCCCGCGCACGCCACGAGTTCCAGAGTGTGTGCGAGATTGGCGATCGCTTGCACGATCAGCATGGCCTCGCGCACACGAACTACGTCGGCAACGAGCGCGTGATCGACTTTGATCTCAGAGAACGGCAATCGGTAGAGTTCCGTGAGCGATGACACCCCGGTGCCAAAATTATCGAGCGTCAGCCCGACGCCAAGAATGCGCAGGCGCGTGAACACATCGAGCATCAGATCCCGGGCTTCGATGCTCGGCGCTTCGGTCACATCGAACACAAGCTGATGCGCCGGAAGGTCGTTTTCACGCAGCAAGACGGCGACTCGCTCAGGGAACTCACGATCCGTGATGAGCTTCGGACTCAGATTGACCACCATTTCGAGCGGCAAGCCCTGCGTGCGCCATTGGCTGGCTTGGCGCACGGCCTCCGTCATGACGAAATCCGTGAGCCGGACCATCAAGTCGTGGTCTTCCATGGGGCCGAGAAAGTGGCTCGGATACAGCAAGCCCCGACGCGGATGCTGCCACCGGACCAGCGCTTCAACGCCTTGCATTTTCAAGTCAGCGGTACGGATATCGATCTTCGGTAGAAATTCGAGTATCAGTTCGTGCTCGGTGAGCGCGGTCTCGAGTTCGCCGAGCGCAATCGGAGGCGCACTCTTCAGATAGGGCATCAGGAGCAGTTCGACGGCACCAGCATCGAGCGGTCGAGCAGCGACTCCGATCACCCGGAGCCCTTGTGTTTCCGCCGCCCTCCTGGCGCCGGCAAGAACCCGCGCGTGCACGGTCCCAATGAGCAGCATCGCCGGCGGGGCGTCCCCTTGCGCGAGAATTCCCAGCACCGCCAGACCGTCAACATCGAGGCTATCGACCGCCAAAATCGCGATCGTGGGGCGGGAGGTCTTGAGAGTCTCCTTGAGTGCATCGGCCGAATCGGCTTCTACACGGTCGCAACCCAGGCTATCTGCAACCTTTCTCAGAGCCTGCAGAGACTGCGGGTCTCTGTCCAGGATCAGCAATAAGTCGTTGGCGCTAATCGATGAATGCATGGCCGGTATCATATTGCTTGGCGCGGGACATCGCGAGTTCGGCATTCATGAGCAATGTCTCGGCATTTGCGCCGTTGCGGGGGTAGATGGCGATGCCGATGCCGGGACGCAGGCAGAGCTGCAAGCGGCCGATGTCCAAAGGGGCTGAGAAAAATCCCAGGATATGTCTTGCAAAATCGCTCAATTCGTCGCGTTTGAGCATGCCCGGAACCAGGTACGCAAACCGGTCCTTCCCCATCCGGCTCAACATGTCCTCTGCACGCGCGGCCGCAGCCAGCCGAGCAGCGATCATTTTCAGCAATTCATCGCCGGCGTTGTGTTCGTAGGTGTCGAGGGTCAGCTTGAAGTCTTCGAGGTCGAGGCCGACGCACAGCACCGCAAGGGACTGGTGCGGGGGCTCACTGCGGCCGATCGCCTGCTCAAGCCGCGCGCGAAAGTACTTGGCGTTCGGCAACGAGGTGAGCCCGTCGTGAAATCCTCGATAGCGAACTCCTTTCGCCGTCCTCTGGGCAAAATACGAATCTTTGCGCATTTGGCCTCCCTTTTGCCAATCACGATCGCCAATCCGATACTACTCTACTCGCAGCTTGCAATCGTGCGCGGATGCGCTCGCCTCAAGCGGGAGGGCGATGATTGCGCTTGGCTATGTGGGTTACCGCACACCGTCCATGATGTGAATAGCGCTTTGCTGGGTGTTGATGGGTGTTTGCCTCGCTTCGACGCGGCCTTTCAATACACTTCCGGCACCAGCATTTCCGCCGGTACAGCTTGCCGCGAGTAGTGCTCGTGATGCTCGCGTTGCGGCAGTACGATCGGCGCCTTCGGCGTCTCCTGGTAGTGAAATTGCTTGAGCAGTGCGAGTTCGATCTCCATCTCAAGTTCTTCATCATAGCCATCGGCGAGATCGAGGCTGATGCGACGGATGAGTCTTGGCTAAGAATCAGGCCTTTTGTCGGTGTACCGGCGAATTTTCTCGCAGAAATGTTGCAGTTACGTATAGCCTCAGCGTCATATGTCGCCCCCCAAGCTTCTGTACCACCTCCATGAAGTCGCGAGCCGCGGGCTTTACGCGGAAGTCAAAGAGCGTGCCAACGCCGCCGGCGATCTGCTCCCCGGTACTCCGGGCACCCTGGTCAAGCGCGCCGGCACCGGCCATGAATATTGGTACCGCTCCTACTACCCGGTGCCGAGGAAGCGATCGGAACAATTTGTGGGTACGGCCGCCAATGCGGCGGCCTATGAAGCGATGCAGAGCCGAATTGCCGATGCTGAATGGACGGCCAGGCAGGTAGCGGCGCTCTCCAAGCTCGGCTATCAAGTGGCGGACAAAAGTACCGCCGGCGTCCTCATTGAGCTGCGAAACCGAAGAATATTCGAGGCCGGCATGGTGCTGGTCGGCACCTTGGCCTACCGGAGCTGGCTCAATGAGTACGGCGCCATGGCGCCTTCGGCCGGAGCGCAGGATGTGGCGCTGGCTCGCCGGCAGACATTGAAACTGGCGACCGCGGTTTCATTTCTATCCGCGATGCACGCGACGCAGCTGCCCTTCACCCTGATCCCGGGCACGCCGGGCAAGAATCCGCCGACGTCGGTGAAGCTGCCGGGTGCTGAGGGTCGACGCGTGGACATCCTCGCCCCGGGTCCCCTATTGGGCGAAATCGTCGCGGTTCCGGAACTCGAATGGCACGCGCAGACGATTCCGTTTTACGACTATCTGCTCGAAGGCAGCCGCGCCGCCGCGGCGCTCGCCGGCGGGCACTGCATCCCGATCGCGCTGCCGGACGTGGCTCGCATGATTTGGCACAATCTCTACTCGAGCACACGCCGCAAGCAGGATCCCGCCAAGGCGGAAAAGGATCTCGTGCAGGCGGCGACGCTGGCGGCCATCCTGGTCGAACAGGAGGCAGCGTTGCTTCGCGAGTCTTATCGCGAGGCGCCGCGAGAATTGCGCAACGCGGCTCACTCCCGGCTGCCGCGCCTCGAGAAACTCCTCGCTGAACATCCACAGGCGCGCGATGAATTTCGGAAGTTAAGATAGCCCCGATGACGCTGCCTCGCCAACGATTCCCCGGAATTCTCGCCGCTGCGGCGTGGCTGCTCGCGGCCGCCGCGGGTCACGCCGAAACTCTCGCGCCGAAGACATATCCCGATGTCATCCGCCAGCAAGACGTCATGGTCAGGGCGCGCGATGGCGTGCAGCTGGCCACCGATATTTACCGCCCGGGAACGGGAAAAGTGCCGGTGCCCGATCGGCTGCCGGTGCTCCTGCATCGCACTCCCTACGACAAGTCGGAATCCGCGGCCGTATCGATCGCAGAGTCTCTGGCGAAGCATGGCTATGTGGTCATGATTCAGGACACGCGCGGACGTCACCATTCGCAGGGCGTATTCGAAAAGTATTATTCATATGACGCCTATGACGGATATGACACGATTGAATGGGCGGCGAGCCGGCCGTTCAGCAACGGCAAAGTGGGCATGTACGGGACTTCGTACGCGGCACATACGCAGGCCGATGCGTCGAAGCTCGCGCCTCCGCACTTGCGCGCACTGCTGCTCAACATGGGAGGCATGGCCAACGCTTGGGATCACAGTGTGAGATACGACGGCGCGTTCGAGATGGGCCGTCAGCTGACGTGGGCATGGTCGCAGGCACTGGATGATGCCAAGGATCCGGTCACGAAAAGCATGCTGTCGAACGAGGACGTCACCGCGTGGTACGCAGCGCTGCCGATCCGCAAGGGACTGAGCCCGCTGTCGATCGCGCCGAATTACGAACGCTATTATCTGGACGAAGCGACGCATTCCGACTACGACGCACATTGGGACACGCTGGGAATGCAATGGGAAAAATTCTACGCGCAGACCGCGGACGTTCCCATGATGCACGTCGGCGGTTGGTACGACATCTATCTGCGCGGAACGATCGAGAACTGGCGCAGGCTTGCGGAGCTCAAAAAGTCCGCGATGCGCCTGGTGATCGGACCATGGACTCACCACGGCAATACGGCAACTTACGCGGGCGATGTGGACTTTGGCGCAGACGCGGCGATCAAGGATTTCGACACGAATTTTCATCTGCGCTGGTTCGATTACTATTTGAAAGGCATTGAGACGCCGAGTTCAACGCAGGCGCCGGTGCGCTATTTTCTGATGGGTACGGGCGACGGCCACAAAGACGCGGCCGGGCGCCTGTACCACGGCGGCGAGTGGCGTGAATCGAAGGAATGGCCGCCCGCTGAGTCGCGCGCCTCGATTTTCTATCTCCATGCAGACGGCTCGTTGAACGCGCATGCGCCTTCGACATCGGAGCAAGGATCGACCGTATTTCAATTCGATCCCGCTCATCCCGTGCCCACGATCGGCGGGGGAGTCTCGAAGCGCTTGAAGGACGGCGCTTACAACCAGCGGGAACGTCCCGATATGCCGGGTTCGCGTCCTCCCTATCTGCCACTGCGCGCTCGCAACGACGTGCTGGTCTTCGAGAGCGAGATACTCCAACAAGATGTGGTGTTGGCCGGCCCCGTGGAAGTCACGTTGTACGCGTCATCGACGGCAACCGATACGGACTTCACAGCCAAACTGATCGATGTGTATCCGCCGAGTGCGGATTTTCCGACTGGGTTTGACATGAATCTTACCGACGGCATCGTGCGCGCCAGCTATCGTGATCGCTCGGAGACGCGCCAATTGCTGTCGCCCGGCAAAATTTACGCCATGGTCATCCGGCCGTTCGACACCGCCAACGTGGTTAAGAAGGGTCATCGCATCCGTCTGGACATCTCGAGCAGCAATTTCCCCCGCTTCGATGTGAACCCGAACACCGGTGAACCGCTCGGCAAGAATCGTCTGATGAAGACCGCGGAAAACACCGTCTATCACGATTCCGGGCATCCGTCGGCCGTCAAACTCCACGTGATGCGAGCGGTTCCTTGAGGTAGGCGATCGCTTTGCCGGACGCGGCCGCCTCAAAAAGCCCTAATCGCTGCACGCGACTGCCATAATTGGCGCCGACTCTAACGAGAACGATCAAGAAACAAGGGAGAATTCATGGAGGATTCGAGACGAGAATTCATGGAAGATCGATCGGGCATGGCTGGTCCCGCTGTATGCGCTGGCGCTTTTTATCCCTGTGACGACGCAGTTGTTGTCACGGTATGCGCAGGCCGCGATCCTGTGGCGCTTTATGTGGAACGATTTGTTGATCGGCAATCACGCGTACCGGATTAATGCCGTCGATTAAGCTTTATCATAGGGGGGTCCTTCTGCCGCCCGCTCTTTGCATGAGGTGTTCGTGATGCGAGTGTCGTTATTGTTTGCGTTGGTGAGTTTCGGCTTCGCATGGACGGGGGCCTCGGCGCAATCGGTGCCGCCGGCCATCTTCACGGATCCGCCCGCGGACTCGGCGCATCCGGCAGCCATGACGGTGCTGCACATCCCCAGTCATGGACTGCTCATCAACGGATTGATGTATTCGCCGCCCGGTGCCGGTTCGCGTCCCACGCTGGTCATCTGCCACGGATTGCCGGGAAATGAGAAGAATCTCGACTTGGCGCAGGCGGTGCGCCGCGCAGGTTGGAATGCGGTGACCTTCAACTACCGCGGCTCCTGGGGCAGCCCGGGGCCATTTCGATTTGCGCAGAATCTGGAGGATGCCGATGCGGTTTTGTCATACCTGCGAAATCCAGCAAACGCATTGAAGCTGGGTGTCGACCCTACCCGCATCGCCATCGCGGGTCACAGCATGGGGGGCTGGGTCGTCGCGCATACCGCAGCCCACGATCATGTGCTGATTGGCGCCATCCTGATCTCCATGGCGGACATGGGCTTGCTTGGCAAGCGGCCGCACGCCCAGGCAGTAGCGCAGATGGCTGATGACATGGAAACACTCTCCGATGTCACCGCCGAAAGCATGGTCGCTGAGCTTACCGCGCACGCAAAGGAATTCGTGGTGGCTGGAACTGCGGAGGGACTGGCGCGCATTCCGGTACTGGCGCTGACGGCGAACGATCATTTGGCATCACAGACGGACGCCTTGGTGGCCGCGATCAAGGCCAAAGGCGGGAAGAAAATCACCGCGATGCACGTGGACACGGACCACAGTTGGTCCGATCATCGTATTGCCCTCGAGAGCACGGTGATCACTTGGTTGACGGGATTGAATTGAGTTGGTCCGCTAAACAGTACATCGCCTTCGAGGACGAACGCACGCGCCCGGTGCGCGATCTGCTCGCGGCATTGCCGCCCATCGATGCGCGTTCGGTGATCGATCTTGGCTGCGGCCCGGGCAATTCGACCGAAGTCTTGGCTGCGCGCTATCCCGAAGCCCGAGTCGCGGGCATGGACAGCTCGCCCGACATGATCGCGGCGGCGCGACGGCGTCTGCCGCAGGCCACTTTTTCCGTGGAAGACGTGCAAGACTGCAAGCTCGGCGGGCCGTTCGATGTGATCCTGGCGAACGCCGTGCTGCAGTGGGTTCCTCATCATGAAACGCTGTTGCCGCAACTCATCGGGAAACTCGCCCCTGCGGGTGGGCTGGCGGTGCAAATGCCGGATAATCTGGATGGACCCGCACATCGCCTCATGCGAAAGATTGCCGCGGAGGGTCCCTGGGCGGCCAAGCTCGCCGATGCTGCGGCTGCGCGAACGCCGCTGGCCGGCATCGATTGGTACCACGAATTGTTGCGGCCGCTTTGCGCGAAGCTGGATTTTTGGCGAACCACTTACTATCACTCCCTTTCCGGAGGCGCAGCGGCAATCGTGGAGTGGTTCAAGGGCAGCGGTCTCAGACCGTTCATCGAACCGCTGAGCGATGCCGAGCGTGGCGCCTACCTCGAGCGTTATACCGCCGCGATCGCCGATGCCTACCCGCCTCTGGCGGACGGCAGTGTTTTGCTGCCCTTTCCGCGGGTGTTCATGCTGGCGATTCGATAGCGACTCAGCCGCGCGCCATGAGCATCCCTATTTCCATTCCCATTCACTGCATAGGTTCCGTCCCGGAGGAATTGCGCGATTCCGTGGAGCGCTGGTGGGAACGCGCACGGGCGCAGGAAGGCTTTCTGGAGGCTTACCAAGCGCTGGCTGAAGCTCACCGCGCGCAGCTGCCGCGCGTGGTGGCTGCCAGTGAGTTTGTCGCGTCCGCCTTGATCCAGGACCCGCAATCGCTCGCGTGGTTTTCCCGGCACGATGCGTGTGCGTCGAACCTCACGAATGCGGATTACGAGCGCCAAGCGGCAACGGCATCCACGGTTGAGCAGGCTCAATTCACGCTGCGTGAGTGGCGCCGGCGCGCCATGTTGCGCATTGCCTGGCGCGACATCATCGGGATCGCGCCCGTGATCGACACGTTGCAAAGCGTGTCCGACTTGGCCGACGCAACCATCCGCGCCGCCGCGTCGGCAGCCCGGTTGCACCTGCTGCCGATTTTTGGCCGGCCTCATAACTCGAACGAATCGTCATCCCCGTTCATCATTTTAGGAATGGGAAAACTGGGCGGCCGCGAGCTCAACTTCTCATCGGATATCGACCTGATTTTCCTGTTTTCCGAGGCTGGAGAGACCAGCGGGCCGCGCATCGTCGACAACGAGGAATACTTCAATCGGCTTGGCCGCGAAATCATTCGCCTGCTGGACGTGCGCAATGCCGACGGTTTCGTGTTTCGCGTCGACATGCGTCTGCGCCCGTTCGGCGAGAGCGGGCCCTTGGTCGTCAGCCTTGCTTCCCTCGAGGACTACTTGCAGCAACATGGCCGCGACTGGGAGCGCTACGCATGGATCAAGGCGCGTGCCATTGTCGGCGCCGACGCCTATGCCTCCGCTTACGACGAGTTCGTACGCCCATTTGTCTACCGTCGTTATTTGGACTTTGGCGTGTTTGAATCCCTGCGCGGCATGAAGGCGCTCATCGTGCGCGAAGTGTCGCGCCGCGACCTCGAACATCATCTGAAGCTCGGCAAAGGGGGTATTCGCGAGGTCGAGTTCATCGTGCAATCCATGCAACTGGTGCGGGGAGGCAGCGACCGTCGCCTGCAAAATCCCGCCTTGCTGGAAATATTGCCGCTGCTGGGCGGCTCGAAACTCATGTCGGCCGAAGACATTGCAGAACTGACCGCTGCGTACCTGGAACTGCGCAAGGCGGAAAACGCACTGCAGATGATGCGCGACGAGCAAACCCACGCCTTGCCGGAAGATCCGCTCGATCGCGCGCGGCTGGCGTTGAGCATGGGATTGAAAGACTGGCCCGGCACGGCAGCGCGCCTCGAGTCGACTCTCGGCAAAGTGGCGGCGCAATTCGATGCCTTGCTGTTCGGCGCGCCGGGCGCGCAGCGCCGCGACGATGAGGGCGTCGCGTGGCTCGACTCGGACGATGCGAAAATCGAAGAGGAACTGACCAACGGCGGCTTTCCGGGCGGCGAGACCGCGGCGGTGGCGGCGATTTTAGAGGCCTTTCGTCATTCAGCGCCGTACCGCCGTCTCGATGAAGCAGGGCATCGGCGGCTGTACGTCATTCTTGCCCGCTTACTGAAGCTGGCGGCGCAACATGCGGCTCCGGCCATCGTCGTGCAACGGGTGCTTCGCGTCCTGGAAGCGATCGGCACGCGCGCGTCCTACCTGGCGCTGCTCAAGGAACAGCCGGCGGCGCTCGATCGGCTGATCGACGTGTGCGCCATCAGCGGTTTTTTGTCGCGGCAGATCGCAGATTTTCCGTTGCTCCTCGATGAGCTCATCGATGCCAAGGCATTCGATGAGCTGCCGTCTCGCCAAGGATTTACGCTGGAATTGGCGGCGCGCACCGAGCGATTGTCGCCGGATGATCCGGAAAGACAGGTGGAGGCGTTGCGGCAATTTCAAAAGGTGGCGGTCTTTGCCGTAGCGCTTGCTGACTTGACCGGCCGCTTGCCGTTGATGCGCGTCAGCGACCGGCTCACCGACATTGCGGAACTGATCATCCAATGCTGCATGGATCTTGCCTGGCAACAAATGACGCAGATGTACGGCACGCCATACTGCGGCGAAGAGCTTGGCCATTTGCGCCCGGTCGTGGTCGCGGTTGCAGGCTACGGCAAGCTCGGCGGCCTGGAGCTGGGGTACGCATCGGATCTTGATCTGGTGTTTCTGCATGACTCGACCGGCAGTATTCAACTGACCGATGGCGAGCGACCGCTGGATAACGGCATATTCTTTTTACGCCTGGGGCAACGCATCGTGCATCTGCTGACCATGCATTCGGCCGCCGGGCGCCTCTACGAAGTGGATATGCGTCTGCGGCCGAACGGCAAGGGCGGTTTCCTGATGACCGGCATCGATGCCTTCGAACGCTACCAACAGACAGATGCGTGGACCTGGGAGCATCAGGCGTTGCTGCGCGCCCGGGCTGTGGCGGGGAATGCAAAGCTTTGCGGCGCGTTCGAGGCGGTGCGCCGCCGCACCTTGTCGGTGGCCGTGCGGCGGGACACCTTGCGGGCCGACGTGTTGGAAATGCGCCTTCGCATGCGCCGGGAGTTGTCGCGTTCAGGCGCCGGGCAGTTCGACATCAAGCAGGATGCCGGCGGCATCGCGGATATCGAGTTTCTGGTGCAGTACTGGGTCTTGGCGGCGGCGCAGGCCCACCCGGAACTGTTGACTTACACCGACAATATTCGCCAGCTCGAGGGGTTGGCGGCTGTCGGCGTGCTCGATGGCGCGACGGCGGCGTGGCTCAAGGAGGCGTACATCAGCTACCGCATGGTGCTGCATCACTTGTCGCTCGAGGGTGATGGCGAGCGTATCGTTGCAGCAGCGCCATATACGCAAACACGCGATCGGCTGCGCGAGATCTGGAGTGCGACTTTTGAATCCGCAACTTAACCTGCCCGGCGGCAAACGCGTTGCGCTTCACGTCGCCGGCGAGCAAAATCGCGGGTCGCCGGAAGCCGGCCAAACCATCTTGCCGAGGAAATCTAAATCGTGGTTTTAAGCGCAGCCTCGGAAGCCTTTTCTACGGCACCGGTGAATCCGCTGCTCGCGCCGTGGGTCGGACCTGCCGGCGGCGTGCCGCCCTTCGACAAGGTCCGAGTCGCGGACATCAAACCCGCGCTCGAGGCTGCCATGGCTGAGAACTTGGCCGAAATCGACAAAATCGCCAGGAATGCCGCCGCGCCGACTTTCGACAACACCATGGCGGCGCTGGAGCGCAGCGGCCATACCTTCAATCGGGTGAGCACGATCTACAGTGTCTGGTCCTCGACCATGAGCACCGATGATTTTCAGGCGGTGGAGCGCGAAATGCAGCCGAAGCTTGCCGCGTTCTCGGACAAGATCCACCAGAACGTGCCGCTGTTCGCGCGCATTCAAGCCGTCTACGGTTCCATGGGAGCCCTCACGCCCATCCAGCAGCGCCTTTGTTGGTTCTACTTCACGAACTTCGTGCGCGCCGGCGCGAAGCTCGATGGGACGGCAAAGATCCGCGTTGCGCAGATCAACGAGCGGCTGGCCGCGTTGTTTGCGAATTTCAGCCAGAACCTGTTGGCCGACGAAGCGGACTATGCGCTGTATTTGAAGTGCGAGAAGGATCTGGCGGGCTTGCCTGAACCGCTGCGCGCCGCCGCGCGTTCCGCCGCCGCGGCTCGCGGCCGCAATGCGGAATGGGCGATTCTCAATACCCGCTCCTCGATGGATCCGTTTTTGACTTACGCGGATCGGCGCGATTTGCGGGAAAAAGTCTGGCGTACCTACTACAGCCGCGGCGACAACGGCGATGTCCACGACAATAAGAAAATCATCACCGAGATCCTGAGGCTGCGCGCGGAACGCGCAAAACTTTTGGGATTCGCAACGCATGCGCATTGGCGCGTGGCCGACAGCATGGCCAAGACGCCCGAAGCTGCCATGAATCTGATGATGCAGATATGGCCGGCTGCGGTCTCCCGCGAGCACGAGGAAGTGACCGACATGCAGGCCATCGCGGACCGCGAGCAGCCCGGAATCAAGATCGCCGGCTGGGACTACCGGTATTACGCCGAGAAGGTGCGCAAGGCGAAATATGATCTCGACATGAATGAGGTCAAACCCTACCTGCAGCTCGAAAAGCTGCGCGAAGGTATGTTCTGGGCGGCAGGACAGCTGTACGGCTTCACATTCATACAGGTGTCGGGACTGCCGATCGCCAATCCCGATGTACGCGTTTGGGAGGTGAAGAATGCCGCCGACGCCCATGTGGGGTTCTGGTACTTCGATCCCTATGCGCGCCCGGGCAAGAATTCCGGTGCGTGGATGAGCGAGTATCGCGGCCAGGCAGACCTGGACGGCAAAATCTCCCCCATCGTGTCGAACAATACCAATTTCGTGAAAGACGAAAGCGGCGGCCCGCTATTGATCAGTTGGGACGATGCCGTGACGTTGTTCCATGAGTTCGGCCACGCATTGCATGGCCTGAATTCCGACGTCAAATACCCGTCGCTTGCCGGCACCAACGTGGTTCGTGATTTCGTCGAATTTCCATCCCAGCTCAATGAAAATTGGCTCTCCACGCCGGAGGTTCTGTCGCGATTCGCGCTGCATCACCAAACCGGCAAGCCGATTCCGCAGGAGTTGGTCGCGAAGATCAAGAAGGCCAGCACCTTCAATCAGGGATTTGCAACCGTCGAATATCTGGCGTCGGCGCTGGTCGATATGAAATTGCACCTGGCCGGCGATCGGCCCATCGATCCGGGTGAGTTCGAGCGCACGACTTTGGCATCGCTCGGCATGCCCGCGGAAATGGTCATGCGCCACCGCACGCCGCAGTTTTCGCACATATTCTCGAGCGATGCGTATTCGGCGGGCTATTACAGCTATCTGTGGGCCGAAGTGCTGGATCACGATGCTTTCGAAGCTTTTACGGAAGCCGGCGGCCCGTACGACAAGGCCGTTGCAAAACGCCTCCACGATGACATCATGATGGTGGGCAACGGCGTCGATCCTGCCGAAGCGTATCGGAATTTTCGCGGCGCCGATCCGAGGATCGACGGCTTGCTGCGGGCGCGCGGATTCGCATCCCAACCGAAACAAGTTCAACTGGAGTGATGGTTATGCCGGCGATGGTCCAAGACGATTCCAAACATCAATTGATCGTGCCGAACGCGCTGCATCGCTACACGATCAACATGGCCGACTTGCCGCTTTCATGTCCGATGCCGGGCATGTTGCTGTGGAATTCGCACCCCAAGGTTTATCTGGCGATCGAGTCGACGGGTTGGGCCAAATGCTCTTACTGCGGCGCCGAGTACACGCTCAATCGAAGCGCCACCGGTCCTGCCGACATCAAGGCGGAGACCGACGGGCCTTAGGCTTTGCAGCGGGGCTCAGGCTTTGCAGCGGGGCTCAGGCTTTGTATTCGGCGTAGGATTTTTCTTCGACGATACTGGAGCCGAGCTTCAAGTTGATGCGCCGCTTGATGGCTGCGCGCTCGTCGTTCTCGAAGTAGACGGCTCTCGCGAGCCGGATGAATTCGGCATCGAAGGCTTGCGCCCGTTCCTTGTCGCGTATGCCGTCTTCGATCACCCATAGACGCTCGTTCACCTCGAGCAACGCGTTCACGTCGGCTTCAATGCCGGCCCTCGCGAATGCCGAGCCTCGCCAAGTTTCTTCGAGCGCCTGCAGCTCCATGCGCACGTTGGCGACTTTTTGCGGATCACTCATGCGCGTTGATTTGATCCGCAGGATCGTGATCTTATCCAGCAATTCGCCGGGCGATATGGGAACTTTGATATCGTTCATGGCGGCATTTTAGCGAATTTCTTGCGCAAGGATGAGGGCATCGAGTTTCTCAGTCGCATCGCTCACGGCAATCAGATCCATCACGCCCGGGCGTTCAATCTTGGTCGTCCAGGGGATTTGCGCGGCGGGTTTGCCCAAGAATTTGCGCGCCGCCTGATCGTATTTGTCGACGCACCATTGGCGGCTGTAGTAAGGGCCGGCACGTTGAGGATTGGTGGCCGCGTACAGGCCGATCACCGGCAGCCCGACCATGCTTGCCATGTGTGCGGGCCCGGAGTCCGGCGACAACAGCACGGTGCTGTGCGACATGAGGCCCAATAGCTGCGGCAGGGTATCCTTGCCGATTTGATTGACCAGCGTAGTTTGCGCAGCTGCGATGATCGCCGCGCCCATCTTGGCTTCGGCAGAGCTGCGGCCGCCCACCAGCACGATGTGCATGTGATGAACCTGGGCGGCATGATCGGCCACCGCGGCGTAGCGCTCGGCCGGCCAGTTGCGCATCGCGTGGCTGGAGCAGGGACTGATCAACAGTGTGGGGCGTTGGTCGGTGATGATCCGGCGCGCGTAGTCGAGTGCCCCCGGCGGCAGGGGCACATCCCAGTGCGGAGCCTTGGGCGTGATGCCGCAGGCCCGTGCAAAGCCCATGAACGAGTCGAGCACATGCTCCGAAGTTGCGGGCTCAATTTGCGCATTGGTAAACAACCACTGCAGTTCGCGCGCCCGCTGCCGGTCGAAGCCGAGTTTGATGGGTGCATCGACCAAACGGCTGAGCATGCTGGCGCGAAAGGACAACTGCATGTCGAGCAGCAAATCGAAGCGCCGTCCGCGCAACACTGTCCGCAGCCGCCGCCATTCGCGAAGAGTTGTGCCTTTATCAAAAATGATAAACTCGATTTCCGGAAGGAGCTCCGTCATCAGCTTGGCTTCGAGTTTACCGATGATCCAGGTAAAGCGGGTTTCCGGCCACGCCGCTTGGAAGGCGCGCAGCGCCGCCAGCGCGTGGCAGGTATCGCCGATTGCCGAGAGACGCAGCAGACACACGCGCTGCAGCGGCGGTTTGAAGCTTAAGGTGGTCATAAGAATGATAAAGGGCGGCCAACGCATTGCCACTGCAACGGGCGTCATGCTGGCTGATCCCAATGGCATTGGCAATGCACAGCAGCGCGCCGCCGAGTCGCTGTTCGATCCGAACTATTGGTCTGCACGCGGTGAACTCACCGCCGCCTCGGGCGGCCGCGGCTCGGCATGGTTCGTGGGACCTGCATCTCAGCCTCTGGTGCTGCGCCACTACCGCCGGGGAGGTTTCATCGCGCGACTGTCCGAGGATCGATACTGGTGGTTGGGCGAGGATCGGGTGCGCGCCTTCGCCGAGTGGCGATTGCTCGACTACCTTGTGCAGCGAGGTCTGCGAGTTCCCAAGCCCGTCGCCGCTTTCTATCGGCGCACCGGCATGACCTACCGGTGCGACCTCATTACACAGCTCATCCCGGATGCGCCACCGTTGAGCGCGGCGCTCGCGCGAAGTCCTCTGCCGGAGAGTACCTGGCGGGCCATCGGGGCCGCGCTGGCACGCCTCCACGGTCACGGTGTCGATCATGCCGACCTGAATGCGCACAACATTTTGCTCGATGGCAACCAGGCTATCAGCGTGATCGACTTCGATCGCGGACGGCTGCGCACGCCGGGTCAGTGGACGTTGCGGAATTTGCAGCGGCTCGAGCGCTCGCTGGCAAAGATATCGATGAGCTTGCCGCCGGACCGGTTCACGCCGGCAGCCTGGGAGCAGTTGTTGGCCGGATATCAGGCGGAGTAGCGGTTGCGCTTCATCTATTCCTTGCTGACGCGAGCGGCTGCGCCCATCGCCTTCGGGGTGGTCTTGTGGCGCGGCGTGCGCGATCGCAGCTACTGGCAGGGCTTGGCGGAGCGCTTCGGTTTGGGAGCGAAGCTGCCTTCGCCGAGCATTTGGCTGCATGCGGTTTCCTTGGGCGAAATGTCGGCCGCAGCGCCGCTGGTGCGCGCGCTGCATACAAGATACCCGCAGCTTGCTCTGGCGGTGACCGCGGCAACTCCGGCGGGCAGGGCACGGGCACGGGACTTGTTCGCCGATGTCGCGAGCATTCGCTTCTTGCCCTACGACACGCCGGGCTCGGTCAGTCGCTTTCTGGAGCGGATTCGGCCGTGCGTCGCCGTCATCATGGAAACCGAACTCTGGCCGAACTTGTTGCGCGAATGCGAGTGGCGCCGCGTACCCGTATTTCTCGCCAGCGCCCGTCTGTCGGCGAAATCGGTGTCGCGCTATCGGCGTTTCGGCAGTTTATTCTCGAGCGTATTCACGCCGAACGTGACGGTCGCGGCGCAATCCGCGGAGGACGCCGAGCGATTCAGATTGATCGGCGCCTCCGCAAATCAAACCCGCGTGATAGGCAACGTGAAATACGACCTGGCCGTGAGCACCGCCATCATCGAGGCGGGCAGGGTCCTGCGTGCCGCGTACGGCTCCAAACTCGTTTGGGCCGCCGGCAGTACTCACGCCGGCGAGGAGGAGCAGGTGCTCGCGGCGCATTCTTTGCTGCAAGCGCATCGCCCAGACTCTCTGTTGCTATTGGCGCCGCGCCACAAGGATCGCTTCGCCGCTGTCGCTGATTTGCTGGCGCGCCGCGGCGTCAAATTCGCGCGCCGCAGCGATATGGCCGGTGCCTTGCCGATGGACACGCAGGTGTTGTTGGTGGACACGATTGGAGAACTCATGGCGCTGTACGCGTCCGCCGACGTGGCCTTCGTCGGCGGCAGCCTGGTGCCGATCGGTGGGCACAATCTGCTCGAGCCTGCGGCGCTGGGTCTGCCGGTGCTGACGGGACCGTCTCATTTCAACGGCAAAGAAATTGCGCTGCTGCTACTGCGCCGCGGCGCGGCCTTGCAAGTGGCCAACCCTGAAGGGCTGGCGGCTGCGCTGCAGCGCTTGCTCGACGAGCCCGCCGAACGCCGACGCATCGGTGACATCGGCAAGGACATCATCGAGACTAATCGCGGCAGCGTCGAGCGGCTGCTCGCCCTTATCGAACCTTCGCTGCCGGAGGCACATCAGTCTGCGGCGGCGGTGGCGGCGCATCCGTCAACAGAGCGTTGATGCGCTGCAGGCTCTGTTCAGACAGCATGCCGGCCGCCTGCTGCAGCTTGATCACATCCAGCATGTAGGCATAGCGGCTGTGGGCATAGTCCGTTTGCGCCTGAATCCACTGCTGCCGCGATTGCAGCACATCGACGGCGGTGCGCGTTCCCGCTTCATAGCCGGATTCGGTGGCGCGCAACGCAATCAGGTTGGACTCGACGGCGCGATGCAGCGCCTTGACCCGCGATATTTCGGAGAGCACCCCAAGATAGGCGTCGCGCGCATCGTGCTCGGTCTGTCGTGCCACCCGCTCGAGACGCTCTTTGGCTGCCCGATGCTGATAAACAGCTTGGCGAACTTGCGAAGAAACCAAGCCTCCCGAGTAAATGGGAAACGTCAATTGAATACCGATCGAGCGCTGCCGTTCGTCCACGAACGTGCCGCCCGCGGGACTGCCATCGGGGTACACGTCGAACTGGTTGTTCGTGAGCTTGCCAGCGCTGCCCACCAGGTCCAGCGTCGGGAAATGGCCGCCGCGGGCGACCGAGACGTTTTCGCGCGCGATGTCGGCGGCCAGGCGGCTCGACACCAGCGATAGGTTCTGTTGCAGGGCCATCTCGACCCAGCGGTCCTCGCTGATCGGGTCCGGGTTCGCCATTTCGAAGGGTTCGACGGGACGTGCCAGGCGGTCAAACGGGTCGCCGATGATTTCCCGCAGCAGTTCCTGCGTGGAGGCGAGCGCTCGCTTGGCGGCAATGACGGCCGCCGCGGTGCTGTCGTGGGAGGCGCGCGCTTCCTCCACGTCGGTGACGGCGATGAGTCCGATTTGATACCGGGCCTCGGCCTGATCGAGCTGACGGGTAACCGAAATCAGCGCAACCTGCTGCGCCTCGAGGTCATCCTGTGCGCCGAGCACATCGAAATACCGCTGTGAGACGCGCTCCATCAGGTCCTGTTGGGCGGCCTGATAATCCGCTTCGGCCTGCGCCACTTGCGAGTCTGCGCGCTTCAGCGCCTGCCAGTTTTCCCAGCGGAACAGGCTTTGCTTCAAGTCAACGGTGTAGTGGTGGACAGTGGTATCGATCTTGCCGCTGAAGGGGAAGGATTCGGTCACCGTCGTGGGCGTACCCGCCGCAGCACACGGCGCGCCGGCCGGTATTGCGGGACTGCATGGGGGCAGGGCAAGCACCTGGGTCTGGTTGATCGACCCCGTGTCGCGCTCGCGCGAGATCTGGCCGTTACCGGAAAGCTGGGGCAACAGGGCCGACAGGGCTTGCGGCTTAGCCTCCAGCGCGGCCAGGCGGGTTGCCTCCGCTTCCCGTAGCTGCGGGTCGTTTTGCAGTGCGCGCTGATAAACCACCAGTAGATCCGCTGCCGGAGCAGGGACGCTCGCGACCAGATACAGGGCAAAAACAGTCAAAAGTCGCTTCATGAATTACCCTTTTGGCACATCCCCAGGCCGGTAGTATAGTGTTATATACTACTATATCACTAACTCAAAGCGGGTCAATACTGTGGAATCCTAGGGTCTATAACCCGGGACCAGGCCAAAATTCCGCCGGAGAGGTTAAAAACTTTTCCAAACCCCTGGCGTTCGAGAAAATCAGCCACCTGGGCACTGCGGCCGCCCGAGCGACAGATCACCACCGTCTCCTTCTTCGGATCCAGCTCGCCTATCCGGTCCGAGATCTCGCCCATGGGGATGTGCACGGTGTCCGTCGGTACCGGCGCCAGCGCGACTTCCCAATCTTCGCGCACATCGAGGAGCGTCATGTCCTCGCCTTGCGTCCGCCGATCGAGGAATTCTCGCGGGCTGAGTTCGCTGACCATGCTTAGAACACGAACCTTTGCGCCGCGGTGGCGTTGATCAGGGGTTCAATAACGGTTTCGAACAGGCTTTCGCGGATCCACTCGGCCGTATCGACCCGGCGCACCAGGATGGCGTCCATCACCGGCGCTTCGCCCACGACGGCAAACAGCCGTCCGCCGATGCGCAGCGACCGCTCAAATCGTGCGTCGTACACCGGCAGCGAGCCGGTGACGGCGATGGCGTCGTACTCGCCCAAGGGGGCGGCGGAAAACGCATCGCGGGTCTCAAACTCCACGCGCGCGGCCGGCACCGCACGCAAGTTCGTGGTCGCCGAGGCGGTGAATTGGGGATGAATATCGATGGAGCGGGTCTTGGATGCCAGCAAACTCAGGCAGGCAGCGAGATAGCCCGTACCGCTGCCGACCTCCAGCACGCTGTCGGAGGCCATGACCCCCAGGGCTTGCAAAATGCGCCCCTGAATTTTCGGGGCCAGCATGGATTGACCCAATCCGATCGGAATGGGTACGTCCGCAAATGCCAGCTCGCGGTATTCGAGGGGTACGAACGCTTCACGCGGCACTTCGGAAAAGACATCGAGCACTCGAGGATCGAGTACTTCCCAGGTGCGAATCTGCTGATCCACCATTTGCCGGCGAGCGGTCAGGTTATCCATGATTTCTCGTGCGCGATTAAGGCCGCTGATTATGGTCAATTTCGACAGGCTACGCGAGTCCCTTGCGCTATTCTCCACATCACGATGGTTCGCGGCGTGTCCAGCTCATCAAGGGCGTCCAAATATTAAGCGCCGCTAAGACTCGTCGTTATTGAGGTCAGCGTTGATCCTGTCTTCCCTTGAGTTGTGGTTGGTAACCGCGGCCATTCTGGCGGTAGGCGTAGTCATGCTCGTTGCATGGAAGCGGCGGCAGGAGCGTGCGGTCGACGCTTTCTCGAGCCAAATTCAATATCTCATCAGCCAAGGCGGCGCATCCGGACGCATCGCGCTCAGCACCGAGCCCGGTGCGTTGGGCAAGCTCGGCGGCACCGTCAATAAATTGCTGGAAGATCTCGAACTGCGCGGGGCGCAGCTTCAGGATCGCGAACACTTGTTCCAGCGTCTGGTCGAGACCGTGCATGACGCGGTGCTCGTGCACCGCAAAGTGATTCTATTCGCCAACGCGCGCTTCCTGGCGCTGCTGGCCATGAAGGCTGCGGATGTGGTCGGCAGGCCGCTGACCGATTTCGTCGCTCCGGAATATGTCGAGCTGGTCGAGAACAATTTGCAGCGGCGCTTGGAAGGCGAATCGGCGGCGGAGCGCTACGAGATCGAGCTCATGGACCCGCAGGGCCAAGTCACACGCGTGGAGCTCTCGAGCACCGTGATCGACAGTTCGGGGGAGCCTGCACTGCTGCTCACGGCGCTTGAAATGATGCCCGGCGCCATCCCGGAGGTGGTCTCGCAGAAGCCGCGCGCCATGGCGACGCTCGATGCCATGGGCGAGAGCGTGATCACCGTCGATGCGGAGGGGCGCATCGACTACATCAATCACTCGGCAGAGCTGCTGCTGGGTCAGCAGGTCGCCCAAGTGTTGGGCAAGACTTTTCCCGAGGTTGCCACGTTGGTGGATGAGAACGATCGGCGATCGCTCGGCGATCCGGTGCACAAGGCGCTGACGACCAGCGGTCAATTGGTCGCGGGAAGACGCGCGCTGCTGGTGCCCGCGAACGCCGGTGCGGAGCGATTCGTGGAGATCAGCGTTACGCCCCTGAAGTTCGAGGGCAGGGATATTTCAGGATTGGTGCTGGTGCTTCATGACACCAGCGAGCTGCGCGGCCTGACACGGCAAATGACCTATCAGGCCAGCCACGATGCCCTCACCGGGTTGGTGAATCGGCGCGAATTCGAACGGCGGCTGCAGGAAGCCACGGACTCCGCCCTTAGCAGCGACGTCGGCCACGCGCTCTGCTATCTGGATTTGGATCACTTCAAAGTCGTCAACGATACCTGCGGACACACCGCGGGCGACAACATGCTGCGCGAGATTGCCGCGCTCATCAAAGATGCGGTGCGCGATTCGGATACCGTGGGGCGCATCGGCGGCGATGAGTTCGCGCTGCTCCTGGTCGGATGCCCCTTGGAAAAGGCGCGCCAAATTGCCGACAACGTCGTCCGCTCGGTCGATGATTTTCGATTTGTCTGGAAGGACAAGATCTTCAACGTCGGCGTCAGCATCGGTCTGGTCGAAATCGGACGCGACAGCGGTACCATCGAAGACATCATGAATGCCGCCGACTCCGCCTGCTATGTGGCGAAGAAACAGGGCGGTTTGCACGTCCATGTCTACTCGGCCCGCGAGGAGGCGAGTGCGCGGCACAGCGGCGAAATTCACTGGCTGCTCAAATTGCAGGGGGCGCTGCGCGACAACAAATTCGAACTCTATTTCCAACCCATCGTGCATGCCCGGGCCGGCGGTGTGAGCGGTCCGGCGCTCGAGGTGTTCGTGCGCCTCGCAGCCGAGAACGGCCAGCCGGCAGCCCCCCCGGCGGAATTCATCCGGGCGGCCGAGCGATATCGCTTGATGCCGCATATCGATCGTTGGGTGGTGCAGGCGGTGTTCGCCGCACTCGGCCGCGGCGGCTTGAAGTTGCCGCCGGGACGCAGCGTCGCGATCAACATTGCCGGCCAGACGCTGGGCGATACCGAATTCTTGGAATTCGTGGTCGACTGTTTCGATCACACCGGCGCGAGCCCGACCGACATCTGCTTCGAGGTGACGGAGAGCTCGGTGGTCGCCAGCCTCGATCACGCGCAGCGCTTCATTGGCGTGCTGCATGGCATGGGTTGCGAATTCGCTCTCGATAATTTCGGCAGCGGCTTGAGTTCATTCTCGACCTTGAAGACCTTGCCGATGGACTATCTGAAGATCGACGGCTCGTTCATCAAGAATCTCGCCGGGGACTCGGTGAATCAAGCCATGGTTGCGGCGATGATCGAGTTGTCGCGCAGCTTGAATTTCCGCGTGGTCGCCGAACACGTCGAGGATCAGTGGGCACTCGATACCGTGACGGGAATGGGCATCGACTTCGTGCAGGGTTTTGTCGTCGGTCGGCCGCAACCCTTGTCGATGGTGCCGAGCGCGTAGCAGACAGGTTCCCCGCGCTTATAACGGGCCGACACCCGCTCATAACAAACTGCTATGGCATTTATCCTCCGCTTAGGAGGAAAATCCCTCATCAGCCACAAAAGTTTCGTGCACGAGGTGCTACATGCATGTTTTCGAGGACAATACCAAATCCATCGGCCACACGCCGCTGATACGCATCAACCGCCTCGACGGCAAAAGCGGCGCCACCATTCTGGCCAAGATCGAAGGCCGCAATCCGGCCTACTCGGTGAAATGCCGCATCGGGGCGGCGATGATTTGGGACGCCGAGGAGCGCGGCACGCTCAAAGCCGGCATGTCGGTCGTCGAAGCCACCAGCGGCAACACCGGCATCGCGCTGGCCTACGCGGCCGCCGCGCGCGGCTACGGCTGCGTGCTCACCATGCCGGATACCATGACGATGGAGCGGCGCAAAGTCGTCGCGGCTCTGGGCGCAAAATTGGTTTTGACCCCGGGCGCGAAGGGCATGAAGGGTGCGATTGCCAAGGCCGAAGAATTGGCCGCGGCCGATCCGCAAAAATATATTCTCATGAAGCAATTCGAGAATCCCGCCAATCCCGGGATTCACGAGAAGACCACGGGCCCGGAAATTTGGGATGACACCGACGGCAAGGTGGATATTTTCGTCAGTGGTGTGGGCACCGGCGGCACGCTGACCGGCGTGTCGCGGTACATCAAAAACACTCGCGGCAAAAAGATCGTGACCGTGGCGGTGGAGCCGACCGCCTCGCCGGTCATTACCCAGACGCGTGCCGGCGAAGCGTTGACGCCGACGCCGCACAAGATTCAAGGCATCGGCGCGGGATTCGTCCCTCATAATCTGGATATGTCCCTGGTCGATCGCGTCGAGCAGGTGACCAACGAGGAAGCCATCGCCATGGCGCGCCGCCTGGCCCGCGACGAGGGGATCCTGTCGGGCATCTCCTGCGGTGCGGCCATGACAGCCGCCGTGCGCCTGGCGCAAGATCCCCAGAACGCGGGCAAGACCATTGTGGTGATTCTGCCGGATGCCGGCGAGCGCTACTTATCGGGTGCGTTGTTCGAAGGGCTGTTCGAAGAAGTCGAGAAGATGCAGGCGGTCACCTAAGGAATCGCATGAACGCTACGGCCTCAAAGAAG
>DATHFB010000075.1:0-2110 GCA_035318305.1 Steroidobacteraceae bacterium | reverse complement strand
AGTCATTCACGTACAGGGAGCCCAAATACACTTGCATGGTGTCAAAGAGCTCTTGCACCGACACCCCTTGCGACTTCGCCTTCTCTCGATCCACATCGGCATCGACTTGCGGAACATTGACCTGATAGCTGGAAAAAAGGCCGTGCAGTTCGGGGCTCTCATTGCCCTTGGCCATCAAGTTCTGCGTCTGCTGGTAGAGTTCCTCGAAGCCCAAGCCTGCGCGATCCTCAATCTGCATGCGAAACCCCCCGATGGTTCCTAGGCCGTTGACGGGCGGCGGCGGGAACACGGCGATGAAGGCCTCCTGCAAGTTGGCGTACTGCTGATTGAGCGCGGCAGCGATCGCGCCGGCGGACTGATCCTTGGACGTGCGCTCCTCGAAGGGCTTCAAGGTCACGAACACGATCCCCGAGTTGGGACTGTTGGTAAACCCATTGATGCTGAGGCCGGGGAAAGACACCGCGTGATCGACGCCGGGCTGCTTGAGGGCAATCTCACCCATGCGGCGGATCACGTCCTCGGTACGATCGAGCGTCGCCGCGTCGGGGAGCTGCGCGAAGCTCACGAGATATTGCTTGTCCTGCGGCGGAATGAAGCCGGTCGGAGTTCGCGCAAAGCCCAGGTAGGTAAGCCCAATCAACCCGGCATATATAAAGAGTGCGACGCCGCCGGCGCGCACGACGCGGCCCACGCCGCTGACGTAGCGTGCCGAGAAGCGCGCGAAGAAGCTGTTGAACGGGCGGAAGAATCCGCCGAGCAAGCGATTGAGGATGCGGGTCAGACGATCAGGCGGCGCCCCATGTTCTTTCAGCAGCAGCGCGGACAGCGCCGGTGAGAGCGTGAGGGAGTTAAACGCGGAGATCACCGTGCTGATGGCGATGGTCAAGGCGAACTGCTTGTAGAACTGGCCGGTGAGCCCGCTGATGAACGCGGTGGGCACGAACACCGCGCACAGCACCAGGGCCGTGGCGATGATGGGCCCCGTGACCTCGCGCATCGCCTGCCGCGTGGCCTCGATGGGCTTCAGGCCGTTGGCGATATTGCGCTCGACATTTTCGACCACCACGATGGCATCGTCGACGACAATGCCGATGGCGAGCACCAGGCCGAACAGCGACAGCGCGTTCAAGCTGAATCCAAAGAGGTGCATGACCGCGAAAGTTCCCACCAGCGACACCGGCACGGCAATCAGCGGAATCACGGAGGCGCGCCAGGTCTGCAGAAAGACGATGACCACCAACACCACCAGCAGGATGGCCTCGAGCAGCGTGTGCACCACCGCATGAATGGAGCCCCGCACGAACACAGTGGGGTCGTAGACGATTTGGTAGTCGATGCCTTGCGGAAAGTCGCGCTTCAGTTCCTGCATCTTCGAGCGCACCAGTTCGGAAATCGCGATCGAGTTGCTGCCGGGTCGCTGAAAAATCGGAATTGCGGCGGCCGCCTTATTATCGAGCAGCGAGCGCAGCGCATAGGTGTCGGCGCCGAGCTCAATGCGCGCCACGTCCTTCAAGCGCGTGACCTGGCCGGCGGCACCGGCTTTGACGATGATGCTGCGAAAATCTTCCTCGCTGGTAAGCCGCCCCTTGGCGTTGATCGCGACCTGAAATTCCGTCGCGCTCGGCAGCGGCGGTGCGCCGAGCTGGCCCGCAGCGACCTGTATGTTCTGCTCGCGGATAGCTTTTACGACATCATCCGCCGTGAGGCCGCGGCTCGCGACCTTCTCCGGGTCCAGCCAGACGCGCATCGAGAACTGGCCGGCGCCGAACACCTGCACATCGCCCACGCCGTCCAAGCGAGCGAGTTCGTCCTTGACGCGAAGCAGCGCGTAGTTCGACAGATACAGCGTGTCGTAGCGATTGTCCGGAGAGACCAAGTGCACCACCAGGGTCAGGTCCGGAGAGGCCTTGTTGGTGACAACGCCCAGACGTTGTACGACGTCGGGGAGTTTGGGCAGCGTCTGCGATACGCGGTTCTGCACTTGGACCTGCGCCTTGTCGATATCGGTGTTCAGCGCAAACGTGATGGTGAGGGTCATCACGCCGTCGGCAGTCGCTTGTGAGGATTGATACAGCATCCCCTCGACGCCGTTGACCGACTGCTCGAGCGG
>DATHFB010000074.1:0-2425 GCA_035318305.1 Steroidobacteraceae bacterium | reverse complement strand
CGACGGCGTGATCGGGGTGATGCGCGGTGTTGCTCGCGTGAACATTGGCCATAGTCGGATAGCTCTCTTAAAAAATAACTGCGTTAATTCGGCAAAGCTTGCGCGGTGGGCGGCGGTGCCGCTGCCGCGGGGGCAGGCGCGGCCGGCGCCGGCAGCGCCGCTTGCTTGACGGCGGCTTTTTGCGCATCGACCCACTTCTTGAAGTCGTCGGGAGTGCGCACATCCACGACGATGGGCATGAAGCCGTGATCCCGGCCGCAGAGCGCCGCGCATTGTCCGCGGTAAATGCCTTCCTTGCCCGCATCGACCTTGAACCAAAGTTCGTTGACGAAGCCCGGAATGGCGGCGCGCTTGGCGCCGAAGTCCGGCACCCACCACGCATGAATCACATCCTGCGAGGTCAGCAGCAACCGCACCTTGGTGCCGCTGGGGATCACCAAGGGATGGTCGACTTCCAAGAGATAATTGGGAACTGTATTGGGATCGATGCCGGAACCGGGTTGGCGCGCGAAATTCGAGTCGCGCGCGAGGGTGGAGAAGAAATCCACGCCCTCCGCGGTGTCCATGTACGCGTATTCCCACTTCCACTGATAGCCGGTCACCCGGATGGACAATTGGGAATTGCGCGTGTCTTCCTGCTTCAAAATCAGATCCGCGGCGGGGACCGCCATGACCACGAGGATGATCACCGGAATAATGGTCCAGATGATCTCCACCTTGGTGCTGTGAAGCATGCCGGTGTCCGCAACCGCGCCCTGCGAGTGGCGGAATTTCACCAGCGTATAAATCATGGCGCCGAACACCACCACGGCAATGCCCACACAGATCCAAAAAACCTCCATGTGCAAGCCGTACATGTCGCGCGCCAAGTCCGTCACGCCTGTCGGCAAGTTGTAGCCGTTCGAGGTATTGGCGCCGGCGCTGCCGGCCCACCCTAAAGCGGCTAAGCAAAGCGCGGCCGCCGAAATCCGCTTTTGCGGCCGAGAAGTGCTGTGATTCACATTGCCTCTGGTAACTCTCATCTAAACAGGTCCCCTATTTCGCAACTTCAAGCGGCGGCGATTCATTCATGCCGCCGACTAATCTACCCAAACGCTCCGCCAGCAGGCACCGATCCTCCTCAGTGAGGAAACTGCCCACCTCATAGGCCCGTCCGTGGCTCTCAATCGTCAGCCGGCTTGTCCCTAAGCGCCTTGGCGGACTGCGAAGTCTAACCTTCGCCCAATGCCTCGCAAACTCCTGTTTTGCTTCGCCGCGCCGTGAACGGGTCACGAGGCTGACGCGAGAGTCCGTAATAACGAGGGTCTGCGTGTAATGCCGCCGCTTCAGGCTGGCGTGCAAGGCTACCCCAAGGGCCAGCATCTCCAAAGCCCAAAACAGCAAAATCGGCCAAAATCCTTGTAGGACGAAGAACAGGGCAAAGCTCAAGGAAAACAGGCATGTAGCGCCAAAAAAAACCTTCGCACCCGAGGGCGTGAGCGAACAATTTGGCGCGAGCGTAATGCGCTGTTCCATCCCGGCAAGGATAGCGTAAGGCCGGGGAGGCCGGGCATCGGTGATGGCCCTATTTATCGCGCCGGGCGCGCAATTCACGCTTGATTTCTTCGAGCGACACGCTCGCTGCGTCCCCATGAGTGCGCCGCGCCGATTGCGCCGGCACCCACGCATGCGCAAACACGACTTCGAACGTCGCAGGCAGCCGGCCCTCCTGCCGAAAATTCTCGTAGGCTGCCTGCATCGCAGCGAATTTTCGGGTACTGGTGAGGCCTCTGGGCCGGCCGGCGGTTGCATTGTGCGCGCCGGTGGCCTTCAAGTCCGCGGCCACCTTGCGCACGTCGAGATATTGGAGGGTAAATCGCTCGACATCGAGCACCGGCGCCGCAAATCCGCCGCGCACCAACGCGTCGCCCAAGTCATGCATGTCGATGAATTGATGAACATGGCTGTGCGAGTCCACCTGTTTCCACGCCGCGCGCAACTCGCGCAGCGTATCGGGGCCGAAGGCGCTGAAGCTCAACAAGCCGTGCGGCGCCAGCACGCGGCGAAACTCCGCGAATACCGCGTCCGGATTGCACCACTGCAGCATCAAATTGCTCACGATCAAATCGACGCTGCCTTCGCCTAAGGGCAACAGCTCCGCATCGGCGCACACGCGCTCAAAGGGGCGCAGCCAGGACTGCTGCCGCTTTGCCTCATGCAGCATCTTCTGCGATGAATCCAGCGCGATCACGCGCGCCTTTGGGTAGCGGCGCTTCAGCGACCGGCTCGCATGGCCGGTACCGGCGCCGGCGTCCAAGACGACACTGGGGTTCAGCGTCGTCAAATGCAGGCGTTGCAACAAATTCTCCCGGACTTCCGCGTGCAGTACCGCGGCTGCATCATAGGTCTTGGCGGCGCGATCGAAGGAGCGCCGCACCCAGTGTGG
>DATHFB010000073.1:0-2644 GCA_035318305.1 Steroidobacteraceae bacterium | reverse complement strand
AGCAGCGCATTGCAGCGCTCCAGCGCATGGGCGTCGCCGGCAGCGCTTTCATTTTCCATCCGCTCCGCCAGAGCCTTCAGCGCGTGCGCATGGATATTCGCGCAGGCGCCCTTCAACTGGTGCGCGGCCCGCGCCAACGCCACGCGATTGGTTCGCGCGGCAGCGGCGGCCATCTCGGCCAGCTGCAGCTCACCGCTCGCGATGAAGGTGACTGCCAATTCTTGCGCAAATGCAGCATCGCCGTTGGTAATGCTTTGAAATCCCCGTAGATCGACCGGCGGCTTTGGGGTTGCCGCCGGCGCAGGCGGCTGCGCAACCGCGACGGTGTCGGGCCCGGTTTTTTCCAAGCCGTATTTTGCAAGGATGCTGCGCAGCCGCTCAACTTCGATCGGCTTGGTCAGGTATCCGTCCATGCCGGCGGCCTCGCAGAGCTCTCGATCGCCCGTCATGGCGTTCGCCGTGAGCGCGATGATCGGAATATGTCCGGTGGTTTCCCACTCGCGGATTTTTCGCGTGGCGGTCATGCCGTCCATGACCGGCATCTGCAGGTCCATCAATACGATATCGAAATGCCGCTGCTGGCAAGCGGCGACGCCCTCGGCGCCGTGGCCCGCGACTTCCACGGTGCATCCCAATCGCTCGAGGAATTTCACTGCGACCTTTTGATTGACGAAGTTGTCTTCGACCAACAGTACATGGCCGCGAAAGCGTTGCTGTGCCGCCGATTGTGTGAGCATGTTCAACGTGAGCATCGGCTGCGTGTCCATCTGCCACTGCCGCGGCCCGCCGCTCATGACGCGCGCGACCGCATCAAGCATTTCTCGCACCCGCACGGGCTTGGTGAGGTACGCGGCGAATCCAAGTGCAGCCAACCTTGGCGTATCGCCGTGGCGATCCAGCGACGTCAGCATGACCAAGCGGGTGTTGGCCAGATCCGGCATGCCGATGATGCGCTCGCCCAGCATCGCGCCATCCATGTCGGGCATCTGGAAATCCGTAATGACCATCTCGAAGGGGTGATCCGACGTCGTGGCGTGTTGCAACTCATCCAAGGCTGCCGACCCGCTGCCAACGGTTGTCACGGCATAGCCGGCATGCGCAAGTTGCGAGCTCAATACGCGTTGATTGGTGACGTTGTCATCGACGATGAGTATGCGGCCTCCTGCACCGCCGGGAATGCGGCGCTCCGGCGCACTCGCCTCCGCGGGCTTCAAGGGCAACGTGAAAAAGAACCGCGAGCCGATTCCCACTTCGCTGGCGACGCCGATTTCACCGCCCATCAATTCTACCAGCCGGCGCACGATGGACAGGCCCAAGCCGGTGCCGCCGAAATGCCGCGTCGTCGAAGAATCAGCCTGAACGAATGGCTGGAACAAGGTCTCGAGCGCCTTCTCGTCAATTCCAATCCCGGTGTCGCGCACTTCGAAGTACGTCAGCGGATCGCCGTTGGCGCCCTGCTGGGAGCGCACTTCAATGACGATTTCTCCGGCTGCGGTGAATTTGACGGCGTTGCCGACCAAATTGACCAAGCACTGGCGCAGGCGCTGCGGATCGCCGAGTACGCGCCCCGTTATTTGGGGTTCTACGTTGACGATGAGTTCCAGGCCCTTGGTGGCGGCTTGAAAAGCCATGGCGGCGCCGACATCCTCGACATTGGCGCGCAGGTCCAACGCGATGGACTCCAATTCCAGCTTGCCGGCTTCGATCTTTGAGAAATCCAAAATGTCGTTGATGACGGTCAGCAGAGAGTCCGCGCTGGAGCGGATCGTTTCCGCATAGTCGCGCTGCGTGCGATCAAGATGCGTCTCGATCAGCAGGCCCGTCATTCCGATGATGCCGTTCATGGGCGTGCGAATTTCGTGGCTGACATTGGCCAAGAAATGACTCTTTGCCCGGCTCGCTGCCTGCGCCGCTTCCGCGCGGGTCTTCAGCATCTGGGTGGTGAGCACATCGCGCGTAACGTCCCAGGTAACGCCTACGATGTAGCGCACTTGACCGTGTTTATCGCGCATGATGCGCGCGTAGTTCTGCATGTGGTGTATTTGGCCGTCGACGCCCTGAACGCGGAACGTGTATTCGTAGGAATCCATATTCTTGGCGATGGCTTCGGCAGGCGTGCTGAGAAGGACGCCGCGGTCTTCCGGCAGAATGATGCTCGTCAGGGTCCGAAAGTAGTCCTTCAAGGGAACATCGTCCATCCCGAAGCAGGGCGGACGCGGACCATGCCAGGAAAAGCAGTCGGAATTGATGTCGAATTCCCACGGCGCGATGCCTGCGGCTTTGGTCGTGACGTTCAAGCGTTCGATCAGCGCGCTTTCCTGCGCGGCCCTGCTCTCCAACTCAGAGGCGCGCAGCACTTCCTTCGTGACGTCCCAGGTCACGCCCATGAGGCGCGTCGCTGCGCCGGCGGCATCGCGATAGACGCGCACATGAGTTTGTACGTACTGAGGTTCGGGCCGTGAATTGGCGGTTCGGTGGCGCACCGGCAGCATGGCATCGCTGCTGGGGTCGACGAGCACGGCGCGTATGGCCGCGGCTGCCGTTTCGCGTTCATCGTCGTGAATGACGAGTCTCGGGTCGAACTTCTCCGATGGCGACAGGCCGAATAGCGTCCAAAAACTGTCGTCAGCGACGAAATCGCCGG
>DATHFB010000072.1:0-3789 GCA_035318305.1 Steroidobacteraceae bacterium | reverse complement strand
GGCATATCGGCATTGGGCGCGGTTTTTCCGCTTATCCGGAGCTTGCCCGGATTCCGGGTGTCGAGATTCTTCCGGGGAACGATCTGGCTTTACCTAATGCGCGCGAATTCGCGCAGCTGGGCGCGCTGCGGCTCGCGGCGGGCGGCGGACTCGACCCCGCCGATCTCAAGCCGCTCTATTTAAGAGATAAGGTGGCGCTGACCGAGGCGGAACGCGCCGCCCAATCGTCCGCCCAAACTTCCACTCGATCGCCATAGTCATGGAACTGTCACAATCGAAGTCTGTAATACTCGGCTTTGGAATCAAGGGACTATAGTAATGTCAGCCAGGCGCATCCTTGTGGTCGAAGACGAAAAGGCCATTCGCGACATGATTGCATTCGGATTGCGGCGCGCGGGCTATGAAGTTCGTGAGGCCGAGGACTGCCGCGAGGCCCGCGCTCGCATCGTGGACGTTCGGCCCGATCTCATGCTGGTCGACTGGATGTTGCCCGACATGAGCGGCCTGGAGCTTACCCGCTCGCTGAAGCGCGCCAAGGACACCGAGGAAATTCCGGTCATCATGCTCACCGCCAGGGCGGAGGAGCAGGACAAGGTCAACGGTCTGGAGGGCGGCGCCGATGACTATATTACCAAGCCTTTTTCGCCGCGCGAATTGCTGGCGCGGATCCAGGCGGTGTTGCGGCGTGCGGCACCCGCGGGCGCCGATGACATCGTGGAAGTCGACGGCCTGAAACTCGATGACTCGAGCCATCGGGTCAGCGCCGGTGAGCGGGAAATCGCCCTGGGACCCACCGAATACCGCTTGTTGCATTTCTTCATGACCCACCCGGAACGGGTATTTGCGCGCGGTCAGTTGCTCGACCGCGTCTGGGGGGGTAATACTTACGTCGAGGAGCGTACCGTGGATGTGCACATTCGCAGACTGCGCAAGGCGCTCGAGCCATTTTCTTTGGAAAAATTGGTGCAAACAGTGCGTGGCGCGGGTTATAGATTTTCGACGCGAGACGCCTAAGCGAGCAGGCTCCTAGCCCATGGCAGCGATGTGGACCTTCGCGCTCGCGCGGCTCGCGGGCATTTTGCTGTTGGGCCTGTGTGTAGGTCTGCTGATCGGGCCTATTTGGGTCTGGATCCTGGGCGCTGCCTGGCTGTACTTGGGCTGGCAGCTGCTGAATCTCTACCGCGTGGACCGCTGGCTGCGCCTGCGATCGCAAATCGATCCCCCCAACATCGGCGGAATTTGGGGCGACATCATCGCCCAGGTGATTCGCCTGCATCGTCGCAAGCAGTATCACAAGCAGCGCCTGGTACAGCTTTACCGCGAATTGCGCCGCTCGACCGCCGCGCTGCCCGATGGGGTCATCATCTTGAGTCCGCAGCGCGAGATCGTCTGGTTCAATCGCCAGGCGGCGCGATTGTTGGCTTTGAGGCGGCCGGTGGACGTGGGCTTGCGCATCGACAATCTGATTCGCGCCCCCGAGTTCGCCCACTACTTGCACAGTGATGATTTCTCGATGCCGCTGGTCATTCGGCCGCCGGTGCAGATCGACATGTTTTTGGCCCTGCAAATGGTGCCGTACGGCGGCGGCCAATCGCTGCTGCTGGTGCGGGACGTGACGCGGCAGATGCGTCTTGAAGCCATGCGAAAGGACTTTGTCGCCAACGCATCACATGAGCTGCGTACGCCCCTGACGGTGATTTCCGGATACCTGGATACCTTGGCCGATGACCCGTCGGTCGATCCGGCCTGGGACGGCCCGATCAAGGACATGCGCGCCCAGGCGCAGCGCATGAACGCCATCATCGCCGACCTGCTGGAGTTGTCGCGCCTGGAGTCTGCCGACGGCGAGGCCATGCGCGAGCCCATCGACGTGCCGCACATGCTGGAACGGCTGCACCGCGACGCGCTGCTGAGTGCCGATCGGCCGCGCCAAGTGCTGTTGGACTTGGAGTCCAGCGATGGCCTGTACGGATCGGCGCACGAGATCGAATCCGCGTTCACGAATTTGCTGGTGAATGCGCTGAAATACACCCTGCCGGAAGGCGCAGTGCGGATGCGTTGGTGGACCGACGATCAGGGGGCCTATTTCTCCGTGATCGACAGCGGCATCGGCATCCCCGCAGAGCACATTCCCCGCCTTACCGAGCGCTTCTATCGAGTCGATGCGGGGCGTTCACGCGGGCAGGGCGGCTCGGGGTTGGGTCTGGCCATCGTCAAGCATGCGCTGCAGCGCCACGGCGGTTGGCTGGACGTGCAGAGCACGGAGGGCAAGGGCAGTACCTTTACCTGTCACTTCCCCCAGCAGCGAATCTGGAAACTGCAGCTGCGGAACGCTGCAAGTGCATGAACGTCACAAATATTACGTACATGGTTGACGTGGCTTACAATCGGATGTAAACGAACGCCAGTATTTTGTCCGCACGCACTTTGGTAGTGCAGCAAGGTTGAATCTATGGAAACCGCCGATCTTACCCACCATATCTCCCGCCGCTTCAATGAAGACCTGGAGAAGGTGCGCAACCAGGTGCTGCAGATGGGCGGGTTCGTCGAACAGCAGCTGCACAAGGCGATTACCGCACTGGTCGAAGGCGACAGCCGCTTGGGCGAATCGGTCGCGACCGATGACTACAAAGTCAATGGCATGGAGTTATCGATCGACGAGGAGTGCAGCCGGATACTGGCGATTCGAGCGCCGGCGGCCGGCGACCTGCGCGTCATCGTCGCCATCATCAAGACCATCACCGACCTCGAGCGCATCGGCGATGAAGGCGAAAAGATCGGTTATATCGCATCGCGTCTGGCCACGATGGAGCGGCCGGCGGACAAGTACCGGGAGGTCAAACACCTGGGCAGGCAGGTGGCGCAGATGGTGCACGATGCGCTGGATGCGTTCGCCCGCATGGACTCTCAGGCCGCACTCAAGACCGCCCAAGAGGACAAAATGGTGGATGAGGAATACGACTCGATCCAGCGTCAGTGCATCACCTTCATGATGGAAGACCCGCGCACCATCCGTCGCGCGCTCGAGATCATGTGGATCGTGCGTGCCTTGGAGCGCATCGGCGATCATGCAAAAAATATCTGCGAATATGTGATCTACATGGTGCACGGCAAGGACATTCGGCATTCCTCGCTCGAGGACGTGGCGAAGCAGATCGACGCGGCGCACGCCCTCATGCGCCGTTGATGACGGCGCGACGCGGCAACCTTCTCGGCTTTCTGGCCTGCGCGTGCTTGCTGGGGTACGCCTATTACGCGCAGTTCGTCATGCATTTGGAGCCCTGTCCGCTGTGCATTTTTCAGCGGGTCGGGGTGTTCGTGTTGGGGGTGCTGTTCCTGATTGCGGCGCTTCACGATCCCGCGGCCTTCGGCAGGCGGCTGTATGCGGTGCTCTTGTCGCTGGCCGCGCTGGCCACCATAGGCATTGCGTTGCGCCATCTCTACATTATCAGTCTACCGCCCGGCAGCGTGCCGGCGTGCGGCGCATCCTTGGACTTCATGCTCAAGGTTTTTTCCTTGAGCGAGGTGCTGGTCAAGGTGCTGACTGGTTCCGGTGAGTGCGCCAAGGTGACGTGGGAGTTTCTGGGATTGACGATGCCGGCGTGGGTGTTGATCAGCGCCGTGGTCTTGGGCGGATTCGGATTGTGGGTCAATCTGCGGCTTCAGCGGCCCGTCCTGCGCTTCTGATGTCGAGCACCCTGCAATTGACTCAAGCGCTGATGGCGCGCCAGTCGGTCAGCCCCGTCGATGGCGGATGTCAGGCGCTGATGATCGAGCGGCTCGCGGCGG
>DATHFB010000071.1:0-26040 GCA_035318305.1 Steroidobacteraceae bacterium | reverse complement strand
CGCACTGGCGGCGAAGCGCGCGAACGCAGGAACGGTGGCCTACCTGTGCACCGGCATGAACTGCTCGGCGCCGCTGGCAGATTTGCAGGAAATCTTGCGCGCCCTCAAATTGCGAGTCACTTCGGCGTCGTGATGTTGATCGGTTGAACTTTCCGTCAGGAGGGGTAAGCAGCCGCGAGGCAACTGCGTCTTTTCGTTGCCTCGCGGCTGCTTACCCTTCCGGCTTTCGCAGCTCATCGCGCAGCGCGCGGCGCAATATTTTCCCCACATTGGTCTTGGGCAGTTCCGTGCGGAAATACACATGCCTGGGCACTTTGTAGCCGGTCAGTTCCTTGCGGGAAAACGCGATCAACGCTTCCGCGGTGAGGTTCGGATCTTTCTTCACGACAAACAGCGCGACGACTTCGCCGGAATTCTCGTCGGGCTGCGCCACCGCAGCGACCTCCAAGACGCCGGGATGCGCGGCGGCGACGCTCTCGACTTCATTCGGGTAGACGTTGAATCCCGATACCAAGATCATGTCTTTCTTGCGGTCCTCGATATAGACGAACCCTTCGGCGTCCATGCGGCCGATGTCGCCGGTGCGCAGCCAGTCGCCGAACATCACCTTCTCGGTTTCATCAGGACGGTTCCAATAGCCGCGCATCACCTGCGGTCCGAATACACAGAGTTCACCGACTCCATTGACTGGCAGTTCCGCGCCATCGTCGTCGCGAATGGAGACATCCGTCGAGGAAACAGGCAGCCCAACTGATCCGTTGAACGGCAAGCCGATGGGGTTGGCGGTAACCATCGGCGCGGTTTCGGTGAGCCCCCAGCCTTGGGCAATGCTGCAGCCCGTGACCTCCTTCCAACGCGCCGCGACCGTCCGCTGCAGGGCCATTCCGCCGGCGAAAGTGGCGCGCAGCTGGCTGAAATCCACGCTTGCAAAACCGGGCGAGTGCAGCAACGCATTGAACAGCGTATTGACGCCGCTGATGAAGTTGAATTTGTACTTCTTCAGTTCCGCCACGAATCCCGGAAAATCCCTGGGGTTGGTGATCAGGACATTGCGCGCGCCCAAGGGCAGGAAAGCCAGGCAATTGCTGGTGAGCGCGAAGATGTGATACAGCGGCAGTGCCGTGATCACGGTGCGGCCGCCGCCCGCTTGCAGCGCAGGCCTTATCCATGCCAGGGATTGCAGCAGGTTGGCCACCATGTTGCGATGGGTGAGCACCGCGGCCTTGGCCACTCCCGTCGTGCCGCCGGTGTATTGCAGGAAGGCGATGTCCTCGGGGCCCAAACTCACCGGTTCCAATTTGAGTCCGAGCCCGATTCCCAGTGCGTTCTTGAACGACAAAGCGCCGGGCATTTTCCAGGGCGGAACTTGCTTGCGCACATGCCGCAGAACGAAATTCACGATCATGCCCTTCGGCATGCCCAGTAAATCGCCGACGCCGGTAACGAGGACGTTCTTCAAATCCGTGCGCGGCAGCACGTGCTGCAGCACGTGCACAAAATTCTCGACGATGACGATGGCCTTGGCGCCCGAATCCTTCAATTGATGTTCGAGTTCGCGGGGCGTGTACAGAGGATTGGTGTTCACCACCACCATGCCCGCGCGCAGCGCGCCGAACAGCGCGATGGGATACTGCAAAATGTTGGGCATCATCAATGCCACGCGATCGCCGCGGACCAGCCCTGCTTTGTGCTGCAGCCACGCGCCAAAGGCCCGGCTGAGTTCGTCGAGTTGCGCGTAAGTGAGGGTCGCGCCCATGTTGGTGAAGGCCGGCATCCGACGAAAAGTCGTGAAGGCCTCTTCGATGGCCTCCTTGAGCGATGGATAGGCGTCAGGGTCGATGTCCGCGGGTACGCCGGGCGGGTATTGATTCAGCCAGTTTCGATCCAAGCGGGTATGCCTCTTAATTTGTAACGCGTGTATAGCATCGGATCATGAAGCCAGCAACGTGCGCGCACCTTGCAGGTACACTACCGTCATTTGGATATGCAAGACGCGGCGCGCGGCGCAGACTTGAGGACTATGGAGCTTGGAATGATCAGAAATCTGCGGCGCTTGATCGGCGTCAGCTGGTGCATTGCGCTTTCCGGCTGCGTCATCGGGAGCGGTCCATGCCTGTGGCTGCAGGTCAGGCACGACTTCTCAGGGCGCGTGCACTTCCGTGAATTTCCGCGCGCCGATGGCATCGATACGGTGCCGATTCTGATATTGGACAAGACTCAATACATCTATGCCCCGCCGCAAAGTTTTCACTGTCTGGCGGCGAATGATGTGCAACTCATCGGGCTCACGGAACTTCCCGACAGCATCGGCGAGAATACGCATGTCACTGTCGACGGCAAGGTGCTGGAGGGCGTTGCGCAGGGCCAGTACACGCGCTTTGTCATTAAGGTGAACAGCATATTGCCGATCGGACGCCCGCACTGAGCCGCGCAAGGGCACGTGCTCGAGTCATGGCGGCGTTGCGGACTGACGGCTCCCCAGTAGGCGCGCGGTAGGCTCGCGGCCGACCTATTTGCGCAGCAACGGCTTGAGCGCCGGCCAGACGTTCTCGAGCAATACCGGCTGTCCGGCAGCATTGGGATGAATGTCATCGCCCTGCAGTAGACTCTGGGAAAGGGCGATGTCGGTCAGCAGGAACGGCACCCAAGGCAGCTTTCTGTCGCGCGCCAAATCGCTGAAAACCAAAGCAAATTGCCCCGTGTACTCGGGTCCGTAGTTAGGCGGCATCCGCATTCCGAGCAGCAATGTCTTCGCCCCGGCGGCGGTCGCCACCGCCACCATCTGGGTCAGATTGGCGCGCATTTGGGCGATGGGCAGCGCGCGCAAACCATCGTTGCCGCCCAGTTCGAGAATGACGATCTTCGGGTGGTGAAGTTCGAGCGCGCGCGGCAGACGCGCGAGTCCGCCCGCCGTGGTCTCGCCGCTGACACTGGCATTGACGACTTGGTAACCGTACCCTTCCGTATTGAGCCTCGTCTTGAGCAATTCCACCCAGCCTGGTTCTACGCGCGCCAGCCCGTAGCCGGCGCTGATGCTATCGCCGAATACGAGAATCACCGGTGCTTCGGCTTGGGCCGAGGCGGATGCAACGATCAAGACCAATAGGGCGAAAAGCCGTCTCACGAGCGCTCCTGAATGCAAGATCAAGTCAATCTCGAAGCCAAACAGATCGTTCTCGAAGCCAAGAACGTATCGAAAACTGTCGCAAGCCCTGATGGCTCCCTCACCATTCTCGCCGATGTAAGCCTCAACGTGCGAACCGGCGAGACCTTGGCCATCGTTGGAGCTTCCGGCGCGGGCAAATCCACACTGTTGGCGTTGCTCGCGGGACTCGATTCACCGAGCACCGGACGCGTGTTTATCGCCGGCATCGACCTGACGGAACTCGACGAAGACGGACGAGCGGCGATTCGCGGCAAGCATGTCGGATTTGTATTCCAGTCGTTTCATCTCATCCCTTCGCTCACCGCCATCGAAAACGTCATGCTGCCGCTGGAACTGGGCGGCCGGCGCGACGCGCGCCAAGTGGCGGCGGCGGCGCTTGCGCAAGTGGGACTGACGTCGCGTCTTGCGCATTACCCGAAGCAATTGTCGGGGGGCGAGCAGCAGCGCGTGGCGATTGCGCGCGCCTTCGTCACCCATCCCGCACTGCTCTTTGCCGACGAGCCTACGGGCAATTTGGATACGGCGACCGGGCAGCGCATCACCGATCTGCTGTTCGAACTCAATCGCAGCAGCGGCAGCACGCTGGTGTTGGTCACGCATGATCGCGGCCTCGCGAAACGCTGCAATCGCGTGCTGGAACTCGATGCCGGGCACACGGTGAATTGATGCAAGTCCTGCGCTTCGCGTTACGCAACCTCTGGCGCGACCTGAAGTCGGGCGAGCTGTCCGTGCTGCTTCTGGCGCTGGTGGTGGCGGTTCTGTCGCTGACCGCGGTTGGCTTCTTCACCAGCCGCATTTCACAGGGCGTGGGCTTGCAAGCGGCTGAGGTGCTGGCGGCGGATTTGCGCCTGGAAGCGCCCACGCCGATCCCGGCACGCTATTTCGAGGAGGCTCGCAAACGCGGCCTTCGCAGCGCGCAATTGCTTTCCTTTCCCACCGCCATCTTCAGCGGCGAGTTGAGCCAGTTGGCGGCGCTCAATGCCGTGACATCGAATTATCCCTTGCGCGGGCACGTGCGTATTGCGGACGCGCCCTTCGGCGTGCCGCGCACCACCACAAAGGTGCCCGGTCACGGCGAGGTTTGGATCGACGCGCGCATCATTGCGCAGCTCAAACTGGAACTGGGGACGTCTCTGCGCATCGGCACGGCCACTTTCCGCGTCACCGAGGTTCTCGATTACCGGCCTGACCAGGGCACGGGATTCGTGAATCTCGCGCCTGCCGCGTTGCTCAACTATGACGACATCGCCTCCACCCAGCTGGTTCAGGAGGGTAGCCGCGCCACGTATGCGGCTTTGTTTGCGGGCAACCCGGCGGCAGTTGCCGATTTTCGAGAGTTTTTGAGCCAATCCAAAGCGCCGGGGGAACGATTGAGAGACGTCGAGGAGTCAAGCCGTCAGCTCAAATCCGCCATCGACCGGGCCAGCCGATTTCTCAATCTGGCCAGCCTCGCCTCGGTGTTGCTGGCTGCCGTCGCCGTTGCCATGGGTGCGCGGCGCTATGCCGCGCGCCACATCGACGCCGTCGCATTGATGAAGTGCATGGGCGCCGCGCAGGGTTTTGTGCTCGCGATCTCCATCATTGAGCTGACGCTGCTGGCGCTGTTTGCGGTCGCCATCGGAACGCTTCTGGGCTACCTGGCCCAATCAGGATTGGTGTGGCTGCTCAAGAGCCTGATCCCCAGTGAGCTTCCCGCGGCCTCATTGTCGCCCTTGCCGATCGCACTGGTCACGGTGCTCGCCATGCTCATTGGCTTCGCGTTGCCACCGCTGCTGCAGTTGAAGAGCACGCCACCGGCGCGGGTATTGCGCAAGACCGTGACTGCACCGCCGCTGCGTTACGGCGTGAGCTATTTGTTGGCGCTGGCGGCCTTGTTCGCGATTCTTTGGAGCATGGTGCGGGACACCGAGTTGGTTTTGAGCGTCCTGGCCGGCGTGCTCGGTGTGGGCGTGGTGCTGACATTGGCAGGCTACGCGTTGGTGCGATTGACCAGCCGCCTGCGCGGCGGGGTCGGCGTGGCTTGGCGCTATGGGCTTGCCAATGTGTCGCGGCGGGGCGCCGGCAGCGTGGTGCAAATAGTCGCCTTTGGCCTGGGGTTGATGATGTTGCTGCTCCTGGCGGTGGTCCGCGGCGATTTGCTGGCTGACTGGCGGCGTAGCCTGCCGAGCGATGTACCCAACAATTTTTTGGTCAATATTCGCCCTGATCAGCGTCAGGCGCTGCAAGAATTCTTGACCTCTCACGGCTTTGGCGCACCGCAAATGTATCCCATGGTGCGCGCGCGCATCACCGCCATCAATGCGCAGTCGCCGCAGTCGCTGAAATTGCAGGGCGACGCCGCCCGCGGCTACGTCGAGCGCGAACAGAATCTAACCTGGTCGGCCAATGTGATGGAGGACAACCAACTGATTGCCGGCCGTTGGTGGACGGCTGCGGATGCCGGCAAGCCCTTGGTGTCCATCTCTTCGGAATATGCGGATGCGTTGCACTTGCAGATCGGCGATCGCCTAAGTTTCGATGTGGCCGGCGAACCGCTGACCGTGGAAGTGGCCAGCATCAGAAAAATACGCTGGGATAGTTTCAGGCCGAATTTCTTTTTGGTGTTTCCGCCGGGCCTGCTGGATGGCGCCGCCGGAACCTATATGACCAGCCTTTTTCTCACAGCAGCGCAGCGCCCGTCGCTGGCCGATCTGGTGCGTCAATTTCCCACGATTTCAGTATTCGATGTGGATGCGATTCTGAAACAGATTCGCGACATCATGGATCGCGCCTCGCTGGCGGTGCAGTACGTGTTTTTATTCACGCTGGCGGCTGGAGTCGTGGTGCTGCTGGCAGCGGTGCAATCGACCCGCGATGAGCGGCGCTATGAAAGCGCGATGCTGCGCACCTTGGGCGCAAGCCGCGGCACCGTGCTGCAGGGCGTGGCGGCGGAATTTTCGGCGCTGGGTTTTCTATCGGGCACCTTGGCGGCTTTCGGTGCGACGGGCGTGGGATGGATATTGGCGCGGCGGCTGTTCGCGCTCGAGTACACTCTCGATCCCTGGGTGTGGGTCACAGGCTTGGTGTGCGGCACGGTCCTGGTCGGACTGAGCGGAACGCTGGCTACGCGAAGCGTGGTCAACACGCCGCCCATCGTCACGCTGCGCGACGACTGAACGCGGCGCGGCGGTTGGGGCAGGAGCGTCGCCCGATGCTTACTTGACGTCGAGTATCAGCCAGCCTATCGGAATCGGAATGCCGCGCGGCGGCAGCGCCTCGATTCGCACGTTGTAAATGCCGGCCGAAAGGCCGGTGGAATTCAAGGTCACGCGCAGTTCGCCATTCGAGTCTTTGAGCAGGTTGTTGAGCACCAGCGCGCGGCCCTGATCTTGCTTGTCGACGAAGAGGCGAAATTGCGTCAGTTGCTGGGTGTAGCCAAGATCGATGTGCACGTCCATCAGCAGCGGCGCAGTTCGATTCAAGCTGATGCGCGCGCGGTCCATGCCGGGTCCATGATCCGGCGACACAAATATCGCTTTTTCGGTGGCCGGCTGCACCAGCGGCCCTTGGCTGATCACGCGTTTGGTGTCTTCGAGTTTTCCCTGAAGAATTGAATATTTCCCCACCAGCACCCAAAACCCCGCCAGGCTGATGAAAGTCACCGCGCACAAGCCGATGAGAACATGAATGCTCTTCCACCACGGGGGCGTCGGCTCTCCCAGGTCCTGCGGTCGGCCGCTGGCCTCCAGCAGTTTGAGGCTGGCCTGGGCGCGTTCCGGCAGCATCAGCTCATTCAAGTAATCGGGATGCGCGCGGCACCACTGTTCAAGATCGCGTGCGCCCTTGAGCGGCAATTTGTTTTCCAAGTACCGCTCAATGAGTTTGTGCTCTTCGATGAATTCACGATCGAAGCGCGGGGAAATGGGCGCAGGTTTTCCTTGTGCAATGGTGCGGGCATTCATGGCAAAGCCATTTTGCCGGGTCGGGCGCGCGCAATATGTGAAATGATCGGCATCTAGCCCTACGCGCCTGCCGGGTCTGAGACGGCGGTCACGAAATATCGCCGCCCGCCCTGACGACTCGAGTCCTTTGAATCCCTAGGAGCCTGTCTGAGTATTCCCCGTGGCCGCGAGCGTGACGGATTTGCCTTCAGTCGAGGCGGAGCCGACGAAGTTGGGTATGCTCCCAATGAGGAGGCGACAACGATGAATGAAGGCAAATCCGTCCGCTCCCGAAGGGTTGGCTCTGGAAGGGGCGTCTGCGGTGTTGCGCGGCTTGTCCGTGGAACCCGCCACGGCCTGCGCCGCGCGCCTTGCATCCGCTCCCTTGCAGAGCCAACGCGGCTCACGCGGAATACTCAGACAGGCTCCTATGCTTTTTTCGCCATTGCGCCGCCCATCACGTCGCACACCGCCGCGATGGCGGCCTCACGCGTGCTGGACTTGCGCCATACGGCGCCGACGCTTCGCGAGGGCGTGGGTTTGCTGAATTGCCGAATGGCCAAACCGCGCTGCGATCCGAACGGCGATTCCACCGCCAGTTCGGGCAGCAATGTGATTCCTAGACCCGCAACCACCATCTGGCGCAGGGTCTCGAGACTGGTTGCGCGAAAGTCCTCAGCCTCGCGGACATCGACGCGGTTGCAGACTTCCAAGGCCTGATCGCGCAGGCAATGACCGTCCTCCAGCAACAGCAGGGTCTGGCCCTTGAGATCCTGCACCTTGATGGTCGTCTTGGCAGCCAGCGGGTGATGGTTGGGCAGTGCCACGGTAAAGGCCTCCTCGTAGAGCGCCCGCGACTCCAGCCCGTCAAGCGGCACCGGCAGCGCCATGATGCCGAGGTCGATTTCTCCGTCGCGCAGGCGCTTCAGCAGCGGCTCCGTTTGGTACTCATAGAGCATGAGCCCGAGGTGCGGAACCGCTTTGCGGATTTTGGGCATGACGCGGGGCAACAAATACGGTCCGATGGTGGGGATGAGCCCCACTTTCAGTTTGCCGGCGAAAGGATCGGTATTGCTGCGCGCCAGCGCGACGATTTCCTCGCCCTCATCCAGCATGCGCCGCGCGCGAACCACGATTTGCTTGCCCACCTCGGTGAGCTGCACGTTTTTCGGTTTCCGCTCCACCAGTTTGACGCCGAGATATTCCTCGAGCTTCTTCAACTGAGCGGATAGAGTCGGCTGGCTGACGAACGAGCGCTCCGCCGCCTTGCCGAAATGACCGGTGTCCGCGAGCGCCACCAGATATTTGAGGTCCTTGAGATTCATCGATCGGTACCCATAGATACAGTCTATCAAAGTCATCACAACAATCAATATGATTAATGGTGGTTCGGCTGCTATCATCGCTTTTCAGTTTCAAAACCTGTCCCGAGGAGTTCTCCATGTCTCTGATCAATACCGAAATCAAGCCATTCAAGGCGACCGCATATCACAACGGCAAGTTCGTGCCCGTGACAAACGAAACCCTCAAGGGCAAGTGGTCGGTGTTCGTGTTCTATCCTGCCGATTTCACCTTCGTATGTCCGACCGAGCTCGGTGATCTCGCCGACAACTATGCCGAATTCAAGAAATTGGGCGTGGAAGTCTATGGCGTATCCACCGACACGCACTTCGCGCACAAGGCGTGGCACGACACCTCGGACACCATCAAGAAAGTGCAGTACCCGCTGGTGGGCGACCCGACGGCCGCGCTGGCGCGCAATTTCGAAGTGCTGATCGAGGAGGAAGGTCTGGCATATCGCGGAACATTCGTGATCAATCCCGAAGGCAGGATCAAGGTCATGGAAGTGCATGACAACGGCATCGGCCGCGACGCGAAGGAACTGCTGCGCAAAGTGAAGGCCGCTCAATACGTGGCTGCGCACCCGGGCGAAGTGTGCCCCGCGAAGTGGACGCCGGGCGCCGATACGCTCAAGCCCTCGCTCGATCTGGTCGGCAAGATCTAAGCGCGAGCCACAGGAGCTGCCAGTCGACGGTCCGGCGCCAAACGCCGGGCCGTTTTCCCAAGCGGCTCGCGGCACAACGACTAAGCTACAAGGCATACCGGAGCGCAGAATGCTCGACACCAACCTGAAGACTCAATTACAGGGTTACCTGGAGCGGATCTCGCAGCCCGTGGAAATCGTTGCGTCCTTGGATGACAGCGAGAAATCACGAGAAATGCTCGAACTGCTGCACGACATCGAGTCGCTTTCCAGCCTCGTGAAGCTCGACGCGCAGCGCGACGCAAGCCAGGTAAAACCCTCGTTTGCCCTGCGGCGGCCCGGTGCCGCGGCGCAGGTGCGCTTTGCGGGTGTGCCGATGGGCCATGAATTCACCTCTCTGGTGCTCGCGTTGCTGCAGACCGGAGGCTACCCCCCGAAAATCGACGAGGCGATCGCCGAGCAGATCCGCAATCTGGACGGGGACTTCAATTTCGAGACCTTCGTGTCGCTCACCTGCCAAAGCTGTCCCGACGTGGTTCAAGCGCTGAATGCGATGGCGGCGCTGAATCCAAAGATCCGCCACACCATGATCGATGGCGCGGTGTTCCAGGAAGAAGTCACGCGCCGCGAAGTGATGGCCGTGCCTGCAGTGTTTCTGAACGGCCAGCCCTTCGGACAAGGCCGCATGGAACTCGAGGAAATCGTCCATAAGCTGGACGCAGGCGCAGCGGTGCGCCAGACCCAGAAATTGAACGCGAAAGCACCCTATGACGTGCTGGTCGTGGGCGGTGGGCCGGCGGGGGCCGCGGCGGCCATATATGCCGCGCGCAAGGGCATTCGCACCGGCATCGCCGCAGAGCGTCTCGGCGGACAGCTGTTGGATACGGTCGGCATCGAGAATTTCATTTCGGTGAAGGAGACCCAGGGCCACAAATTGGCCTCGGGATTTGAGCAGCATGTCACCACCTACGATGTCGACGTGATGAATTTGCAGCGCGCCGAAGCCTTGGTTCCCGGCGAACTGCTCGAAGTACGCTTGAGCGGCGGAGCCTCGCTCAAGGCGCGGTCCGTGGTGATCGCAACCGGCGCACGCTGGCGTGAGATCAACGTGCCCGGCGAGCGCGAATACCGCAATCGCGGCGTCGCGTACTGTCCGCATTGCGATGGCCCGCTGTTCAAGGGCAAACGTGTCGCCGTGATCGGCGGCGGAAATTCCGGCGTCGAAGCCGCGATCGATCTTGCCGGGCTGGTCAGCCACGTCACCCTCATCGAATTCGATCCGCAATTGCGTGCCGATGCGGTGTTGACGCGCAAGTTGATGAGTCTTGCGAATGTGACCGTGATCACCGGCGCGCAAACCACCGAAATCATCGGCGACGGACAGCGAGTCACCGGCCTCAAGTATAAGGAGCGCTCCGGCGGCGAGATGCGCGGCATCGAACTCGCCGGCGTGTTCGTGCAGATCGGGCTGATCCCGAATACCGATTGGCTCAAAGGGACGGTCAAGCTATCGCCGCGCGGCGAAGTGGAAGTCGATGCGCGGGGACAGACCTCGGTGCCGGGGGTATTCGCCGCCGGGGATTGCACCGTCGTACCCTACAAGCAGATTGTCATCGCGGTGGGCGAGGGCGCGAAGGCTTCCTTGAGTGCCTTCGATCACCTCATTCGCTCGCCCCTGTCGGCGGCGGCCTAGGAGTCTGTCTGAGTACACCCGACGGCCGCACGCATTCCCGCAGACTCTCCGCAGGGGTGGTGGTGGTGAATGCGGCCGGACCGGACGTGCTGTATTTGCTATTGCGCGCTTATCGGAACTGGGATTTTCCAAAAGGCTTGGTCGAGCCTGGAGAGCAATCCTTGGACGCGGCGTTGCGCGAGGTGCGCGAGGAGACCACGTTGGAAAACCTCGCGTTCGATTGGGGTACGGACTTCATGGACACGGGGCCCTACAACAAGGGAAAAATTTCGCGTTACTACATCGCGCGCAGCAGCGATACGCGGGTGCATCTGCCGATCAATCCGGAGCTCGGATTCCCGGAGCACCAAGAGGCGCGATGGGTCAAATTCGACACGGCGCTTGCCATGGTATCGCCGCGGCTCAAGCCGGTACTGCAATGGGCGAGCGCCACCATCGGCGCGCCGACTGCGCTCAAAGAGTAACGCTCCCGCGGCCGATTTCAAACACGTCGCCGCCGACGAAGACTTGGCCGTCGCGATTCACGTCGAGAAACAGAGTGGAAGGCCGGCCGACGAATTCGCCCTGAGAGATTTGCATCTGAACCGGCAGGGTTTGCTGCATTGCCAGGCACCAGGCGCCGAAATTGGCGGTGGCGGAACCGGTCGCGGGATCCTCGAGTATCGCGCCGCCTGTCGGGAAGAAGAACCGCGCCAACGCTTGGGACTTGCCGCTCGAGCAAAAAACGTAAGCCATGCTCAGTCCGTCTTCGCTGAGCACCTTTGCCATGGCCGATGGCACGGGCGCCGCCTTGCGCACCGCATCCGTCGAGGTCAGCGGCACCACCAATTGTTCCTTGCCGGCCTTGACCCACAGCGGCCGCTCGCCGATGTCACGAAGCTCGAGGCCGAGCGCCGCCGCCAGCGCATCACGAGGCACATCGAGCTCGCGCGATGTCGCGCCCGGCGCCGTCAAGGTCCAGCGGCTTCCCAGCGCACGCACCGGGATGAGTCCCGCCTGCATTTCCAAGACCAGCGAATCGCCGCCCAACTTCAGCGCGCGGCAGACGTGCGCCGTGCCGAGCGTGGGATGGCCGGCGAAAGCCATTTCATAGCTGGGCGTGAATATTCGCACGCGCGCGTTCGCGCCTGCCTTCGGGCCGGTCGGCGGGAGAATGAATGTGGTCTCGGAGAGGTTGAACTGGCGGGCGAGAGCTTGCATGTGCTCATCGCTCAAGCCTGCGCCGTTCTCGAATACACAGAGTGGGTTGCCGGTAAAGGGACCCTGGCCTTGCGTGAAAACGTTGACGATGCGGAACGGGTGAGTTGCCATGAAACAATTATCTCACCCGCCCGCCATGTTTTAACCGCGGTTACGCCTCCATCAGCGGAAAGGCCGCACCACCACAACGGGCGCCGGGGCCACCACCGCCACGCGCGGCCCGTAGTATCCTTGGGTGTAGCCATACGGCGCCACGACACAGCCACTCAGGGCAATGATACCGATAGGAATCAATAGCTTAAGGCCTCGAGAGCCGGCCGGCGCAGCGAATTAAGACTTGTTCACCTTCAGGCCAAGGTGTGGAAAACCTTTTGGACGTCGTCGTCTTGTTCGAGTTTGTCGATCAATTCCAACACCTCTTTGGCCTGGTCCTCCGGCAATTCCATCGGCACGGAGCAGATGTATTCGTGTTCGGCCGAAAGCGGCGTGATGCCGCGCCGCTCCAACGCTTCCTGCAGCTTGCCGAAATCATTGAACGCGCCGCGAATCACCAATTGCGGTTCGCCTTTTTCGCCGGTGCTGTCGCCCATTTCCTCGAGGCCGTGGTCGATGAGGTCCAGTTCAAGCTCATCGTGGTCTTTGACGTGGGAGGGATCGACGCGAAATACGCCCATCTTCTTGAACAGAAAGCTGACGCTGCCGGTGGTACCCATGTTCCCCGCGCCTTTCATGAAAATATTGCGCAAGCTCGCGACGGTGCGGGTGGGGTTGTCGGTGGCGGTTTCGACCAGGAGCGCAACGCCGTGCGGCGCATAGCCTTCGTACAGAATCTCGGCATAGTTGGCCGCATCCTTGCCGGAGGCGCGGCGAATCGCGGCGTCCGTCTTGTCCTTCGGCATATTGACGGCGCGCGCATTTTGCAGCACGCGGCGCAGCGTCGGATTCGACGCGGGGTCGGCGCCGCCGGCGTGGACCGCCATCGCGATGTCTTTGGCGACCCGCGTGAATTGCTTGGCCATGCGGTTCCAGCGGGCGAACATGGCGTGTTTTCTGACTTCGAATATGCGTCCCATGGCGACTATGGTAGCAATACGCGGTTAAACCGCTAGACTTGCAGGTCCCATCCGAAGGCATTTCTTATGAGCGCAGTCCCGGCAGACTCGATTGAAAGTACGGCGAGTTTCCGTGACCTGAAGCTATCGGATGCGGTGCTGCGCGCGCTGGCGGATGTCGGCTACGAGTCGCCATCGCCGATCCAAGCCCAGACCATTCCGGTGCTCTTGTCCGGCCAAGACATGCTCGGCCAGGCGCAGACCGGCACCGGCAAGACAGCGGCTTTTGCGCTTCCGGCGCTCACCAAAATCGATCTCACGCGCCATGAGCCTCAAGTGTTGGTACTGGTTCCCACGCGCGAACTCGCCCTCCAGGTATCGGAAGCTTTCCTGCGGTATGCGGCTCACCTAAAAGGATTTCATGTGCTGCCCATCTACGGCGGCCAAAGCTACCAGCCTCAGCTCAACGCCCTGAGGCGCGGCGTGCATGTGGTGGTGGGAACGCCCGGGCGCGTCATCGATCACATGAATCGGGGCACTTTGAAGCTCACGGGCCTGACCATGCTGGTGCTGGATGAGGCCGATGAGATGTTGCGCATGGGCTTCATCGACGCCGTCGAAAGCATCCTCGAACAGACGCCGCCGCAGCGGCAGGTCGCGCTGTTCTCGGCGACCATTCCTGCGCCCATCCGGCGCATCGCGGCGAAGCACTTGCGCACGCCGGTCGAAGTGACCATCAAGAGCAAGACCAGCACGGCCACCAATATCCGCCAACGCTATTGGATGGTCAGCGGCATGCACAAGCTGGACGCACTGACGCGCATTCTGGAAGCAGAGACCTTCGACGGCATGCTGGTTTTTACGCGCACCAAGCAGGCGACGGTGGAACTGGCGGAGAAGCTCGAGGCACGCGGCTTCGCGGCCGCGCCGCTCAACGGCGACATTCCGCAGCCGCTGCGAGAGCGCACGGTCGCGCGCCTGAAGGCGGGGCAGATCGACATCGTGGTCGCCACCGACGTCGCCGCCCGCGGCCTCGACGTCGAACGCATCGGACATGTCGTGAACTATGATGTCCCGTACGACACTGAGTCCTACGTGCATCGCATCGGGCGTACCGGCAGAGCCGGCCGCAAGGGCGAGGCCATCCTGTTCATCGCCCCGCGCGAGCGCAATATGCTGCGCGCCATCGAGCGGGCGACGCGGCAGGTGATCGAACCCATGAACCTGCCGAGCGTCGACGCCGTCAACACGCTGCGAATTGCCAAATTCAAACAACGCATCTCCGAGGCCATAGCCAAGGGCGACGGCAATCTTTACCGGCCGGTGCTGGAGCAGATGGAAGCAGAGTCCGGCCTGCCGCTGATGGATATTGCCGCGGCGCTGGCCAGCCTGTCGCAGGGAACCACGCCGCTGCTGCTCGCGGGAAAACCGGAGCGGGCGGCGGAGGCCGCTCCGCCCAGCGCTCGAAGTTTCGAAAGCGATAGACCCAGAGACCGCGAACGACCCAGCGATCGCGCGCCGCCCGAGCGGCCGCGGCGTGCTGATCGAGATGAATCGTCTGCGGAGCCGCCGCGCAGGTCCGGGCCTGCGCAAAAGGAAACTTTTCGCATCGAAGTAGGGTCAGTACATGGGATCAAGCCCGGAAACATTGTCGGCGCCATTGCCAACGAGTCGGGCATCGAGGGTGTGCACATCGGGCGCGTGGATATTCGCGAAGATCACAGCTACGTGGACTTGCCGGAAGGCATGCCGAAGCAGATATTCAAGGAATTGCAGAAGGTGCGTGTGGCGGGTCGAGAGTTGCGCATCAGCCGGGTGAGCGAGAAGCCGCCCAAGCCGCCGCGCGCCACGATTGGCCGTCATCCCGGCGCGGCGCCGAGAGAGGCCAGGCATGCGAATCCGAAAATAACGGCCCGCCGGCGCGTAAAAGAGTAGTGGCGATCAACCAGAGGAGTGGATCATGGGCAAGGGTATGGATCGAAAGAAAGAGGACAAGAAGAAGCCGACGAAAACTTTGGAAGAGAAGCGCGCCTTGAAGCGTGAGAAAAAGGCCAATCGAGGCTGATCGTCTCAACAGGCCGCTACACGACCCGCCCGCGCCGGCCTCCGTCGCGGAAATCGCGGATATTGGCCGCCATTTCGTCGATGCAGCGCTGCCGCGCTTCGCGCGCTGCCCAGGCGATGTGAGGCGTCACCAATAAATTCGGGATTTGGCCGTCGAGAAGCGGGTCGCCGTTCACCGGCGGTTCCCGGGGCAGGACATCGATGCCTGCACCACCGAGTCTGCCGGCTTTGAGTGCCGCGGCCAGCGCTGCGCTGTCGACCAATGCACCGCGAGCGGTATTGATCAGCAGGGCATCGGATTTCATCAGCGCCAATTCGCGCGCGCCGATGAGGCCGCGGGTCGCATCGGTGAGCGGGCAGTGCAAAGACACGATGTCCGATTTCGCCAGCAGCTCATCGAGGTTCATGCGGCTTGGCTTGGGCGGCCCGCCCGGTCGGTTGGCTATCGCGACTCGCATGCCGAAAGTCTCGGCCACGCGCGCAGCGCCTCGGCCCAGCTCGCCCCAGCCGACCACGCCGAAGATGCGGCCCGTAAGTTCGCGGATGGGATGAGAAAGCACCGTGCCGGCTTCATCCCGCGCCCAGGATCCGTCCTTGGACAGGCGCGAAAATTCATATACATGCTGAGTGAGGCTCAATATCAATCCCCACACCTGCTGCACCACCGAGGCCGTGCAATAGGCGCGCACATTGCAGACGGCGATGCCGCGATCGCGTGCGGCGGTCAGGTCGACGTTGTTGGTGCCGGTGGCGGCGAGCGCGACCAGTCTTAGGCGGGGGGCGCCGAACAGCAGCTCGCGGGTCAATTCCAATTTGTTGAGCAGAGCGACATCGGCATCCTGAATGCGCTCGGCGATCTTCGACTCATTCGACTCGTACAAAACCAGGTTGCCGCCCGCCTCGCGCAGCTTTGCGGTATCCAGATCGCCGTTGGAGACAGTGTCATAGTCCAAGAAGACAGTTTTCAAGGGCTGCGCGTTCATGACGGGTTAGAATATGCGACTCACATGAAAAATACCGCAGTTAAAATTCTCATCGCCGCGAATGTGCTGGTATTCCTGTTGCAATTCGTGTCGAACGGTTGGATCGAGGACGTACTGGCTTTATGGCCCCTGCAGCCCATCGAAGGCGAAGTGCATTTTCAGCCGTGGCAGATCGTTACGTACGCGTTTCTTCATGAAACCAGTAATTTCTTTCATATCTTCTTCAATATGTTCGCGCTTTTCATGTTTGGTTCTGAAATCGAGAGATACGTTGGTCCGCGGCGCCTCCTCATTTGTTACTTCGCATCCGTGGTCACCGCAGCGCTCACGCAGCTGCTGGTCCCGGCTCTATTCGGCGCACCCCCGGGCATCACGCTCGGCGCTTCGGGAGGCGTGTTTGGTTTGCTGCTGGCATACGCAATAATGTTCCCCACCCGCAAGATCGTTCTCCTGATCCCGCCGATTCCGATGCCGGCGTGGCTCTTTGCCACCATCTTCGCGTGCATCGAACTGTTCTTGGGCGTCACCGGAACGCTTTCCGGCATTGCGCATTTCGCCCATTTGGGCGGCATGATCGGCAGCGCCTTGGTGGTCACGCAATGGCGGCGGGCCGCCATACGCAAAATCCGTTAGAGCCTGGGCTTGCAGCATGAAAGCTAGAGTATTGATGAGCGCACTTTGTTGCGCCGCCGCCGCAACGCTGGGCGTCGCGGCTCCGGCGCACGCCGAGTGGGTAAACCGCGTCACCGACGGCATCATGGGCACGAGCATCACCGTGGAATTATGGTCGGAGGAGCGCGCGAAGGCCGAGGCGGCGATCGATGCGGTGCTCGACGAGATGCGCCACGTCGACGAGTCCATGAGCACGTACAAGCCGACCAGCGAAGTATCTTTGGTCAATGCAAAGGCCGCTGACGGGCCGATGCGCATCAGCAAGGAATTATTCGACCTGCTGGTCAGGGCGAAAGAGTACTCGGTGATCACCGAAGGCGCCTTCGACATCACCTATGCCAGCGTCGGCTATATGTACAATTTTCCGAAGCATGTCCGTCCCGACGAGGCGCAAATCGCCAGGGCATTGCCTGCGGTGGATTATCGGCACGTGATTCTCGATGCGAAGAACCAGACCGTGCAGTTCTCGCAGAAAGGCGTGCGCATCGATTTGGGCGGCATCGCCAAGGGCTATTCGGTGGACTGCGGCATCGATGTCTTGAAAGCGCGCGGGTTTACGCGCGCCTATGTGTCCGCCGGCGGCGATAGCCGCATCATCGGCGATCGCTTCGGCAAGCCATGGATGGTGGGCATCCGCGATCCGCGCAAGGGGGAGGGCGAGGTGATTGCGAGCATTCCGCTGGTGGATGCGGCCATTTCCACCTCCGGCGACTATGAACGATTCTTCGATGAAGGCGGCGTGCGCTACCACCACATCATCGATCCGCACACCGGCCATTCCGCCAGCAAGGTTCGCAGCGCCACCGTGATCGGCCCGTACGCGACCCGCACCGATGGCTTGTCGAAAACGGCGTTCGTGCTCGGACCCGAAAGGGCCATGGAAATCTACAATCGCATCGACGACATCGATGCCATCATCGTCAAGCTCGACGGCACGGTGGTCTTTTCAAAGGGCATGCAGCGCGGCAAAGCCACTCCGCCGCCGCCGGCGCCCAAGTAACCTTCGCCCAAAAGAATACTCTCATCGAAACGCGATGATTTTCGCCTCTTCGCAGGCCTGCAAATAATCGCTGACCACGTCCAGCGGGATGGGGCCGAATTCCCCCGCCACCGCGTCTCGGATCCCGCCCACCGTTCTTTGGCCGTCGACGAAGTTGACGATTTCATAGGCGTAAAGGGCGCCGCGGTCTTGAACATTGAACAAGCGGCTCGAATCGGCATTGAGCAGCTTGATTTTGCGCACGCGTTCGGACCCAAGGCGATCGAGCAGCACATCGTCATTTTGAAACGTGAGAGGGCCGAATTCGGCGATGCGCCGCGGGATGCGCGCACTCTGCGCGGTCGCATGCCGGGCCGGCGAGGCGGCTCCGGAGCCGTGAACGCCGCGCCGCACGGCGATGGAGTCTATCCAGGCATTCAAGGTCGCCGCTTGCGCTTTGAGCGCGTCGAGAGACGCCGCGAGTTCCTGCGGATGGCTGTGTGTAAAGACGGCGAAGGATTGCAGCGCGGCCTGGTCGCGGCGAAGCATTTGAGCCAGGAGGTTGTGGGCTTCGAATGCAGCTTCGTTAGGCGCCAGATGGGCGTCCTGCGCGAGCAGTTGCGCGCGCTCAAAGCCCTTGGCCAGGCGTTGTTGCGACCGTGCCGCCAAGAAAGGCAGGACCACGGAGGACTGTGCGGCATCGAGGCCGGCGAAGCTATAGCCCGACGCGGCGCCCAGAAGCGCGACACGGCGCAGCTTGGTCGCGTCGATCTGCTCCAGTGAGTCATGATCGGTGTGAATGTAAATGTCCGGCCAGTCCCGCAAATACAGCGACGGCACGGCGATGGTCGATGAATCATAGTCATCGTGATCGCTGCCTTCGGCGTAGGGAGTTTCGTCGACAAAGAACGCATTGCGCGTGCCGGGCGCGCCATTGCGATTTTCGACCACGGCCGCATTCTCGTGACTGCCATCCTCGGTATAGACGGCCGCGGCATCACGAATGGTCTCGGCAAAGGCGTCGCCGACATCAGTGATGAACGTGGGCAGCGACCACGGCGTTTCCGTCACATGCAGCACGGATTTGTTCTTGAACAGATCGCCGCCCACCATATCCATGTGAATATCCGCGCGCATCGAGCGCATGATGTCCGGATGCCCGCTCAAGAAGGCCATGGTGCCCTCCACCTCGGGTCCCCAAATGAATCTGAGGGTGCGGCTCGGGCGCGCCAAGGCGCCGCTGCCGATCAGGCGGCTCAGTACGCGGGCCGATTCGAGAATGGTGACGCAGCCGCTGCCGTTGTCGTTGGCGCCGGGCCGTTGATGATCGAGGTGGCAGCTGAAGACGATCTCTCCGGCTTGCGGTTCGGTTCCGGGAATCGTGGCGGTCACCACCGTCCAGTGCCCGGATCCCACTTCGGCCTTGACGTGGGCGCCGAGCACGACAGGATGGCCGCCGATCATTTGCTCGCGCAAGGCTGCGGCCGTAGCGCGCGACACCATGAAGGCAAACCCCTGCTGCAGCGTGCCGTCGAGATGCCCCCATCGCACGATGGCCGTGTCGAGACCGGACCAAGCGGTGGTCTGATTCGGCATGTCGCTGACGATGCCGGCGGCCCCATACTTCGCCACCGCCAGGCGTTGCACGCCCGAGAGTGCGCCGTCCGCCAAAACAATCTTGCCGCGCACATCCTTGGCGGCATAGTCGCTGTCCGCCGTTCCCGCGCCGACATCCACCAGCGGCGCTTCCACATCGGCGCTGTGGCTGTAGTCCGCAAGCCGGATGGGATCGGTAGACCAATCGCCGAGCACCGTGTGCTGCGGTTCGATCTGCCAAAGGCGGGCACCCTGGACCGTCCAGGCAATATGCGAGCGCATCAGTCCGTAGTGAATTTTGCCGTCGATCTGAAATTGCTCGGCATGGGGATTCTGCAATCCATATTCCTTCGCGCGCTCGAGAATGAAATTGGCGGCCTGATCGAACTCAGGCGTCCCAGGAACGCGGTGCAGACGGGTCAAGGCGCGCAGATTTTCGTACGGGGCAGTGCCGCCGGCTTCCTCGCGCAAGCTCGACCACTGCGTTTCCGAGAGGAAGGGACGTTGTGCCCAGGCCGGGCATACTTGAATGGCCAGCAGGACTGCGACAGCCGTCCGGAGGCGAAGAATTCGAATCACCTGAAATCCCCCTATCGTAATGCGCCTCAGGATACGCGATTGCAGCGCTATACTGGCGGCGATTCCCCTATTCCGTGAGCGAGGGCGAATTGGAATCCGTTGCCATCTTCGTCGATGTTCAGAACATTTATTACACGACGCGGCAGCAGTTCTCGCGTCATTTCGACTACAACCGGTTTTGGGCCGAGGTCACCAACAACAGAAAAGTCGTGAAGGCGATCGCATTTGCGATCGATCGCGATGATGAGAAACAGAGGCAGTTTCAAACCATACTTCGCGCCATAGGATTTGAGGTGAAGCTCAAGCCCTTCATACGGCGCAGGGATGGATCCGCAAAGGGCGACTGGGACGTCGGCATCACCTTGGAGGTCCTCGAGTATGCACCGCAGGCCGACGTGGTTGTGCTGGCCACGGGCGATGGGGATTTCGACCTGCTGGTGCACAAGATCCGGGAAAGGCATACGCTATCGGTCGAAGTCTACGGCGTCGAGGAACTGTCCGCCGGTAGCCTGATTCGCGCGGCAAGCAGGTTCATACCGATCAACGACGCCCTGCTGTTGGGAATAAAATAGGCCTGTCGTGAGTCTTAATACAATGGATGACAAACGCGCTCGATTCGAGGAGCAGGTTTTGCCTCATCTCGACGCTGCATACCGGTTTGCGCGGTGGCTGTGCCATGCACCCGGCGATGCCGACGACGTGGTGCAGGAAGCGGTGTTGCGCGCTTTTCGCGGCTTCGACGCGCTGCGGGGCTCCGATGCGAAGGCATGGCTTCTGGCCATCGTGCGCAATTGCCATTTCACGGCCGCCAAACAACAGCAGCGGCGCGCCTTGGTGCCCTTGCCGGAGGAAAACGATGAGGTTGACGGCCCCGCGATGGTAGCGACGACGCCCGATCCTGAGAGCGACTCGATACTGTCGGATCAGAAACAAGTGCTCGAACGGCTCTTGGCGTCGCTGCCGGAGGAGCACCGCTGCGTATTGATGTTGCGTGAAATCGAGGAAATGAGCTATGCGCAGATTGCAGCGGTCACTAATGTACCGATCGGCACGGTAATGTCGCGCTTAGCCCGTTCGCGCGCCGCCCTCAAGGCCAAATGGCTGCAAGAAGTGGAAGGAGAACCGCGTGCAGTGCGCTGAATCGCTTCGGGTGCAGGCTTACTTCGACGGCGAGGTGGACCCGGTTACCGCCGCCGAGATCGAGCGGCACGCGGATCATTGCAATGAATGCCGCGTGCTGCTCGAGGATCTACAGAAAGTGCGCACCGCGCTGCGCCGGGACGTTTCGTATGCGGCCGCGCCGCCGGCGCTGCGCGCTCAGGTTTTGCGCGCACTGGATCAAGAAGGCCCGGCCGGTCAGGCGGGCGCCGCCACAGCGCCGCCGGCCAAGCCGCGAACGTCGCGGCGGGCGGCGGTCTTTCCAGGGCGCTCGTTTTGGACGGGCGCGTTCAGCGGCATCGGCGGCGCCGCGATTGCAGCGGCCATCGCCATCTTTGTGGTGCTGCCGGGTGCGTTGAGTCCGTTGACCGATGACCTGGTGAGTGCGCATGTGCGTTCGCTGATGCCGGCGCATTTGATCGACGTCGAGTCCACCGACAGGCACACCGTGAAGCCGTGGTTTGCGGGTCATGCCGACGTATCGCCGGTGGTGGCGGATTTCGAATCGCAGGGTTATAAACTGATCGGCGGCCGCGCCGACTACATAGACCATCAACGTTCAGCGGTGGTCGTTTACCAGCACGGCCCGCACGTCATCAATGTATTTGCCTGGGCCGCGGTTGGCCGGCGTAGCCCAAGCAATACGACGCGCAACGGCTACCACCTGGCGTTTTGGCAACAAGGCAATGTCCAGTATTGCGCGGTGTCGGATACCGGCTGGGACGAACTGCTGGGCCTCGTGCGCCTGGTGCGCGAACAAACCTAGCAGTACCTCGGCGCTGTGATTGTGACCGGTTGGTGTAGCACTCGCCCGGAAGAGTAAGCAGCCTCGAGGCAACGAAAAAGGCGCAGTTGCCTCGCGGCTGCTTCCCCCTCCTGACGGGTACTCGAACCGATCAGCATCAGGACGCCGATGCTACCGGCCGGTGTTGGACGACCGCTGACTTTGCGGCTCACCCGCGCGAATGAGGCCGCACGACCGAGAGCTACTGGAATTTCGTCCTCCTGCACCGTGACGTTGAGCGGTCCAGGCGAAAGGACTAGGGGCATGGGAAGCTTCGAGGTAACTGCGTCTTCGTTACCTCGAAGCTTCCTATCCCCCAGTCCCTACGAACCACCGCTCAAATTCACGGCGCCGAGGTAGATCCCGGCGGCACGAAGATGGCAACGCCGTGGCCGGTCTTCTTGTAGATGCCTAAAGATCCGCCCACGCCTACCCCGACGGCGGAATTCCTGGAATAGGAGTCGGAGCCGACGCCGGATCCCACCGAGCCTGTCTGGCTGTCGGAGAAGCCTTCCAAAATGACGCCGTTTGCGCCCAGTTTGGCCGCCTGTTCCTTCAGTCCCGCGATCACTTTATCGACCGTTTTCTGACCTCCGGTGGTGAACGCGCTGCTCTTCGAGGTATTGAGAATGGCGACCTCCTCGAACGCCGCCGGCGGGCGCGAATATATCCGCACTTCCGAAGGCGAGATGGGCGGCCGCGCGGTGCCGGTCACGACGATTGAATCCGAAGCGCAAGCCGCCAGACCCAAGGCGGCCATGCCGCACAAGGCCAGAAAACAATTCACGGCTGACTTTTTGGTACCCATGTTTCTCTCCCTTTTCCCGTCAATCCCGGAAATTATTGAACTGCAACGGAACGCCGACATCCGCTTTGCGCAGAAAGGCGATGGCTTCTTGCAGGTCGTCGCGCTTCTTGCCCACTATTCTGACCTTGTCGCCCTGGATTTGCGCCTGGACTTTCAGCTTCGAGTCCTTGATCAGGCGCGACACTTTCCGGCCCGCGTCGGCATCGATGCCGTGCTTCAAAATCACCAGCTGCTTGGCTCTGGCAAGATTGACCTCCGGATCCTTCATTTCCAGGCAGGCGACGTCGATGCCCCGCTTGGCGATGCGAAGCTTGAGGATATCCAGCATTTGCTTGAGCTGAAAGTCCGCCGGCGCGGTCATGGTCACGGTGGTTTCCTCGAGCTCAAAGGTGGCGTCCGTGCCTTTGAAATCGAATCGCTGCGTCAGCTCGCGCACCGCCTGGTCGACGGCGTTCGTCAATTCATGCGTATCGATTTCCGATACCACGTCGAAGGATGGCATTAGGAGCCTGCCCGAGTATTCGGGGATTCCGCCAGCAACTGATCGAGCGTGGTTTTCACCTCATTGACGAATTGAACGTAGTGATCGCCCGTGGCAGGACCGGAATAGCCGGTGTGGATCTTGCGGACGTTGCCCTTGCGATCGATGAAAATCGTCGTCGGGAAGGCAACGAAACTCTGCAGCATCGGCAGCTTCTTGGCGGCTTCGTCCTTGTCCGAGATGCCGGCGATCAGCGTCGTGTATTCAATGCCGTAGTGCTGTCTGAACCGCTGCGTGGCCTCGGCTGCGCGCGGGAAATCCCCAAAATGCTCGAACATCAACGAGACGATTTCCAGTCCCCTGGCGCGGTAGTCTCCATAGAGCGGCGCCAGGAATGCCGCTTCGTCATGGCAATTCGGGCACCAGCTCCCCGCGAGCGCCACGATGAGCACCTTGCCGCGAAATTGCGGATCCTGCGAGGACACTATCTTGCCCGCCAGGTCGGGAAAGGCAAAATCGAAGTGTTTGACGCCGGCGCGCATGGCAGTCAGCCCGTACGCATCCGGCAGGCGGGCGCCGGCATCGCGCCGCGCGGTCCATTTCTCGTGGAAGGCAAGACCTGACCAAAAATCTCCCGCGAGACTGCCGTCCGCCGTGATCTTTGCCTTGTACAAGAACACATGCGCACCGTCGAAGGTCGACAGATACACCTCATCGCCCTTGACCTGACCGGCAAGAAAGCGATGATCGCCGGTGGCCGTCAAGAAGGTGCCGCTGACGGCGTCATGCGACTGATTGAACTCGCCGACGGCCGCTTCAGAGGCCCCGCTGTCGTCGATGAAGTTCACCGCCCATCGCCCGGACAGGTCGGCGTTGTCGGTCGCGGAGCTCTTGAAGAAGCGATAGCTCTCACCCAGCGTGGCGTGCAGCGGCACATGCTGATTCTTGTCGCGTAACTTGACCAAGAAAATCTCGCCCTGCAGTTGATCGCCGGCCGCCTCGGCGGTGAGTACGTTTTCGTATCCCGGCATGCGTATTTCCAGGTGCGGCCCCGTGATTTTGACTTCGCTCAACAGCAGCCGTTCTTCGCCGTTCACCAAGTAGCCGACCACTTGAGAGTCCTTCTGCACGAGATCCAAACCGAACGGCAGCTCGCCGCCCGGCGTTTGCAGAACGACACGGTAGCTCCCCAGCTTCACGGCCGCGCCTGCATTCGCGCCCGCGCCCGCTTCCGCGCCGGCGTTGGCGCCTGCACTCGCGCTTGCTTCGCTTTGCGCGGCGCCGCGGTGACAGCCGGCCAGCGTCAGCAGGGTGACGACCATCGACAGTGAAATGCGTATTGTTTTTGCGGTGGACATGATTTGCCTTGAATGCTTCCCTAACGATACCCGCGTGCCTGCAAAGTAAATAGCTTGGCATATTGGCCATCAGCTGCCATCAGTGATTCGTGGCTGCCGCGCTCGACGATGCGGCCTTCCTCGAGCACCAATATTTGGTCGGTCATGCGCACCGTCGAGAAGCGGTGCGAAATGACAATGGCGATGCGGTTGCGCGTCAATTCGCGGAAGTGCTCGAAAACCTCCGCTTCCGCGCCGGCGTCGATCGCGGCGGTGGGCTCATCCAGTACCAAAATATCGGCTTCACTGCGCATAAAGGCCCGTGCCAGTGCAATTTTCTGCCATTGGCCGCCCGATAGCTCCCGCCCGTCCTTGAACCACTTGCCGAGCTGAGTGTGATAGCCGGCCGGAAGCTGTTCGACGAATTCGGCGGCCAGCCCCTTGGAGGCGGCGCTGCGCCAGCGAGCCTCGTCGTCGAAGGCCCGAACGTCGCCGGCACCTATATTTTGACCCACCAACATTTGATAACGCGCAAAATCCTGGAAAATAACGCCGATACGCTGGCGCAGGGCGGTCTCATCCCAGGCCTTGAGGTCCATGCCGTCCAGCAGGATCCGGCCGCGGGTGGGCTCGTACAATCGCGTCAGCAATTTGATCAAGGTGGTTTTGCCGGAGCCGTTTTGTCCCACCAAAGCCAAGCTCTCGCCCGGGCGCACGTGCAGGTCGATTCCCGACAACGCCGGCGATGTCGCGCCCGGATAGACGAACTCGACATCCTCGAAGCGAATGCCGTCCCCGGGATCGGGCCCTAAGAGCTTGTGTCCGTTGGCGCGGCCGACGGGCTGCTCCAGATATTCGAACAGATTCGACAGATACAAATTGTCTTCGTACAAACCGCTGACCGCCGACAGCGCAGCGCTCACCGCGGACTGTCCCTGGCGAAACAACATCAGGTACATGGTCATTTGGCCCACGGTCATGGCGCCCAGCACCGTCTCCGCGGCAATCCACACGTAGCCGCCATACAAGGAGGCAATTCCCAACAGCCCCAAACCAAATCCCCAGGCGTCGCGCCGCAGGGTCAGGTCGCGGTCCTCACGATACAGCCGGGTGAAAATCTCGCGGTAGCGATCCAGGAATCGCGATCCTAAGTCGAAGAGCTTGACCTCTTTCGCGTAATCCTCGCGCGCCAGTACCGACTCCAAATAGATTTGCATGCGCGACTCGGGCGCGCGCCAGCGGAACAGCCTGAAGGCTTCGCCGGAGAACTTCGCTTCCGCGAGGAATGCGGGCAAGCCTGCCACGACCAGCAGTACTACCGCCCACGGCGAGAACCTGAAAAGCAATCCGCCGAAGGAAATCAGCGACACCGCATTTTGGCCCAGAGCAAAGGTGCGCATCACCAGACTCAAAGGCCTGCTGGAAGCCTCGCGGCGCGCGCGCGTCAGCTTGTCGTAAAACTCGGAATCCTCGAATTGGGTCAAATCCAGCGTCAGCGCCTTTTCCAGAATCATCACATTGACCCGCTGGCCCAGTTGCGCGCGAAGCAGAGACTGCGCGAGGGAAATTCCCCGCTGCGCCATC
>DATHFB010000070.1:0-9346 GCA_035318305.1 Steroidobacteraceae bacterium | reverse complement strand
CGGCAATGACCTTCGGGTTGGCCCCGGGATAGGTCGCCTTCACAATCACCGTCGGCGGTACCACTTCCGGGTACTCGCTGATCGGAAGCTTGGGCAAGGCGATCAGGCCGGCGAGGAAAATGAGGGCTGAGAGCACGCCGGCAAAGATCGGGCGGCTGATAAAGAATTGCGAAAGTTTCATACGAGTCCTGCGCTAAACGTCGGCTGAAATTCAGCGAGTCACGTGAAGGGCGACGGCCGCCTGGGCGAGCCGCGAGACCCCATCGACGGGGCTCGTCGTTGGTGCGGGGGCCGATGGTGCGGGACTTGCCGGTCCCGGGCCCGGCTGCGCCGCCACTTGGCTCAAGCCGCCGCCCTCCGCATCACGCATGGCGACGCGCGTGGGCGCGACGCTCTGCCCGGGCCGCACATGCTGCAGACCGTTGACGACGATGAGATCGTTCGGGGCGAGGCCGCGCGTCACGACGCGCAGGCCGTTGATTTCAGGGCCGAGTTCGACGAGGCGGTACTCGATGTGGTTGTCCTTGGTCAACGTCAGCACGTATTTCTTGGACAGATCCGTACCCACGGCGCGATCCTCGATCAAGACACTTTCATGGTCTTCCCCGCCGACGAGGCGCACGCGCGCAAACAGGCCCGGCGTGTAACGGCCATCGGGGTTTGCAAGCGCGGCGCGGGCACGAATGGTCCCCGTGGTCGCATCGACCTGGTTGTCGATGAAGTCGAGCTGCCCCGGATGCGGGTAGCCGTTCTCATCAACGAGCCCGATATAGACGTCGGAGTCACCGCCACGCGTGCGCGGCTGATCGTGCTTCGCCTTCGCGTAGCGCAGGTAAGTCTGCTCATCGGCGTCGAAGTAGACGTAAACCGGATCGTCGGAAACGAGCGTGGTCAGGAGACTGGCGCTGGTCACGAGGTTGCCGGCGGTGATGATCGCGCGCGACACGTGACCGTCGATCGGCGCGCGCACTTCGGTGAATTCGCGATTCAAACGCGCTTCCTGCAGGGAGGCGTCGATCGAGCCCAAGGCTCCCTGGGCCGAAGCTTCGGACGCCACCTGCCGCTCGTACTCTTCACGCGAAATGGCGTGCGCACCGATCAGCCGTTCGGCGCGCGCGCGGTTGGCCTTGGCGAGATCGAGGTCCGAAACGCTGCGGGTGCGCTCTGCGGCCAGGCGCTCGACTTCCGCTTGAAACGGGCGCGGATCGATCTGGAATAAGAGTTGGCCTTTCTTGACGCGTGCGCCATCGGTGAAGGCAACGCGATCGATGAAGCCGCTGACGCGCGGATGGATTTCCACCGTATTCACGGCCTGCAAGCGACCGCTGAATTCCTGCCATTCACGCAGCGGCCGGTGGATCACCTCGGCGACCGTCACTGCAGGCAGGGCAGTGTTGCCCGCTGCCTGCGGCTTGGCGCGCGAGTGCCCGGTGACGGAAAACAGCAGAAACACTGCGAGCGCGGTGAGGCCGAGTAAAACAGACATGGACGTCTTGCTAAGATTCAGTTGCTTGAGCGGCACGTACGACTCCGATCGGATATTCGAATTCCCAAACCCCGGACCATTCCGGGCGACCCGCGAACTGACGCTGCGCCGCCCCAAGAGCCCTCTTTTTTGGAGAACTTGACTTGCAGTTGAAACACACCGATGCTATGCCACGTGTGTTACCGGTCAGTAACGCTATGTGATACGTTAATGACCGGTCAGTCACATGTCAAGCGGAGCGATCTTATGAGCGTGCCGAAAACGACGCAAGTGTCTGTAAAGGAAGAAGTTATTTCTTCGGAGCCCAAGTCGCGGGTGCGTGATCGCATCATGCGAACGGCCAGCGATCTCTTTTATCGCCACGGCATTCGCGCCGTCGGCGTGGATACGATCGCCTGTGAAGCCGGTACCAACAAGATGAGCTTCTACCGCAATTTCGCCTCCAAGGACGAACTGGTCGCGGAGTATCTACGCAGCGAGGAACGCGAGGGCATGCTCTGGTGGGATGAAACCATCGCGGCGCACGCCGGTAATCCGCGCCTGCAGGTTGAGGCGCTGTTCGACATGTTGGTGGAGAACAATTGCGAAGAAGATTCGCGCGGCTGCGCTCTCGCCAATGCGGCCGTGGAAATCACCGAGCCGGACCATCCGGCGCGCCCCGTGATCGAGAAGTACAAGGCAGATATGCGCCGGCGCTTTCGCCAGCTCGCGCGCGAGATGGGAGCCCGCGAACCCAATGCGCTGGGCGATTCGCTGATGCTGTTATGGGAAGGTGCCTATGTGGCTCGCGTCACCATGGGCGCGGATGGCCCGGTGCAAGGTGCCGCCAAGGCGGCGCGGGCGTTGATTGCGGCATACACCGACTGAATGAAAGCAATCATAACCGGAGCCACCGGCATGGTTGGGGAAGGTGTTCTGCTCGAGTGCCTCAAAGCTCCCGAGGTAGAACAGGTTTTGGTCATCAATCGAAAGCCGGGTGGCGTATCGCACCCGAAGCTGCGTGAAATCCTTCACGGCGACTTTTTCAACCTGCTGCCGATCGAGCGACAATTGACGGGATTCGACGCCTGTTTCTTTTGTCTGGGCGTATCTTCCGTGGGCATGAGCAAAGAGGAATATAGGCACATTACCTACGACCTCACGTTGAACGTGGCGCAGCTATTGGCGAAATTGAATCCAGCCACGACCTTTTGCTATGTCACGGGCGCAGGCACTGACAGCAGTGAGCAAGGGGGCGTTGCCTGGGCGCGCGTAAAAGGCGCGACCGAGAATGCCTTGCTGCGGCTGTTCAAACGCGCCTATATGTTTCGCCCTGGCTTTATGAAAGCGACGCCGGGCCAGAACAATGTAAAACGTTACTACACGTTTATTGCCTGGCTCTATCCCATTGGCAGGGCACTGTATCCCGCGGGCTTTTGTACATTGCAGGAAGTGGGGCTGGCGATGATCAAGGCAGCTGCCAAAGGCTACCCCAAACAGATTCTTGAAGTGAAGGACATCGTGGCGCTGGCAGGAAGTAACGGGCAATGAAATGAAGGTAGGATTCATTGGATTAGGCCAGATGGGATCCGGCATTTAACATTACGCGATCCGGGATTTGAAAAAACTACAAGCATTGTCTCGATGCGCGTGACGATGCAAACTCTACAGTGACCGTATGCACACCGCATAACGAGGCACTATTCGAATGCTCTCCGTCGCACCCTCCCCGATATTGACTTTCGAAAAGGTTCTGCGTGCTTTCGGTACCGGCGGTTTCACGTATGCCGACGTTGTGGTGCAGCTGGAGCGGCTGCTCGCGATCGGTGCATCCCCAACCGCGATGTTGGAAGCTCTGCAGCGCCGCGAGCGAATCGAACCGTTTCCGGAGTACGCGCACACCGAGGTGGTCCGTCTGCTGAATGCGGCCATCGCAAAGAGCGCGAACGAGGCCCTGATATCAGGGGCGCAGTCCGAGCCGGACGAGGCGCAAGCTCAAAGCCCTGATTCAGTTCTTGCGGAGGATGCGCCTGAGTCGCACCACAGCCAGCGCAGGGACCTCGATGCGGCAGCGGCCGAGAGCATCGCCTCAAACGAAGCGGTGCGCACACGCGGTGAGGAGATGCTGCGCGAATCGAAGCGCCACCAAGCCGAGATGAGAGCCATGCGGGATACGCTTGCCGCACGCGACGCCACCATCGCCCAGGTGCTGAACTCTCTCGGAGAGCGGGATGCTCAACTCGCAGAGTTGCAGCAACAACACGCGAAAGTGGTCTCCATGTTGGAAGCGCGTGCCGGCGCCGGGACCCAACTGGGAGCTGATTTGCGGGCGCTTCAGGCGCGTTCCGCTACGCTCGCCGCGGAACTCGCGACTGCACGCGCGGCTCTTCAGTCGGAACAAAACAAGAGCCGGGGCTTCGACAAGGCATGGGCCGAGAGCCTCGCATCAAATGAAGCAGCGCGTTCGCGCGCCGATGAAGCGCTGCTTGAAGCCAAGCGATACCAAACCGATTCGCGGGCCTTGCGAGAAACGCTGGTGGCCCGTGAAGCCACGATCGCTCAAATCAAGCGCTCGCTCGGCGAGCGCGATGCTCAGCTCGCGGCTTTGCAGCAAGAACACGCGAAAATCGTCCCCATACTGAAGGCGCGCGCCGACGCAGGCGCACAGCTGGGGGCTGAGTTACCGGCGGCCCGCATGCGGGCCGACGCGATTGGCTTGGAGCTGAAAGCGAGTAAAGAAGCGGCCGCGCTGCTCAGCGCCCAGCTCACCCGGAGCGAGTCCGGTCTGAATGCTGCGCGAAGGGAACTAGGCGCTCTGAAGACACAGTTGAACTCTCAGCTGGAGTTGTTGCGGAGTCGGGACTGGCAGCGCGGCTTCGATCAGAACCTGTGCCAAGAATTGGATGCGCGGGCCCAAGCCGCAGAGGCGGCACTCGCAACGGCCGCAGCGCCGGTGCCCGGCGCAGGAATTGGCGGCCAAGGGGTAAGCGCTCCCCCGGTACGCCGGCTAGGCCAACGATGGACTTCGATCGCTCGTCCCGTGATGGCGGGCGTGGCCGTTGCGGTAATGGCAGTGGCCGCGTGGTTTTTGGTGCAGCATGCGTCAGCGCCCAAGGAAGCACCGATAGCCGCGGCCGCAGCAGTTCCGGAGCCGGGCACGGTAATTCGGGATTGCCCAACCTGTCCTGCCATGGTGGTGTTGCCCGGGGGGCGATTCAAACAAGGGTCGCTGCGCGCGGAGAGCGGCGCGACGGCGTTCGAAACGCCGCTGCATTGGGTAGCCATCGGCCCTTCGTTGAGCATGTCGTCGAGTGCCGTTACGGTGGACGACTTCCAACAATTCATCGCGGACACCGGTTCGGACATGCGAGGCTGCGATACCTACGACGGCGACTGGAAGCGTCGGCCCGACAGCAGTTGGAGAAATCCGGGGTTTTCGCAGACCGGAACGCACCCCGTGACCTGTGTGTCGTGGAACGACGCCAAGGCCTATGCTCGGTGGCTGTCGGCGAAGACCGGCCACTCGTACCGGCTGCCGAGTGCATCGGAATGGGAATATGCCGCACGCGCCGGCGGCGAGGCTGTGCAGCCGTGGAGCGCAGACGGGTCGGCGGCTTGCGCCACGGCGAATGTCGCCGACGCCAGCGCGGCGCAGCGGTATCCGGGTTGGACCGTATTCGGCTGTAGCGATGGCTACGTCTACACCGCACCGGTCGGTTCGTTCAAAGCCAATTCATTTGGTCTCAATGACATGCTCGGCAATGTCTTTCAGTGGACCGAAGATTGCTGGAACGCGGACTATACCGGCGCGCCCATCGACGGATCGGCGCGCAGCGACGGCGATTGTTCGGAACATGAGCTTCGCGGGGGCTCCTGGTTCAGCACACCGGCCTATGTTCGGGCCAACTATCGAAATCACTTTGCGGCGGACTATCGAACCAGCAGCGTAGGAATTCGACTGGTCAGGGACACTGCGCAATGAGAACGGATATCTACGAGTCGACTTGTGCCGTCTTGGCACTGCTGCTGCTATGCCACGCAGCATGGCCGCGCGAGGCGGTATCGCCGGCCGCCGGCGAGGCGCCGTCCGCAGCGCTCAAGCAAGATACCGCCCGCTGCTCGAGTCTGGCGGACGTTTCAGCTTGTTACAATGCAATTCGCTGGAACCCGAATGATCCGGCGCTTCTGGTTGCTTTGGGGGATGCACTGGTTCGAGCGCAGCGTCTCCAAGATGCCGTTCGCAATTATCGCCGCGCCGCGGTGCTTGCGCCGGGCACGAACGGACTCGCCGCCAAAATCAGCGCCGCCGAACAGAAGTTGGCCGCGAAGCAAGCACCCGGAAAGCCGCTCGATCGCGGATCCGCCGGCGCGGTCACCGCCAAGCGCTATTCGAATGCTGCTCCGGAGGCGCAATCGCACTGACGCCGGGAGCTCACAAATCCCTCGACAAGATGAGCTTTATGACTCGATGATCCGAAGCGCTCGTCAGTCCGGCTCCGACTCCCAGTTCAATGGCCATATGGCGGGTGTTGATGTCGAGAACTCCAAATAATTGATGCGACTGTTTGGCTGCGGGCAGAAAATGGCTGACGCGGCCGAAGTCGTCATATTCCTCGACCGCTACCTTGTATTTGTCCGTGACTGCCATCGCCACGCGGGTCGCAGGCACGAATTCCAGATTCGAGAACCCATCCCATGAATTATCGACGATCGGATTGAAAATAAAGTCGAAACGGCCCACGTGGCTGCCGATAATGGGACGGATCTCGGAAGTGTAAGTGCGCTGATCCCAATGCGCCGTGTTGAAGCTGAATTCGAAGTTGACCCCATAGAAGAATTCGCGGCTGGCGGCGTCCGGCGTCACGAATAGTGCCCGCAGCTTGAACCCGTTATAAGTAACGCTGTTGTCCCGGGCGAGCGAATAGAGTGGAAAATAGACCCCGGCTTCGAACCACGGCAGCACACCGTACGCCCATTCCGCAACGCCATTGAGCGATTTATCGGGCACGATGCCGCCCGGAAAGGCGGGCATATTCGAGCCCGCGGGCGTGAAATTATTGTGCAACGTCAGATTGAAGGCGCCGGTGGGCGCAATCGTTGCGTCGTACACCTGAATTTCATCTGTCTGGGCAGCGGCAGGCAGCGCGAATCCGATGCATAAAGCGGCGGGCGCGAGGCGAACGCAGGACAAAAGGATTCTCACGGCGCGAGACGCATGGGTAGAAAGGATTCTACGTGCGAACTCGAGGGGCTGACAATCGTTCGCCTCCGGTGTATGGATGAATATTATCCGGGAGGTTCTATCGTGAATAAACCGCTTGCCGAAGCACATGGTCGTCCGGTGTCATTGACTTCTTTTAGAGAGCATCGCAAAAAGCTCCGCAATGTGAATAGGGAAGCTTCCAACAAGTTGAGCACGCTTGACAGGCTTGCTTGTTGGATCACCGATCGAGTTGGTACGATGGGATTCTTTCTGACCGTCCTGATTTGGACCGTCATTTGGTTGGCGTGGAATCTGCTCGTCCCACGCGCCCTGCAGTTCGATCCCCCAATGGCATTTGCATTCTGGCTGTTCATTTCCAATTTGATTCAGCTTCTGCTGATGCCGCTGATCATGGTCGGCCAAAATGTCCAGGGGCGCCATTCTGAACTTCGCGCGGACAACGATCTTGAAATCAACATCAAAGCGGAGCAGGAAATCGAAGTGATCCTGCAGCATCTCGAATATCAAAATGCCATTCTCATCGCGATGGTCGAAAAATTGGGCGTCAATTTTGAAAAGCCTGTCGGTCGGCGCGTGGATTGAGCGTAAACTGACGATACGCGAAGCTAGGGACTCTCCCATGCCCCACGCCACACCGATCGTTTTTGTCGTCGACGACGATATCTCCGTGCGCGAATCGCTGGAATCGCTGATTCGATGCGCGGGCTGGCACCCCGAGATTTTCGCGTCCGCGCAGGAATTCCTCTCGCACCCACGCGCTCTGACCCCAAGCTGCCTGGTGCTTGACGTTTCTCTTCCGGGTCTCAACGGTCTTGAATTGCAGAAGCGCATTGCGGCCGACCGGATTGACATGCCGATCATTTTCATCACCGGACATGGCGACGTGCCGATGACGGTCCGGGCCATGAAGGCGGGCGCCGTCGAATTCTTGACGAAGCCCTTCGGCGACGACGTGCTGTTGAGCGCCATCGGCAATGCCATCGAGCGCAGCCGGTCTGCACTGGGTCACGAGGCACAGACGCGGGCGCTCCGCGAAGATTTCGCGTCGCTCACCCCGCGCGAGCGGGAGGTCATGGCGCTGGTGGTCCGCGGCTTGTTGAACAAGCAAGTCGGCGGCGAGATCGGGATCAGCGAGATCACGGTGAAGGCGCACCGCGGCAAAGTGATGCGCAAGATGAAAGCAAATTCTCTCGCCGATCTGGTCAATATGGCCGCCAAACTCGGGCTCACCGCCGCGCCGGCCGAGGGGCATATCGCCGGCGACATTTGATGCCGCCGGCATCGCACTTTACAAATCTTTACATCGCCCTCAAATACCGCTCACAGTCGGCGCGCAGACTGTTCATCGTGTTCTTCACCGACAAGGTAATCCAAGATGAATACTTCCCCGGAATCTAAAGACCCGCCGCCGTCAGGCCGCCCGCTGTTCAGCCGCATGACTATCGCCATCATTGTCGCCGCCGCCACCCTGGTCGGCGGCGTGGCCGCGGTGGCCAATGGCGCCGGCGCATGCGGCTGGCATCACGGCATGATGAGCGGCCACAGCGCGGCGGACGTCTCTGCTCACGTCGACAAGATGCTCAAGCACTTGTATGTCGAGATCGACGCCACCGATGCACAGAAGGCGCAAATCACCCCTCTGGTGAAGCAGGCAGTGAGCGATCTGCTGCCCCTGCATGCGCAGTTGCAAGCTGCGCACACGCAAGCGGTCCAAGGCCTGACGCAGAGCCCCGTCGACCGGACCGCGCTGGAAGCGGCTCGGGTGGCGCACCTGCAGCTTGCCGATCAGGCCTCCAAGCGTTTCGTGCAGCTCATCGCCGACGTCGGCGACGTGCTGACGCCTGCGCAACGCGACGCGCTCGCGGCCCACTTGCAGCAAATGCACCGCAAGGCCGGCTCTTAAGACCGCTGGCTTTGGCGGCTCGCTGTCTCTAGAGTCGCCATTGAATGGTCGAGCGCATTTTATTGGTTGAAGATGATCCCCGTCTGGCCGAGATGCTCCTGGAGTATCTCGGTCAGGCGGGTTTTGGCGTGACGGTCGCGGCGCTTGGCGCCGCTGCGCTCGAGCGCTTGAACGAGGCGCAGTACGACGCGGTCATCCTCGATTTGATGCTGCCCGACATGGATGGACTGGAGGTGTGCCGGCAGCTGCGTGCCCAGAGCGACACACCGGTGCTGATGCTGACCGCCCGAGGCGATGCCATCGACCGGATCGTCGGCCTGGAACTGGGCGCCGATGATTACTTGCCCAAGCCTTTTGAGCCGCGCGAGTTGCTCGCACGCTTGCGCGCCATTGTGCGTCGGCGCATGCGCGGTGCGGGGAGCGAAAAGGCGCTGCACTTTGGCCGCTTGGAACTCGACACGGCCGCGAGGGCCGTGAGACTGGACGGCAAGACTTGCGAACTCACGGGCTACCAGTTCGATCTGCTCGTTGCGCTGGCGAAGAATGCCGGTCGAGTCATGTCGCGTGAGATTCTGATGGATCTGGTGAAGGGCGAGGGCTTCGAGTCATTCGACCGTTCCATTGACGTCCACGTCTCGCGCATTCGCGCATGCATCGAGGACAATCCGAAGAAGCCACGGCGTGTCATCACCGTGCGCACGGCCGGCTACGTGTTCGCGAAGGCGCAGGACTGATGCTGCGTCTATATCTTCGC
>DATHFB010000069.1:0-22491 GCA_035318305.1 Steroidobacteraceae bacterium | reverse complement strand
ACTCGATACCTCCATCGAGCACGGCGTGCGGTTGACCCAGCTGATCGACTCGCTGAAGAAGCCGGCCGGCGAGGCTGCGGAATCCGGCGGCGATACCGCTCACGACCACATCATCGATGAGGGCTGAGTTTCAGTGCCCCTCGATATTCACGGGATTTTGCTGCTCGATAAGCCCTTGGGCTTGAGTTCCGCCGGCGCCGTTGCACGCGTCAAACGCCTGTTCAATGCGCGTAAGGCCGGGCACACGGGGTCGCTGGATCCGCTGGCGTCGGGGATGTTGCCGATTTGCTTCGGCGAAGCCACCAAGTTCGGTGCGCAATTGTTGGAGGCTGACAAGACCTACCGCGTGACGGTGCGTCTCGGCGAACGCACAGCCAGCGCAGACCGCGAATCCGACGTGATCGAGACGCGCGCATTGCCCGCCTTTTCGCGAGAGCAGCTGCAGCAGGCGCTGGCCGTGTTTCCACGCGATTACAACCAAGTCCCGCCCATGCATTCCGCCCTGAAGCAGGACGGCAAACCCTTGTATGAATATGCACGCGCCGGCATCACACGGGAGCGTGCGCCGCGGGCCATCACCATTCATGATCTGCAATTGCTCGACTGGCAGGCGCCGGATCTGTCCTTCGACGTGCGCTGCACGAAAGGCGCCTATATCCGCGTGCTGGCGGAGGATTTGGCGGCGCAATTGGGCACGATCGGTCATCTGGCAGCCCTACGCCGCATCGCGGTGGCGCCGTTTACCGATGAGCGGCAGTGGTCTTTCGAGACATTGGAATCCCTGTCCGTGATGCAGCGCCACGAGGCCCTGCTGCCGGTGGACGCCGCCCTGGGCGCCTGCCGGCGATTTGACCTCCCGGTCGGCGGAGTCAGCGCGTTTCGCCAGGGCCAGACCGTCAGTCTTGTAGGGGAATCCCCCGGACTGCCCGGTACGGTGCGTATCTACGCGGCAGGCCTGGGATTTCTGGGTTTGGGGGAGATTGAGGCGGCCGGATTGCTCAAGCCGCTGCGCCTGATCTCATCGGCCGCGAATCGTGCTTGAGGGCAGGTGCCCCGACGCGTACAATGCGCGGCTTCTTAAAAGGTCCTAAGTTATTGATTGAGGGTTTGATTTCAATGCCACTTACTCGTGAAGAAAAGACGGGCGTCGTCGGTAAATTTCAGCGCAGCGCGCAAGACACCGGTTCCCCCGAAGTTCAAATTGCCTTGTTGTCCGAGCGCATTAACGGCTTGAGCCAGCATTTCACCACGCACAAAGCCGACCATGCATCGCGTCGCGGACTGCTCAAGATGGTCAATCAGCGCCGCAAGCTGCTCGACTATCTGAAGAGCAGAACTCCCGACAAGTACACGCAATTGGTCGAACGCTTAGGGTTACGCCGCTAACAGGCGCCGCTGCAGGTGCGCATTTAGCGCCTGCGTCTTTCATTTCGGATTACGCAAAGGGGCTCTAAGTGAGCGCTATCAAAAAAAGTTTTAAATATGGTGATCACACGGTAACCATAGAGACGGGCGAGCTCGCCCGGCAGGCCGATGGTGCCGTGCTCGTGACCATGAGCGAGACGGTGGTGCTGGTCACGGCGGTCGGCCTCAAAAAGGCGACGCCGGGTCGCGATTTCTTTCCTCTGACCGTGAATTACATCGAAAAGACCTACGCTGCGGGACGCATCCCCGGCGGATTTTTCAAGCGAGAGGGACGTCCTACTGAAAAGGAGACTCTGACTTCGCGTCTGATTGATCGGCCGATTCGCCCGCTGTTTCCGGAAGGGTTCATCAACGACGTGCAAGTCGTGGCTCAAGTCATTTCCGTCAACAGCGAAATTGATCCTGATATTGCCTCGCTTCTCGGCGCGTCCGCGGCGCTGGCGATTTCCGGCATGCCATTTCTGGGGCCCATCGGCGGCGCCCGCGTCGGCTATATCGATGGCAAGTACATTCTGAATCCCACGACCGCCCAACTCGCCACGTCGCAGCTCGACCTGGTGGTAGCCGGCACCGCGGAAGGCGTGCTGATGGTGGAGTCCGAAGCCGCCGGCCTCAACGAAGAAGTCATGCTGGGCGCGGTAACTTTCGGTCACGAACAGATGCAGATCGCGATCAAGGCCATCAACGAACTCGCCGCGGAAGCGGGCAAGCCGAAGTGGTCATGGGTCGCGCCGGAGCCGAACAAGGAATTGCAGTCCGCGGTCAGCGGATTCGCGGAGACGGCCGTTGCCGCCGCGTACACGCTCACCGAAAAGATGGAGCGCTACGCCAAGATCAAGGAGATCAAGGCCGCAGCGGTCGAAGCGTTGAGCAAGGGCGAGACGCCGAAATTTACCGCCGAACAAGTGGGCGCCGAGTTTTCCAATCTGGAATATCGATTGGTGCGCGGCAAAATTCTCGATGGTCAGCCGCGCATCGACGGCCGCGACACCAAGACGGTGCGCGCCATCAATATCCGCACCGGCGTGCTCGCGCGAACTCACGGTTCGGCGTTGTTCACCCGTGGAGAGACCCAGGCTCTGGTCGTGACGACGTTGGGAACCGGGCGGGATGCGCAGATCATTGACGGCCTGATGGGCGAGAAAAAAGAGCCCTTCATGCTGCACTATAATTTCCCTCCCTTCAGCGTCGGTGAGACCGGCATGATGGGCTCGCCGAAACGCCGTGAAATCGGCCATGGCAACCTGGCCAAGCGCGGCGTCAAGGCCGTGATGCCGGGCGTCGAGAAATTCCCGTACGTGATCCGAGTGGTCTCGGAAATTCTTGAATCGAACGGCTCGAGCTCCATGGCGTCGGTGTGCGGCACCAGCCTTGCCCTGATGGATGCGGGCGTGCCGATCAAGGCGCCGGTCGCCGGTGTCGCCATGGGCCTGGTGAAGGAGGGTTCGCGATTCCAGGTATTGACGGATATTTTGGGCGACGAAGATCACTTGGGCGACATGGATTTCAAGGTAGCCGGCACCAAGGATGGCATTACGGCGCTGCAGATGGACATCAAGATCACGAGCATTACGCGCGAGATCATGAAAGTCGCGTTGGATCAGGCGCGCGACGGCCGCTTGCACATTTTGGGCGAGATGAACAAAGTGCTCTCCAAGCCGCGTGAAAACATGTCCGAGTGGGCGCCGACCATCATCACGCTGAAAATCGATCCGGAGAAGATCCGCGATGTGATCGGCAAGGGCGGTGCCGTGATTCGGCAGATTACCGAGGAGACCGGCACCTCCATCGATATCGAGAATGACGGTACGGTGAAAATCGCTTCGGTGCAGGGCGCGGCGGGCCGCGAGGCGCAGCGCCGCATCGAGTTGATCACCGCCGATGTCGAAGTGGGCCGGATATACGAAGGCAAGGTCGCCCGCCTCATGGACTTCGGTGCGTTCGTGACCATTCTTCCCGGCCGCGACGGGCTGGTGCACATATCGCAAATCTCCGAGGAGCGCGTTGAACGCGTGGGCGACAAGCTCAAAGAAGGCGATGTCGTCCGCGTCAAGGTACTCGAGGTGGATCGTCAGGGGCGTGTGCGCCTGTCCATGCGCAACGTCGACGCAGCTTAGAATGTGCGGCGCGGTGGGCTTAACGGTAAGCCCGCTGCGCGTCGTCGACTAACCGTCGCGCAGTAGATTCGGCGCTACGCGCGGACGGGGCGGCTCTCCCGGCGGCACGGTCTTGACCCGCTCGCGAAGCTGAGGTGTCGGCTGTTGGCTCATGAGCTGTTTGAGGCTCTGTTCCAAATGCGGGCTTACCTGGCCTTGCAAACTGGTGCCGTAAGAGCGGATCACGCCGACCATAAATTCCTGGCTGAGGATCGGCTCCGTCAGGTGCTCTTGTTCAGCAATGACCTGCAGCAAGATACTGCGCGTAATGTCGGCGCTGTTCTTCTTGTCGACGACGATGAATTCTATCCTCTCGAGGACCAGGCGCCTGACGTCAGCCAGCGTGATATAGCGGCTTTCGACCGTGTCATAGAGTCGTCGATTCGGATATTTCTTAATCACTCGCGGTTCGCTCATGGGGCTCCTCGCTCGTGTTGGCCGGCACCACCGGAGGATCCCGGTTCGTGCCAGTCCACGTTTGATCAATAGGACTTACCACCCCAAGAATAGCGCAATGCAGCGTTAAGGCAAGCCGGCATTTTTCTCTAAGGTTATTAGTCATTTACACGCAAATTCAGACGTTTCGGAACATTTTGAGCGTTCCAGTGCGCCATCGCCCAAGCCCATGCCTCGGGGATTGGCGCCGACCGAAGCGACGCGGGCGGCGCCAATCCCAGCATCGAAAAGACGGACAACAGCTGCGGTAGCGGCGAAGCAGCGCTCAAGTGCACACTGCGCCGCGATTTGGCCAGTTTGGCGTCATCAGCTTCGGTGAGCACCGGTACGTGCGCGTAGTGCGGTTCGGCTATCCCTAAAATCCGCTGCAGATAAATTTGGCGGGGCGTGTTGTCCAAGAGATCTGCGCCGCGGACGATATGGGTGATTCCCTGCGCGGCGTCGTCGACCACGACCGCAAGCACGTAGGCGAAGATTCGATCGCGCCGCCTCAAGATTATGTCCCCGACCGCAGCGGATACGTCCTGGCGGAAGGTGCCCTGAATGCGATCCGTGAAAATGATGTAGCCCGAATCGATTCGCAGACGGATCGCGGTCTGCAGTCCTTCTGCGGCTGCTTCGCGGCAGGTCCCCGGGTAGCGCAGATCATCTTCCAATTGCAATCGGCTGCAAGAACACGCAAAGGTCAGGTTTTTAGCCGCGAGCTCGAGCAGCGCTGCTTGGTAAAGTTCGGCGCGCTCATGCTGGCGAATGATCTGCCCGTCCCATTCGAAGCCGAACAGTTCGAGGGTACGCAGAATACCGGCCGCAGATCCGGGAACCTCCCGGGGCTTATCTAGATCCTCGATGCGCAACAGCCAGCGCCCGCCATGCGCGCGCGCGTCCAGATAGCTGGCTACCGCCGTGTAGAGAGAGCCTAAGTGCAGATCGCCCGACGGTGTCGGTGCGAACCGACCGACGTAAGGCGGCCTAGCGGTACCGGTCGTCGCGGTCGCCGTACTGCTTTTCCCGGCGCTCGCGCCGCTCCTGGGCTTCGACGGACAAGGTCGCGACCGGACGGGCCTCCAACCGCTTGATGCCTATTTCTTCGCCGGTCTCCAAGCAGTAGCCATAGGAACCGTCTTCAATGCGCTTCAACGCCTCGTCGATCTTGCGGATCAACTTGCGTTCGCGGTCGCGCGTTCGAAGCTCGAGGCTGAACTCTTCCTCTTGCGTGGCTCTGTCGTTCGGATCAGGAAAATTGGCCGCCTCGTCCTTCATGTGCAGCACGGTGCGATCGACTTCGACCATGAGGTCTCGTTTCCAGTTCTGCAATATGCGGGCGAAATGCTCCAACTGCTCCTTGTTCATGTATTGCTCGCCGCGGCGGGCAATATACGGCTTCACATTGCGCGGGCCTGCCAGCAGGCTTGCCGACCCAGAACTCTCGGCGTCGCCGTCCTCGTCATTTTGCAGCATGCGCGGCGTCACGAGCGGTCGAGGGTCGAATGTGATCGGCGCGATCTTCTCGCCGTTGGAGTTGGCCTTTGCCGCGACGGGCGTTGGTACGGGCTTGAGCGCTGCGGGCTTCGGCGCGGCAGGCTTCGCGTGCGGTGTCTTGGTGATCGCAGGTTTTGCGCTCACGGGTTTCATTGCGGGTTTGCTCGGTTTCACTGTTACCTTCGATGTGGCGATGGGCTTTGCTTTCGTCGGCGGCCGCGCCGCCTTTTTGGGGGCGGCTGCTTTATGAGCCGCTTTTTTGGGTGTCGCCTTACCTGGCCGCTTAGCCGCTTTATTGGGTTTCTTCGAGGGCATTTTAGTTTTCCGCCTCCTAACGAAAGAGCGCGCGATTATACCGACGCATACAGGCCTGTACAGGGCGCGCGCAAAACATATTTCCTTACCTTAAGCCTATGATTGGGAAGCAAATCCTCCAGAGGCGGCGGCGAGCCTCACGCAGGGCCCCGGTAGGCCAAAACGCTCGCGGCACGGGGAATAGTCAGACAGGCTCCTAGGGGAGGGCGACGGGGGTGGGCGCGACCCAGCCCGCGGCACGGTGTTCGACCACGACAGTGGTGTAAATGCCGCCACGCACATTGAATTTCGCCAAAATCCGCATAAACCGGGGTGAGGTCGCGGCCACCAGATCCTGCAAAATTTCGTTGGTCACCGCCTCATGGAACGCGCCGCGGCTGCGGTACGACCAGATATAGAGTTTGAGGGATTTCAACTCCACGCAGCGCTCGTTCGGTACGTACTCCAGCTCCAGCGTGGCGAAGTCCGGCTGGCCGGTTTTCGGGCATAGGCAGGTAAATTCCGGAATGCTCATGCGTATGGTGTAGTCCCGCTCCGGCGCAGGATTGCTGAATACTTCGAGGCGAGTGTTCGGTTCTGTCATGGAGAAATTGGCGGCACGCTTTACCTATGTGACGTTTACTTTACACTACGCGCCATTAGTGGCCCACGACACCTTGAGTCCAGGCCGGCGGGAATTGAAGGGTCACTGAAACAATGCGCTTAACGAAACTCAAAATTGCCGGCTTCAAATCGTTTGTCGATCCCACGACGGTCACTTTTCCCAGCAGCCTGACGGGCGTCGTCGGTCCCAACGGATGCGGCAAATCCAACATCATCGACGCGGTTCGCTGGGTGATGGGCGAGATCTCGGCCAAGCACTTGCGCGGCGAGTCGATGGCCGACGTTATTTTCAACGGCTCCTCTTCCCGCAAACCTTTGGGCAACGCATCGGTGGAGCTGGTATTCGATAATTCCGACGGCAAGATAGGCGGGCCCTATGCGAACTATAACGAAGTGGCGCTGCGCCGCGCCGTGAGCCGCGACGGAACCTCGGATTATTTCATCAACGGCCTCAAAGTGAGGCGCAAGGACATCACTCAGCTGTTCCTCGGCACGGGATTGGGAACGCGCAGCTACGCCATCATCGAGCAAGGCATGATTTCGCGAGTCATCGAGGCGCGGCCCGATGATTTGCGCGCTTTCCTGGAAGAGGCGGCGGGCATTTCACGCTACAAGGAACGGCGGCGCGAAACCGAAAGCCGCATCGGCCATACCCGCGAGAACCTGGACCGATTGAACGATTTGCGCGAAGAGGTGGAGAAGCAAATTCGCCACTTGCAGCGCCAGGCCGCCACTGCGCGCCGCTTTCAGACGCTCAAGGAAGATGAGCGCAAGCTGTTTGCGGAATTGCTGGTGTTGCGTCTGCAGAGTCTCGATATCGAGGCCGGCACGCGCGATGCGGCCACATCGAGCTGCGAGACGGCCATGCAAAGCGTGCTCGCGGATCTGCGCGAAGCCGAAGCGCAAATCGAACGCATTCGCGCCGATCAATCGTCGAAGGCCGACGCCTTGAGCGCGATCCAGGCCCGCTTTTACGAAGCCGGCGCCGAGGTGACGCGGATCGAGCAAAGCATCGAGTATGCGCGCGAGCTGCGCCAGCGGCAGCACTCGGACTTGGAGCAGATCGATTCGCAGACCGCCGAGCTCGCCAAGGTTGTGCAACTCGACCGTGTTCAACTGGAATCGCTGTCGTTGGAACTCTCGACCATGGTTCCGGCACTCGATGAGGCTCATGAACGGGAAAGAATTGCCTCCGAGTCCCTGGCCGGCAGCGAGCAGGCGCTGGCATCGTGGCAGCAGTCGTGGGACAACCACGCGCAGGCCGTGGCGTCGGGACAGCGCGAGACGCAGGTCGAGCGCGCCCGCATCGAACAGTTGGAAAGCCAGCAGCGGCGGCTGTTGCAGCAGCAGGAGCGGCAGGAGGCTGAGCGATCTGCGTTTGCGCAAATGCAGCCGCCGGTGGCATTGGAAACATTGACGGAGCGCGCGGAAGTCGCGCGCAGCGCAGGCGAGAAGGCCGCTGCCGAGCTGCAGGAGCTTCTGTCGGAGATATCGGTCACCCGCGAGCGCGAGCGCGAGCAGAGCCAGGCGCTCAACGCGCTGCGCACGCGATTGCAGCAGGCACAAGGCGAGCAGGTTTCGACCGAAGCGCTGCAGCAGGCGGCGCTGGGCAAAGCGTCCGGCAAGGTCGGCCAGTGGCTCAAGTCCCAGTCGCTCGACCGGCAGCCCCGCGTCGCACAGCAGCTGCGCGTGGACAAGGGTTGGCAGCGCGCCGTCGAGACGGTATTGGGATCGTATCTGGAGGCGGTCTGCGTCGACGGCTTGGACAGCGTCACGGATTTGTTGGCGAGCTTCGACGGCGGCTATCTGGCCGTGGTCAGCACCGCCGCGGCCCCAAGCGCCGTTCGCGATGCCGCGTCGCTGCAGGCGAAAGTGCAGGGCACGAGCGTGCTCGCATCGGTGCTCTCGTCGGTGTATACGGCCGAGACGCTGCCCGAGGCACTGAGGCTGCGGCACCAGCTCAAGGCAGGCGAGTCCGTGGTGACTCGCGATGGAATCTGGCTGGGACATGATTGGCTGCGTGTGTCGCGCGATGCCGATCCGCACACCGGCGTGATCGAGCGCGAGGAGACCTTGCGCGAAATCCGCGCGCAGGTGGGCGGGCTCGAAAACGAAGTCAAGGAACTCGAACATCGGCTGGAAGCAACACGCGAGCGTGCCCGCGAACATGAAGATCGCCGCGAGCGATTCCAAACCGATGTCAACCGGCTGCACCGCGAGCATGTGGACCGGCGTGCGGAGCTCAATGCGGCGCAAGCCCGCACCGAAGATGCAACGCGGCGTTTGGATCAGCTCGAGACGGAGCTTGCCGACGTCCGCACCGAGCTGGCGCGCAGCGAAGGCGAGCTGCGCGAATCGCGCGGCCGGATGGAAACGGCCATCGACGCGCTCGCCGAGCTGGAGCCGCAGCGAATGGATCTCGAGCAGGAACGCGAACGGATGCGTGCGGCGTTGAGCGACGCGAGGGCGGCGGCGGCAGCGGCGCAACAGCGCGCGCGCGACCTGGCCGTGCAGGTGGAATCGCGGCGTGCCTCGCACGTCTCGTTGATCACCACGTTGGCGCGCCTCGAGAAGCAGCTGGAGGATTCGCAAACCCGCCGGCTCGAATTGGCCGGGCAATTGGCGGAAGGCGAGGCGCCGCTGGCCGACGCGCAATTGCAGCTGGAGCGCGAGTTGCGGCAGCGCGCGGAGGTCGAGGCGGAACTGCGGGCTGCGAGAATTGCCAGCGACGAATTGGATGCTTTACTGCGCGAGCACGATTCAGCCCGGATGGCGGTGGATCAGCGCTTGGACACGGCCCGGACCGGTCTGGATGAAGCGCGTTTGGCGGCACAACAAGTGCGCGTGCGCCGCGAAGGAGTTGCCGAGCAGCTTACCGCCACGAATTACGAATTCGACGCACTGGCCGCGCAAATTGCGCAGGATGCGACCGTGGATGTCTGGGAGTCGCAGCTCGAGGAGACCAAGGGCAAGATCGAGCGGCTGGGCCAGGTTAATTTGGCCGCCATCGGCGAATTCAAGGAGCAGTCGGAACGCAAGGAATATTTGGATCGGCAATGCAAGGATCTAACCGACGCCTTGGAAACGCTCGAGTCGGCGATGCGCAAAATAGATCGGGAGACCCGCAGCCGTTTCCAGGACACCTTCGATCGCGTGAACGCGGGCTTGAAGGAAAAATTTCCCCGTCTGTTCGGCGGCGGTCATGCCTATCTTGAGTTGACGGGCGAGGATTCGACGGCGGCCGGCGTATCCGTCATGGCGCGTCCGCCGGGCAAGCGAAACAGCACGATCAGCCAGCTCTCGGGCGGCGAGAAAGCGCTCACCGCGGTGGCCCTGGTATTCGCCATTTTCGACTTGAATCCCGCACCGTTTTGTCTGCTGGACGAAGTGGACGCTCCGCTCGATGAGAACAACGTGGGGCGATTCTGCGATATCGTCCGCGAGATGTCGCGCAGCGTGCAGTTCATCTTCATCACCCATAACAAGAGCACCATGGAGATGGCCTCGCAGCTGGTCGGCGTCACCATGAACGAGCCCGGCGTCTCGCGCCTGGTGTCGGTCGATGTCGATGAGGCCGTGCGCATGGCGGCGATGTAGCGCGAAACTCACATGGCTGCCGATCTGCGTTGGATACTGTTGGCCCTGAGTCTGGTGTTGCTCGCCGGCATTTGGTGGTGGGGCAGGCGGCGGTCTCTCCAGGCTCCGGGAAACCCCGCGCTGCGCGAGATGAGCCCAACCATCGCGCCGATGCGTAGCGAAGCGTATGCCGACAACGCGCCGCCCAAGGCTGAAGCTGAGGCTGAGGAGGTTGAGGCTGCAGAGGCAGATGCCGAGGACACACCGGTTTCGCGGGCGCGCGACTGGGGCGTGCCGCCTTTTGAACCCTTGAGCATCCGCACCCAAGACTACGATCGCGTTCCCATATTGGACGGGCCCATGATGGTGGATGCCGATCTCGTGCCGGCACGTTCACCTGCCGTTGCACCGATCCCCGCAACCGGCCGCGTGCCGACGCTTCTGGAGTCCGGTGATCGAAGCTCCGCGGCGCCTGTGCAGGCGGCCAACGCGAGCGAGCAGCAGAAAATTGTCACGGTGCGGGTGTGCGCCGCGGGTGAGGCGCGCTGGTCCGGCGCCACATTGCTGTCGGCGCTGGAATTGCACGGCCTGGCCTACGGTCGCTACCAGGTATTTCACCGCAGGCACGTCGACGGCCGCAGTCTGTTTTGCGTTGCGAGTTTGATTGAACCCGGCACATTCGATGCGACGCGAATGTCCTCCGAGGAGTTTCGCGGAATCACGCTGTTCGCGGTACTGCCAGGGCCCGTCGAACCGCTGCTCACCATTGACGAGTTGCTCAGCGCGGCACGCGGCCTGGCACAGGAACTGGCCGGGATGGTTCAAGACTCGAAGGGCATGCCCCTTTCGCCGCAACGCGCGGCGGCGCTGCGCGACGATGTGGCGCGCTTCCAGGCCTCTCTGCCCCGGGCGTAGCTTCAAGTGTGCCCGGAGAAATCAGCCGGCCCGCCTAAAAAGGCGGTCGCACGCACCGCGGAATTGAGGGAGCTGCTGGAGCGGTATAACTACCGCTATCACGCGCTCGATGATCCCGAAGTTCCGGACGCCGAGTACGATCGGCTCATGCTGGAGCTGCGCGCGCTCGAGACAGAGTTTCCGCAGCTGCTGGTTCCTGATTCACCGACCATGCGCGTCGGCGCCGCGCCGATTGCCGCATTCGGCGCCGTCAAGCATCGGGTCGCGATGCTGTCGTTGGACAACGCATTCAGCGACGATGAAGTGCGCGATTTCGACCGCCGCATTCACGAGCGGCTGTCGCTGACCGGCGCCATACGCTATTCGGCCGAGCCGAAGCTGGATGGCTTGGCCATTAGCGCGCGCTACGAAAATGGCGCGTTTGTGCAGGGCGCGACCCGCGGCGACGGCGAAACAGGCGAGGATATCACCCAGAATTTGAAGACCATCAAGGCGCTGCCGCTGAAGTTGCGCGGCGCCGCTGTGCCGCGCGTGCTCGAAGTGCGCGGCGAGGTATTCATGCCTTTCGCAGGCTTCAAACGCTTCAACGAAGAAGCAGCAGCCCGCGGTGAAAAAAGCTTCATCAATCCGCGCAATGCCGCGGCGGGCAGCTTGCGACAGCTCGATCCGCGAATGACTGCGGCGCGTCCATTGGACCTGTTCATCTACGGAGTTGGGATCATCGAGGGCGGCGAGCTTCCGCCGCGGCATAGCGAAACGCTGAAGGAATTGCGCCGCTTGGGTTTCAAGATTTGTCCGCAGTCCACGGTTGTCGAATCGATCGAAGGCTGCTTTGAATACTACCGGGAGATGGGCGCGGCACGTTTGAGTCTGCCGTATCAAATCGACGGCGTGGTTTACAAAGTGGACGATGTCGACCTGCAACGCAAGCTGGGCTTCATCTCGCGGGCGCCGCGCTGGGCGATCGCGCATAAATTTCCCGCCGAGGAAGCCTTGACCGTGGTGCGCGGCATTGAGTTTCAAGTGGGCCGCACGGGCGCCTTGACGCCTGTCGCGCGCCTCGAGCCCACATTCGTGGGCGGCGTCACGGTCAGCAATGCGACGCTGCACAACATGGACGAATTGACCCGCAAGGACGTGCGCGTGGGCGACACCGTCGTCATCCGCCGCGCGGGCGATGTCATACCGGAAGTTGCGCGCGTGCTGCTCGAGCGCAGAGGCAAGCCGGAGCCGCCCCTGATCGAGCTGCCGGGCAAATGCCCCATATGCGGCTCGCCGGTGGTGCGGGAAGCCGATCAGGCGGTCGCGCGCTGCAGCGGCGGGCGCATCTGCGCGGCGCAGCGCAAGGGGGAGATCCAGCATTTCGCCTCGCGTCGCGCCATGGACATTCAAGGGCTCGGCGACAAGCTGGTGGAGCAGCTTGTCGACGGCAATTGGGTGCGCACGCCGGCCGATCTTTTCTCGCTGCAATCGGCTCAGCTGGCGGCATTGGAGCGGATGGGCGAGAAGTCCGCGCAAAAACTTCAAGCGGCAATCGAGAACGCAAAACACACCACATTGCCGCGCTTTCTCTACGCGCTCGGCATACGAGACGTCGGCGAGGCCACGGCATTGGCGCTGGCGCAATATTTTCCCCAGTTGGCGGAATTGCGCCGCGCTTCCGAAGAGGAAATCCAACGCGTCCCCGATGTGGGTCCGGTGGTCGCGAAGCAGGTGGCCGCCTACTTTCGCGACGCGGACAACGCCGCCGTGGTCGATCGATTGCTTAGCGTAGGGATAACGTGGCCGCCGCCGGCGCCGCTCAGCGCGAGCGCCGCGCAACGCGACAAGACCTTTGTGCTGACGGGTACGCTTCAGTCGCTGACACGCGATGAGGCGACCGAGGCCATCGTGCAACGGGGCGGAAAAGTCAGCGGCAGCGTGTCGAAAAAAACCGACTATGTGGTGGCGGGCGCGGAGGCGGGATCCAAACTCAAGAAGGCTGAGCAGCTCGGCGTCCCGGTCCTCGATGAAGCCGCGTTTTTGAAACTGTTGAAAACGTAGCGGATTCAGCCGAATCCGCTACGTCGATGCCTAAGTCAACTTAAAGTGTTTTGTCGATCTTGGAGGTCTTCTTCAGGCCATCCACATAGGCTTGAAGCTTCTTTTGGACCACGCCGTTGGTGACCTGCTGTTTGACCTGCTCGAACGGCGGCGGTGCTGTTTCGCGCGTGTCTTCGAGCTTGATGACGTGCCAGCCGAATTGCGTTTGCACCGGCTCCTGGGTCATTTCGCCCTTTTTCAGAGTCTTCACCGCCTCACCGAATGGTTTGGCCATGCGCGTGAGCGTGAACCAGCCCAGGTCGCCGCCATTGGCCTTGGACCCATCCGTCGACTGGGCCTTGGCCACGTCCTCAAACTTGGCGCCGCCTTTGATTTTCTTGATGACCTGATCGGCCGCATCCTTGCTTGCAACCAGGATATGGCGCGCGTGGTACTCGGTCTTATCCATGGCCTGGATAGCCGTGTCATATTCAGCGTGCAATTCCGCGTCCGTCGGCTCTTTGTCCTTCAAATATTTCTGCGATTCCGCATCCGCCAGCACGCGGATGCGCACCACGTCGAGGCGGCCGGAGACATCCGGGTCCTTGTCAACGCCGTCCTTCAAGCCCTGCGATGCCAGCAGCTGCATGTTGATCAACTCATCCAGTACCGCGCTGCGCTGTTCGGCGGTCAGTTCGGTGGTCGGCCGGCCCTGCAGCAGGCTCTTCAAATAGATTTCGTATTCCAGGCGGGAAATCGGCGTGCCATCGATGGTGGCAACCGGCGCGGGCGCTGGGGCCGCTGCCTTGTCGGTCGCTGCGGGCGCCGCCGCCTGCTGGCCTTTTCCGCATGCCGTCATCACTAACGCGAATGCGGTCACGGTGGCGATACGGATCCACGGTGTACTCAAGAGTTGGCTCATTTGGTCCTCTGCAAAAAAAAAGCGACTATGGCCATTCGGCCGACGCGCCCGGGGGCGGCAGTTTAGCCTCAACAATGCGATCTCACCAATTTTTGATGGATTTTTGAGCGCGCGGATTGATTTGCCGCGTTGCAGCAATTCTGCCCTGGTGAGCGTCAGTCGGGCGGCAGGGCTTCGATCGCGAGCGCGTGAATATCGGTCTTCAAAAGATCATCGACCGCCGCGTAGACCAGTCGATGCCGCGCCACGGAGGGCATGCCGCGAAAGGACTCGGACACGATCCGTATGCGGAAGTGGCTTTGTCCCCCGGCCGCGCCGGCATGGCCTTCGTGGAGGTGACTTTCGTCTTCCACCGTGAGTTGGGCGGGAGCAAAACGGCTCTCCAGTCGTTCGCGCAGGCGCTGCGTGCGGCTGGCTGCGGGCGCCGGCGGGATTTGCGTGGTCTTGCCGCTCAGCCAGAGGACTTGCGGTATGAGAAAAATCATCGTCGCCACGCTGATGCCGAAAACTTTGAAATTTACCCAGACGCTCTCTGCGAAATGGCGGGCCACATAAATATTGGCAACCGCCAGCAAGGCAAACCAGGCGACCCAGACGGAGTTGATGAGCAGCCAGGTGCGCGATGAGATTTTCAAGGGTTCATCGAACACGGCCTCCAACATGCGGCGCACCAGGGGCTGCTTGCCGATCACCATGCTGCCGAGGAACGCGATCGACGTCAGCGCCAGCAGCACAGTCGGTTTCAGCTGAATAAAACGCTTATCGTGCAGCAACAGGGTGGCGGTGCCCAGAACCACCACGACCGCGGCCGTGATGATGTGCATGGTTTTGAATTTGCCCGTGCGCAGACGATTCACCAGCAACAACAGCACGCATGCGATCATCAGTGCCGCGGTGGCCCAGTAGATATCCAGGACCTTGAACGCGACGAAAAATACGATGAGGGGCGACCACTCGAGGAGTTGACTCATCCGGGTATCATACGACGCGATGAGCATCTACCTGCAACTGCATCCGGTTTCCCCGCAGCGCCGCTTTGTGCGCCAGGCGGTTGAAGCGCTGCGCCGCGGAGCAGTCATCGTGTACCCCACCGATTCTTGTTATGCGCTCGGCTGTCATATCGGCGACAAGGCCGCGCTCGAACGCATCCGCGAAATTCGTCAAACCGACCGGAATCATCATTTCACGCTGGTGTGCCGGGATCTCGCCGACGTGGGCAAATACGCGATGGTGGACAATTGGCAGTACCGGCTGCTGCGCGCCCACACACCCGGGCCGTACACCTTTCTGCTCAAGGCCTCGCGGGAGACCCCGCGCCGCTTGAAGCACGAACGGCGCGGCACCATCGGATTGCGGGTGCCCGATCACCCGGTCACCGCCATGCTGCTGAGCGAGCTTGGAGAGCCGGTGATGAGCTCAACGCTGCTGCTGCCCGGCGAGGACTTGCCGCGCACCGACGCGAAGGACATTTACGACAAGCTCGAGCACAGCGTCGATCTGGTCTTGGACGGCGGCAATTGCGGCCTGATTCCCACCTCGGTGATCGACCTCTCGGGCGATCGTGCCGTCGTGGCCCGCGTGGGTCGCGGTGATGTCAGCCCCTTTACAGCAACGGTCACCGTATAATGGCCTCCGATGCGGGCAGCGGAGCTCGTAATTTAATTAAATAACGAGTGCAAGCATTGGATTTTAATGAGATTCTTAGGAAGATTTCGATCTTTGCCATTCCGGTGCTATTCGCGGTCACCCTGCACGAAGTGGCGCACGGCTGGATGGCGAGGTACTTCGGTGATCGCACTGCCGAGCTGCTCGGGCGACTGAGCTTGAACCCGCTGCGTCATATAGATCCGGTTGGAACCTTGTTGATTCCCGGGCTGCTACTCGCGGTTGGCGCGCCGCTGTTCGGTTGGGCGAAACCCGTGCCGGTCGTCACAAGCGTGCTGCGCAGGCCACGCCTTGCACTGATCATGGTGGCTTTGGCCGGCCCCGCTGCAAATCTAGCCATGGCGCTATTGTGGTTGGCTGTACTGATCCTGGTCTTGAGCGTCAGGTCCGGCCACACGCTTGATAGTTGGATCGTGCTCATGGCCCAGGCAGGCATCTTGGTCAACGTGTTGCTTGCTGTATTTAATCTGTTGCCCATTCCGCCGCTTGACGGCGGCCGTGTGGTCGCGGGCGTGTTGCCGCCACGGATGGGCGCGTTGTTCGAAAAAATCGCGCCATTCGGCATGTTGATCGTCCTCGTATTGGCCGTGACGGGACGATTCAATTGGCTGCTGAGCGCTGCTTATGGGAGTACTGATCAGGTGATAAGCGCGTTATTGGTTAGGCGTTCGCCATGAGCGGACCCATACAAAATCGACGCGTGTTGTCCGGCATGCGGCCCACGGGCGAGCTGCATCTGGGCAACTATCACGGCGCCCTGAAGAATTGGATCGAGCTCCAATATCAATACGAATGCTATTTCTTCGTGGCGGACTGGCACGCGCTGACCACCGGTTATGAAGATACCTCCAAGCTCGAGGAATACACCTGGAGCATGGTCATCGATTGGCTGGCTGCCGGCCTCAACCCCGGCGTTGCCACGCTGTTCATCCAGTCGAAGGTCCCCGAGCACGCGGAACTGCATCTGTTGCTGTCCATGATCACGCCGCTCGGCTGGCTGGAACGCGTCCCTTCGTACAAAGATCAGCAGGCGCAGCTTGCCGATCATGACTTGAGCACCTATGGTTTTCTGGGTTATCCGCTGCTGCAGAGCGCGGATATCCTGCTGTACCGCTCGCAGTTCGTCCCGGTCGGCGAAGACCAGGTGGCGCATGTGGAGATCACGCGCGAAGTTGCGCGCCGCTTCAATCACATCTATGGGCGGGAACCGGAATTCGAGCAAAAGGTGGAAAAAGCCATCAAGAGCCTGGGCACGCGAAACTCCGCGATGTATCGCGCGCTGCGCAAAGAGTTTCAGGAGAAGGGCCATGCGGATGCGCTGGCACGGGCGCGCGCTCTGGTCGAGGCGAATGCCCGTCTCACGGTCGCGGACCGCGATCGTCTACTGGGATTTCTCGAAGGCGCCGGGATCGCGATACTGCCCGAACCTGAGGCGCTGCTGACCGCGACGCCCAAAGTACCGGGACTCGACGGCCGCAAGATGTCCAAGTCCTACGGCAACACCATCGGCCTGCGCGAGGACACGGACTCGATCGTCAAAAAGCTCAAGGCCATGCAAACCGATCCGGCGCGCGCCCGGCGCACCGATCCCGGCGATCCGGAGAAATGTCCTGTCTGGGATCTGCACAAAATATATTCGACGGCCGAGACTCAGGATTGGGTGCAGAAAGGCTGCCGCTCCGCGGGAATCGGTTGTTTGGAGTGCAAGGCGCCGCTGATCGAAAAAGTCGTGGAGGAGGTATCCGGCATTGCGAAGCGCGCCCTGGAGTTCGAAGAGAATCCGGACCTGGTACGCGGTATCATCGCCGAGGGGTGCGAGCGGGCACGGACGGTGGCGCGCGACACGCTGGATGCGGTCCGACAAGCTATGGCGATGAACTACAGATGAAACCTGAACTGACCTTGGTTCAAAGCGCGTCGCCCCCGCCGCCCGCCGGCGTCAGCGCGCCGGCTCAAGGCGAAATGCCGTTTGCGGTCGTGGAGGGACAGCCCATTATCGAGATGCCGCGAGATTTGTACATACCGCCGCAGGCCCTCGAGGTATTTCTCGAGGCGTTCGAAGGGCCGCTCGACATGCTGCTGTACCTTATTCGGCGGCAGAACCTCGATATTCTCGACATTCCGATTGCAGAAATCACCCGCCAATACATGCGCTATATCGAGTTGATGCAAGTGCTGCAGCTCGAGTTGGCGGGCGAATATCTTCTGATGGCGGCGACGCTGGCGGAAGTGAAATCGCGCATGCTGCTGCCGCGGGTCGGCACCGATGAGGCGGCGGATGAAGCGGATCCTCGTGCCGAGCTGGTGCGCCGTCTTCAAGAATATGAACGCTTCAAGCGTGCGGCGGAGGGAATCGACCGTATGCCGCGGCTGGAGCGCGATACCTGGGTCGCTTCGGCTGAGCTGATCGACCGCAAGGTCGTGCGCATTGCGCCGCACGTGACGCTGCAGGAAATGCTGATTGCCTTTCAAGATGTTCTGTCGCGCAGCGACATGTTTGCCCATCACCACGTGCAGCGCGAACCGTTGTCCGTGCGTCAGCGAATGACCGATGTGATGTCCTTGCTGCAGACCAACGCCTTCGTCGATTTCGTACGTCTGTTCACCGCCGAGGAGGGTCGCCGCGGAGTGACGGTGACGTTCGTGGCGATCTTGGAACTATTGCGTGAGGGGTTGATCGAAATAGTTCAATCGGAAGCCTACGCGCCATTGCACGTGCGCCTGGGCAATCCGGCTCGGCACCTGTCGCTGGTTGCCGACGACAATGCCGCCAACGATGACCTTGCGAGAACTCAATGAACCATCAATACGTGAAGAATGTGGTCGAAGCAGCGTTGCTCGCCGCCGGCAGGCCGCTGACGGTGGAAGAGCTGACGAACGTCTTCGACGAGCGTGACGGATCGGTCGCTGATGAAGTCAAGGGTGCGATTGCCGCGCTCGGCGATGAGTACGCGACGCGCGGCGTGGAGTTGCTGGAAGTGGCCAGCGGTTATCGAATTCAAATCAGGGCGGCAGTAGCGCCGCCCGTGGCGCGCTTGTGGCAGGAGCGGCCTGCGAAATATTCGCGCGCGCTGCTCGAGACCTTGGCCTTGATCGCTTATCGACAGCCGATTACGCGCGGTGAAATCGAGCAAATTCGCGGTGTCGCGGTCAATCCGAACATCATCAAGACATTGCAGGAGCGGAATTGGATCCGCGTGGTTGGCCACCGCGACGTGCCGGGTAAACCTGAGTTGCTGGGTACCACGCGGGAATTTCTCGATTACTTCAGTTTGAAGAAGTTGGATGATCTGCCGACGCTGGCGCAGCTCAAGGAGCTGGAAGATCTGCGCGTGCAACTGACGCTGCCCGGTGCGGAAGCCCAGGTCTTGGCGGAAGCTGAAGCTGAAACCCAGATGGACGCCGCCGCGGATGTTGAGCCGCAGGCGGAGGACGATGAGGAGCCGCCGGCCGAAGGCGCCGGGCCGCGGACTCAAGGGCTGGTCGCCAGTGGTGCGCAAGACGACTCGAATTGATGCGGCCGCGACCGCCTCAGCCTAGGCGACGGTCGGCCGCAGCACCGCAAAAGGAGCCGCCGCCCGGCGAGCGCGTGCAGAAGCTGCTCTCGGCTGCGGGCATTGGTTCACGCCGCGAAGTCGAAGGTTGGATTCGCGAGGCTCGGCTGAAGGTCAATGGCGAAGTGCCGGCGCTTGGCGCGAAGCTTACCCCCAAGGATCGCATCACCTTGGATGGGCGGCCGGTCAGATTGCACACACCGGCCGTCAAGGAAACCCGGGTTCTTTTGTTTCATCGTTCCCCGGGTGAAAATCTCGACCTGAAGGCCGCGACCTCGCGGGCCGCCGAGCACCTGAAACTGCCGCGCTCATCGGGCCGCTGGCTTGCGATACAACCGATGCCGCCGGTGGACGGCGGCCTCGAAATCCTCACCGACGACGGCTCGTGGGCGCACCGCGTATCGCAAGGCGTGCACGCGCTGACGATCGACTATGTCCTGAGAATGCGCGGTCCGTTGCAGGAAGAGCTGGTCGAGGAATTTCGCGCAGCCACCGACTGCGAAGGCGAGGCGATGAGTATTTTGCAGGCGGACGCCAAATATGGCGAGGGATTCAATCACTGGCTCACCGTCACGGCGCGCGCGACCCGTTCCGCGCAAGTGCGGCATTGGTTTGCCGCTCGCGGCATCATCGTGAGCCGCTTGATGCGCGTGCGCTTCGGTCCTGTGCATTTGGGCCACGATCTGCCGCGGGGCCACTCGCGAGCCATGCTGGCCGGCGAACGCAACGCGCTGATCAATGAAATCGACGCCGCCAAGCCGACACTGCCGACGCCGGATGTCGTCGCTTGAGAACCCAGGGCGTCGCTGATGGAATAAAATTCGCATGCCGCTAGTCCCTGCATATAAGGCGGCTGCGAAGGTGTACCGTGCGTTGCACGCGCCACAACGCACGGCACAGGACTACCCTGTCTCCTCGTTCAATTCGCCGCAATTCCATTCAGACCCGCCGCTGCCGCAAGACTGCCGGCAGTCCCCAAATCGGTGAGAGTACCGTTGGTGGGCTGAATCGCAAAAATGCCGACGGTTCCGGTACCCGCATTCAAGCTGTACAGGAACTTCCCGTCCGAGCTGACAGTAATGTCAATGTTCGACGAACCGGTTGGGTTGAGCGCGAGAACTGTTCCGGGAAGCGGCGTGAGCGAGCCATCGCCGCCGATCGCAAATCCGGATATCGACCCTGAACCGGCGTTCGACACGTAGACGAAGCGGCCGTCGGCAGTCACGACATTCCAGCAATTGGCCGAACCCAGCGTCGGTACGCTGCTGCTGATCGGCGTCAGCGTGCCGTTGCTTTGCACGGAATACGAGGAAATGGCTGATGAGTTCGGCCCGCCCGCGCCGGTTTCCGAAACGAGCACCACGTCGTTGCGGGTAGATCCCGCGCTGAATGCGCCCGGGCCGACGCTCTTCGTGATGGTGGCCTGCGACAGAGAGCCGTCGCTCAGCACTTTGAACACGTCGAGATTGTTCGTCGCCTTCTCGGTCACGATCAAGAACTGCCCGTCCGGGCTGAACGCGACTGAACCGGATGCCACGGTGTTGCCGCTGAGGAAGCGCAAGGAATTGGGAATCCGGTCCAGCTTACCGTTATGGAAATGGAATCCGGCGACGCTGCTGCTGCCGGCGGTGTTCAATACGTAAACGAGAGACCCGAACTGGGCGACCGAGTTTGGTTCGCTGCCTTCGGTCGCGGCGCGATCCGTCAATTCAAGTTGAGCGCCATTGACACGAAACACCGAGACAGTGCCGCTGCCGGCATTGACCGCGAACAGCCATGCGCGATCCGTACTCAATGTCAGTGAGCCCTGCGATGCCAGCGGATCTACCGTACCACCGCTGCCGCGGCCGTCCGTGCCATAGGTGTGAGGATTGCTCAGCGTACCGTTCGGGCCGCGCTGGAAGGCGATCACCTGATTCGCATCGGCGTTGTTGGTCATGACGAACACGGCGTGTGCGGCGTGATCGTCATCGGTCGCGGCGAAACTGCCCCCCGACCATGCGGCTCCACCAGCGATGGCGCTCATTGCGATAACCGTCTTGATAGACTTCATGAACTAACTCTCCTTTTCCCAAAAGTATTGATGCACGTAAGCGTGCGTCCCGAAGCTGATCACCGGTGACGCGCCCTGAACGGCGATTTGCCGCTGCCTTCTTTAATTCGTTGGCGCGAAGCGAAAAGTTACAGTGGGATTGTTTTGCGGGATTGGGCTACCAGCGCAGCAGGCTCGGACCGAGCCACGCGCCGATGCCGGTGGGGATCAGCATCCCGATCAGGTACCAAATACCGATAAACGGCGGCGCCAGTTCGGGGCAATGCAGGGTGTATACGAGCGCACCGATGGACCCCGCGGCGAACCCGCTCGCGGCGCCCGCCCAACGCAGCCGCGTCGGGGCAAGGCTCCGCATGACCGCCAGGAGCGCTGCTAATAGCGGGGCCGCAACGAGCGCGATCAGGAAAGGACAAGCGCCGGCGGTATGCCCGAGAATCAATGGCGCTCGATCCTGCGGCGAGGCCGCCGCCAAGGTCATCACCGCAAGAACCCACATCGCGATCACTGCGACGGCAATGCCCACGGGGGCCAGGCCGAGCCGGAACCCCGGGCGAGCCAATCTAGCGACGGCAGTAAACCCAAGTATGCCCAGCACAGCGCAGTAGCTCTCCCGAACCCAAAACATCGGCTTGGAAGTCTCATGCCAAAGCGCTGGGTTGAGTTTGAGCAGCCCGGCGGTGAGGAGGAAGGCGATCAATGCGCCGCCGGCCAGCGCCAGGAGCCATCGCCGCGACGTCAGTCTGAGATCAACTGCCTCGGCGCCGGTCGATAGCAAGGAAACAAGATCTTCCGTCTTCATTCGATACTCCGAATCCTCTCCGCAAGAGCCTTAAGGCCGCGATGGACCCCAACTTTTACAGCGGACTCCGACATACCGGTGCGTATCGCCGTGTCAGTCACCGATGCGCCCTCGATCTTGACATACAGAATGGGCAGCCGTTGACGATCCGGCAGTCCGCGCAACAGCTTCGCGACGTCATATTGCGCTTCAGTGGCGTCGTTGGCCGTCGTGGCGAATATCTGATCGTCTTCGTCAAGGGGATCAGTGAGTACATCGCGTCGCGAACGACGGCGCAGCAAATCCACGAGCTTGTAACGCGCTATGGCCTGAACCCAGGGCGTCAGGGGTTGTGTCGGGCCGTAGGTATGACGTTTGTTGTGAACCGCCAGCAGCAATTCCTGCAGCAGATCTTCGACCTCGTCCGGCAACGCTGCGAGCCGCCTTCGCAAATAGGATCGCAAATGCGTCGTCAGCTCGTCCAAGAAAATGCGGTACGCCGCTGCGTCCCCGGCGAGACTCTGTAACATCAGGCTTCGGAGGCGCTCCTCAATCAATTGCATCTGAACCTT
>DATHFB010000068.1:0-5161 GCA_035318305.1 Steroidobacteraceae bacterium | reverse complement strand
CCCGCGAAACCCTTCGACGTCGCGTTCCTTGACCCGCCTTTCGGCAAGGACGCGCTGGCCGAATACATTCCCTTGCTGGATTCCGGCGACTGGCTGAAAGCGGGCGGCCTGGTTTATCTGGAAAACGAGCGGATCGCGGGCGTTCCGACGATTCCTGCGAACTGGGAATTGCTCAAATCGAAGTCGGCGGGCGAGGTGGGGTATCATCTGGCGCGCGTCAACGGACGGAAATAGTCAATGCACAAGAGAAATGCCGTCTACCCGGGCACCTTCGATCCGATCACCAACGGTCACACGGACTTGGTGCGGCGTGCTGCTTCCATCTTCGATCGCGTGGTGGTGGCGATTGCGGCGAACCCGAACAAGGCGCCGATGTTCACGCTTGAACAGCGGGTCGAGATGGCGCGGGGCGTGCTTTCCGACGTGCACAATGTCGAGGTGAAGGGGTACGTCGGGCTCACCACCGATTTCGCCCGGCAAAATGGCTTGTCGGTCATCGTGCGCGGCTTGCGTGCCGTGTCCGACTTCGAATTTGAGTTTCAATTGGCTAATATGAGCCGGCACCTCACCCCGGAAATTGAATCGGTATTCATGACGCCGCAAGAACAGTACACCTTTATCTCATCCACGCTGGTCCGGGAAATCGCGGTGCTGGGCGGCAACGTCTCCGAATTCGTGCATCCCCTTGTGGAGATCGAACTGAAACGGCATCGCAAGCTTTGATCCCGCAAGACGTCACGCGCATCGGACGAGCATTGAAATCCCTGTGGCCGATCTTCGCCATGGCGGCTCTTGTGGCCGCACCGCTGGCGCAAGCCGACAGCGTTCCTGCCGCTCATCCCGCCGTCGCGGCGCATCCGGCCGTTGCGCACAAGGGCGCCATCGCGAGCGCCTATCCGCTCGCGAGCCAGGCGGGCCAGGAAATTCTCGCGGCGGGCGGCAACGCATTCGATGCCGCCGTGGCGGTGTCGGCGGCACTGGCGGTGGTCGAGCCCAGCAGTTCAGGCCTGGGGGGCGGCGGGTTCTATCTGTTGCATCGGCAATCCGACGGCTTCGAGACCATGGTGGATGCGCGCGAGAAGGCGCCGGGCGCCGCTTCGCGCGACATGTATCTGGATAAGTCGGGCAATGAGATTGCCAATGCGTCGACCAACGGTCCGTTGTCGGCGGCCATCCCCGGTGAACCGGCTGCATTCGAGTACCTGGCGCGCAAGTACGGCAAATTGCCGCTGAAGCAGAGCCTGCAACCCGCCATCCGCCTGGCGCGCGAAGGATTCCCGCTGTATGCGCGCCTGCAATTCGCCATCAAGGCGAAACACGACATTTTGGCGCGCTCGCCGGACGCCGCGAAGGCGTTTTTCACGGCTGACGGCAACGTGCCTGAGATCGGCGCCGTCATCAAGCAGCCGGAACTGGCCAATACCCTGGAGGCAATCGCCAACCAGGGGGCCAAGGGATTTTATGAAGGCCGCGTAGGCCAGAATCTCGTGGCCGGCGTGCGCGCGGGCGGCGGCATCTGGACGCTCGAGGATCTCAAGAATTACCGCGTCGTCGAGCGCAAACCGCTGGTCGGCGAATATCATGGCGCGCGCATCGTAACGGCGCCCCCGCCATCATCGGGCGGCATCGCCGTGCTGGATTCGCTCAATATCCTTGACGGTTTCGATTTGCATGACGTGGATTCCGGCACGCGCAAGCATTTCATCATCGAGGCCATGCGCCGCGCCTATCGCGACCGCGCGATTTTCCTGGGTGATCCGGATTTCATCAAAATGCCGTTGCAGCAATTGATGAGCGTCGACTACGCAGCCGGCCAGCGCAGCAGCATTCGCGCCGACAAGGCCATGCCCTCAGACTTGTTGCCGGGCATCGAGTCGGAGCCGAAGGGCATGAACACGACACATTTTTCCGTGCTGGATGCCGCCGGAAACCGTGCGGCCGTCACCATCACGGTGAATCTGTTCTTCGGCAACGGCTACATGCCGGCGGGCACCGGCGTGCTCCTCAACAACGAAATGGATGATTTTTCCGTCAAGGCGGGCACGCCCAATGCCTTCGGGCTCATCGGGAACACGGCCAACTCGATTGCACCCAACAAGCGAAGCTTGTCGAGTATGTCCCCCACGTTCGTCGAGACGCCAAAGGGCATGATGATCATCGGCTCGCCCGGCGGAAGTACCATCATTAGTCAGGTGCTTCTGGGAACCTTGAACTATGTGGACGGCATGAATGCGGCCGACATCGTGAAATACCCTCACTACCATCATCAGTACATGCCGGATGAGGTCGCCTACGAGCCGGGAGCGTTGAGCGATGCTGAGATCAAAGAACTGCAAGCCAAGGGCCACAAGCTCAAGTTGTCGACACGCCAGTGGGGCAATATGCAAGTCATCACCTGGGACTTCGCCACAGGAAAAGTCGACGCGGCATCCGATCCGCGCGGCGAGGGCGAGGGATTGGTTTACTGAGCGACTGGTTTACCAGCGGAATGCGCAGTTTTTGGCCAGAGCAGTTTCAGCGTTGGCAGGTAGAGCACCAGTAAGTCGAACGCTGACCTTGAGTGAACTGCCTGACCGGCGACTTGCATACGCGGCAAGCCTGATTGGCGCGCTCGTAGACGAACAATTTCTGCCGGAAATACCCGGGCGCGCCGTCGGCGTTGACGTAATCGCGCAGCGTCGTGCCGCCTATCTTGATGGCGGCCTTGAGCACGGCCTTGATGGCCCTCGCCAATTTATCCGCCTCAGCCTGGGTGATGCGCCGGGCCGCGCGGCGCGGTGAGATGCCCGCGCGGAACAGGGCCTCGCTGGCGTAAATATTGCCCACGCCCACCACGATCTGTGAATTCATGATCAACTGCTTGATGGGAATCAAGCGCCGGCGCGTGGCATTGAACAAGTACTCGCCGTTGAACTCCCGGCTCAAGGGTTCAGGCGCCAATTTCTTCAGCAGCGCGTGTTTCGCGGGCTCATCTTCCGTGAAGTGCAGGCTGCCGAAACGCCGCGGGTCGTGATATCGCAATACCATGCCGCTGTCCAGAACGAGATCCCAGTGATCATGCGCTTTCGGAGGCGTGCCGCTGCTCAGCAAGCGCAGGCTTCCTGACATCCCGAGATGCAGGATCACCGTGCCGGTTTCCAAACGGATGAGGAGGTATTTCGCGCGCCGATCAACACCGCGCACGATTTGATGGCGGACAGCGGCTTCGAATTTCGCGGCGATCGGCCAACGCAGGCGCCGATCGCGGACGATCATTTCGACGATGCGATGACCCAGGAGAGCGGGCGCAATGCCGCGTCTCGTGGTTTCTACTTCAGGAAGCTCAGGCAGCGGCTAGGCTCCCCGGGCGAGCTACTTGATCTTCGATTCTTTGTAAGCCACGTGCTTGCGGACAACGGGATCGAATTTCTTCGTCTCCAACTTGTCCGGATGCAGGCGCTTATTTTTGGTGGTCGTGTAGTAGTGACCGGTACCGGCGGATGAAACCAATTTGATTTTGTCGCGCATGGAAGCCCCTTAAACCTTGATGCCCTTGGCCCGCAAATCCGCCACCACGACATCGACGCCGCGCTTCTCGATGGTGCGCAAGCCGCGCGTGGAAACGCGCAGGCTGACGAAACGCTTCTCGGATTCCAGCCAGAATCGATGGCTATGCAAATTGGGAAGAAAGCGGCGGCGCTTGCGATTGTTCGCGTGCGAAACCGTATTACCCGTTTTGGGGCCTTTGCCCGTGACTTGGCAAACTCGCGACATGGCTAAACCTTTGAACTTGGAAGCTTTTAGAGGAGCCGCGCTTTATACCAGGGTGGACCCGTGGCGGCAAGACCCGCCGCCGAATAGCGGACCAGATTCAATGGGTTGCGGTTTTTACAGCGGCGCGCATGGTCATCGCTCCCAGTGTCCCGGAACGAAACGCCACTGCGATCCCACAGGCTCCCATTGATCGGCAATCCAGCGGGCCTTGCCGCGCTCGACAATCCAACTACCCGACACCCAGCGATAGGATTGGCCGTTCCACTCCCAGTGCCCGGCCGCCCAAACATAGCCATCGCGCGGATGTCCGACGTTTTCCGTGCGCAGCGGCGGCGGCGCGACGTCGCTGATGACCTCCGCCGCAGCGGCAGGGCTAATCTTGAAGAGCAGGATCCCGTCGGCCAGGCAAACGCTCACTAAGAGGGCAATGCGTGCGAGGTTCATATCTAGCTCCCAAGTCATACGATATGAACGAATCGTACCCTTATCGTATGATTTGTCAATATACAATAAGTTAAGTCCCCGAGACGGAGCTTCCGAACAGAAGGATTAAATCGGGGGAGGGCGGCCGCGACTTACGCGCGGGCGAGAGCCCGGGTGCCCGCAATATGTGCGCGGGCAAAGGCTCCCAATTCAGCTTCCATTTGGGCGGTGGTTTCGCTCTTATTCACGAGCGCAGCGCTGCCAAAGTAAAGGGCGCGCGCCAGCTGCACCGCGGTGGGTGCAAGTTCCGGGTCCTTGGACATCTCGGCGCGCAACATTTCCAGCATTTCAACATCGAGATTGGCGAAGATCTCGCCCGCCATGCTGTGGCTGTAGGAGAAAAGTTCGGCAGCATGGGGCGACCCGCGCACCAGCGTAAACACGGGGCGATGCTTGGCGACGACGGCTTCGGCGAGACGCTCATCCAGCGGCGCATCGGGCTTCATCAATGCCTGCTCGACCGAGCCCCGCAGAATGCGCGCCATGCGCGCGCAGACCGCCAAATAAAGTTCATCCTTGTTCTTGAAGTAGCTATAAAGGGTTGCCTTGGCCACATTCGCTTCGCGCGCCACCAGTTCCATCGTGACCGCGCGAAAACCGACTTTCTTGAACAATTCTTCCGCGGTTCGAATCGCCCGCTTATAGCGGGCGTTCTCGTCGTTCACCGTATCCGGCGCAGTACTGGACATGAACGAATCATACGACAAGCGGCAACAATGCCCTAACGGCGTCACTTAAGGGCGGTGCGCCCTGCGGAGCCTTGCCATCGGACATTATTTTTTATTGGGATCGTCCGCCGGATTCACGTACGTGATCTTGAACGGTCCCATCATGTGGACCTGAACCACAGCACCCGTTTTAGTCCATGCGAAGTGGTGCATATTCGCCGGAGCCACGCCATATCCACCCGGCTTGAGCACCTTGG
>DATHFB010000067.1:0-9788 GCA_035318305.1 Steroidobacteraceae bacterium | reverse complement strand
CTATTCCGCACCCAGCGACTGACCTCCCACGAGGGGTCGTTGGTAGCCGCCGACGAGGAAGCCATTCCGGGCTCGAGCGCCAGGCCCCTCTCGCCATTGGTCGCGATGCTGGGGACTTCCGCCCCAACCGAGGTCGATGTCTTGAGCGAAGCCAATTCCGCCCAATACTGGCAGCGTAGTGATTCGTTCGACATGGCTCTCGATCTGACCGGAGGCCGACGCGGGCTGGCGGCGCTCGGCCAGGTCGTGACGCGTTGGGTACGTCACCTGCTCGCCGTGGATGTTGAGATCGACCCGGTGACTGAACTGCGCGACGCCAAGCTGACTTGGTACGTCGGCCTGGATGCCAATGCCACGCGGATTGGAGATGCGCTTTGGAACGGCGATGAGCTCGATCAGGCTGCGCGCGGCCTCGTGGTCGGCCTCTACCGTCTGACCTTTGCCGACGAGGCAGAAATCGTCGAACAGGCCAGAGGTGCTCCAACCTATCTGATTGCGGCCATGTCAATCGATCAAACTCTGCGGTTGAAGCCCCAGAACCTCATCACGGGCCTGCCGGTCCTGCGTTGCACCGGGGCACTGAATTGATCTGGGCAGCACTGACCCAAATTCCCGTGGGCGTCGTCGTCGAACGGCGCAAAGCCGAGAGTCCTTGGCTTGATTTCCTGTATCGACCGGTCTCGGTGCTCGCCGGCGTGCCGGCGGCGCCGCCTTGGACGGTGATTTACGCTGCGGGAGATCTGACCACCTTCTATGCCGGTGACGCGGTAATCGAGCTTCACCGAACTGAGACAGCCAACTACCGCAACAACCTGGCTTCAGGCAGTCCGCTATTGTGGGTCGTGCTTCGGCCCGGATCGGGAGAGGTGGGGTACGACCTACTCGTCGTAACCGCGGATCCGGCGGAGGGTGAGGCGCTGACGGGGGCCGGCAATGATCTGGTAGAGTCTGTGCCGATGCCCAGCTCCGTCATAGAGATCGTGGAGAACTTCATCGCCGAGCACCACGTGGAGCAATCATTCTTCAAGCGCGTGCGCGATCGCCCCACGACCGCGCCTGCGCGCCGCGCCGGCGGTTCGGAGGAAGACGGATGAGCAGCTCCGAAGACTTCCTGGCTCGTTGGTTGCGGTTGAAGGGCGAATCGGAACGCGAGTTGCCGGCTGCAGACGTGCCATCTGCCCCTGCGTTCGATCCGGCAAGCCTGCCGCCCATTGAATCCATCGTTGCCGACAGCGATGTCCGGCAATTTCTGCAAGCGCAAGTGCCCGAGGAATTGACGCGCGCCGCGCTGCGCAGTGCCTGGACCGCCGATCCGGCCATTCGAGATTTTGTAGGGATTGCGGAGAGCCAGTGGGACTTCAACGACCACGCCGCCATGGCGGGCTTTGGTCCTCTCGAGGCCACGAATTATCTCGTGGCTCAGGCGCTCGGAAGCCTGAACCCTTCCGGTCAAGGGACGTCGGACAACTCCGCCCTTGAGCAAGCGGCACTGCCGAGCGGCAAACCGCCGTGCATCGAGCCGGTTGAGGACCCAAGACCGGGCCCCGTGACAACAGACGTCGAAGCCAGTCTTTGCCTGCCGGCGCCGCGATCTCACGGCGGTGCCTTGCCCAAGTGACTATCGATGAGGTCGACCTGGCAAGGGCGCAGGAATATTCGCTGCTCTCGACTTTGCTGGCGCGCAGTCCCGATGCCCCATTGCTCCGGCGCCTGGCTGAACTGCGCGGCGACTTGAGTCCGCTGGGCCTTGCGCACACTGCGCTCGCGAAGGCTGCGGCACGGACCGACGCAGAAATCGCGGCACGTGAGCATTTCACGCTGTTCGTTGGACTCGGTCGCGGCGAGCTGCTGCCCTATGCGTCGTACTATCTCACGGGTTTTCTGCATGGGCGCCCGCTCGCGAGCCTTCGGCAAGTGCTTCAGCGTATCGGCATCGAGCGAGTGGACGGGCAAACGGAGCCTGAAGATCATGCCGCGATACTTCTGGAGATCATGGCAGGTCTTGCCGGTGGGAAAATTGCCGCGCCCACTGGAATCGATCGAGAGATTTTCGACAACCATCTCTCACCATGGATCACACGGTTCTTTTCTGATCTGGAGAAAAGCGCATCCGCGGACTTTTACGCCGTCGTAGGGACGCTGGGCCGAACCTTCATGGAGATCGAGACGAAAGGGTTCCAGCTTTCGCCATAAGCGGGCGCCGGCGGCGATACCTGGCTAGTGTCGAACGGCCGACGTCGAGAACGCGGCGGTCGCAGACTTCTGGACAACTTCGTCGAGAATCGTGGCCGCGATCACGGCGATGACAAAAGATGCTAAACAGGCGGCAATGAAACTGCGCATAGCCACTCTCCAAATTGACGCTCGTACGCGAGCATAGCCCCGAGCGCTTCACAAGTGAAGGAAAAGGGCGCATCGTTCAAAGGACTGTCATAGACCGCATGCTGACAGCACACCTATTACATTTGATTCCGATTTGTGCCTGGTCCCGCGCGAGCAGCGGGCGGGAAACAGACTCGGCCCGATTGAACTACCTGTGCCACGGACCATCCTCACTGTCCTTACCCTTGCTGCCCTCCTCTATATTGCACTATGCCTCGTGCTCTTTCTGGCTCAGCGGGCCTTCATTTATTACCCGCAGCCCAAATCGGCGGCAAACAACAGCACAACCCTCACCTTAGACGTCGACGACGCGCGAGTACTCGTCAGCACCCGCCTCCACCCAGGCCCAGATGCCGTCATCTACTTTGGTGGCAACGCCGAGGACGTCTCCTACAGCCTCCCGATCTTGGCTGACGCCTTCCCCGAACGCTCTCTCTTTGCTCTCAACTACCGCGGCTACGGCGGCAGCACCGGCAAGGCCTCGGAAACCGCCCTCATCGCCGATGCACTTGCTTTGTTTGACCGCGTGCACACCGATCATCCTCACATCGTCGTCATCGGACGAAGTCTCGGCAGCGGCGTCGCCGTTCATGTCGCGAGTGAGCGCCCTGTTGAACGCCTCGTTCTCGTCACTCCCTATGACAGCTTGCTGAATGTTGCTGCAAGCCAATTCCGTTACTTTCCGATACGTTGGCTGCTGCTCGACAAATTCGAATCCTGGCGCTACGCACCCAAGGTAACCGCACCCACTCGACTGATCGCAGCAAAGCATGACGAAGTCATTCCCTTTGCAAACACCAAATCGCTCTACGAGCACATGCCTCAATCGCGGGCGACTCTGACCGTGATTCCCGGCGTCGGCCACAACAACATCTCCGAAAGCCCCGAATATATCCCGGCTTTACGTGGACCCCCATGACCGAATCGCGCGTATCGACGTTTGGTATGACAGAATGCAAATGTTCAGACCGCCAACACAAACACAACACTTTTAGGGAACGAGCATGAACACCAGCACTGGGCCTTCCATAAAACCATCGCGTGCCGTCTCTGCAGCGGTTGCCATGATCCTCGGTCTCTCGGCCGCCCAGGCTCAGAACGCCGGCGCATCGAAACACTACGTACTACCTGCAACGTCTGAAAACGTGCAATGGGGTTGGTACGACATCAACGAAAAGCCGAAACTCACCATTAAATCGGGGGATACGGTCTCCATCGAGACGCTTTCGCATTCTCTTGGGAAGATCAAACCGGGCGTGGACATGGATGAAATCGTGAAACTCCGCAAAGGGAATCCCGGCGGCGGCCCACATTCCATTACGGGGCCGATTTACGTCGAGGGCGCCGAGCCTGGCGACACCTTGGAAATCCGCATCTTGAAAATCGTCCCCAAAATTGATGCTTTCAATTTCAACGTGCCGGGCAAGGATTTCCCCTCGGTCGGCCAGTTGGCCTCCGAATTTCCGGAAGGATTCGTTCGCTACTACAAACTGGACCTGGCGAAGATGCAGACGCAGTTCAAACCGGGAATTGTCATTGACCTGAAACCCTTCCCCGGCACGTTCGCGGTCGGGGTGGATCCCAATGAACCGGACGCCAAGGCGGGCCCGCCCATCAAAGATGCGAAGGGCCGCACCAGCACGCTGCGTCCGTGGAAAAACGGCTCCAACATGGATGTGAATGAATTGCAGGCCGGTTCGACCATGTATATGCCGGTGTTTCAAAAAGGCGGTCTGATTTGGACCGGCGATTCACACTGCCGCCAGGGCAATGGCGAGGTGAACTTGACGGCGCTGGAGTGCTCGTACAAGGAGATCGAAATCAAGCCCATCGTGCGCAAGGACCTGAAAACCGAATGGCCCTGGGCGGAGACGAAAGCCAATTGGGTGTTCATGGGCTTTGACGAGGACCTGAATCAAGCCATGAAAATCGCCGTCGGCCAAACCGTCAACTGGCTTTCGAAGCAAACCATCGTGCCGATGAGCCGCGAGGAAGCCTACGCGCTCACCTCCATCGTGGGTGATTGCCGGGTCTCGCAAGTTGTCGATATCCGCAAGGGCGTGCACTGCCTGATTCCGAAATCGGTGTTCGTGAACTACAAACCGGGAGCTCGCTAGCTCGCGACGGGCTTGGCCAGCTCTAGTCCTGGGCCGGCCTAGTCTTTGGCCAGCTGCACCACCATTTTTCCGGTGTTAGCGCCGGTAAACAGGCCGATCAGGGCGGTGGGCGCCTGTTCGATGCCTTGTACTATCGTGGTGCGATATTTCATGCGGCCCTGCTTGATCCAGCCTTTCATGTCTTCGAGGAATTTGGCGCGCTTCGATTCGAATTCATAGAACACAAAGCCTCTCATCATCACGCGGTTGTAAATCATGTTCGACAGCGTGGTGACGGGTTCCGACACGGCGCCAAAATTGTTGTAGGCGGAGATCATGCCGCACACCGCAATGCGCCCCAGCGCATTCATGCGCGGCAGCGCTGCGTTCAAATGCTCGCCGCCGACGTTCTCGAAGTACACATCGATGCCCTTCGGCGCTGCCGCTTTCAGAGAGGCGCGAAGTTCGCCCGTCTTGTAGTTGATGGCGACATCCAGCCCGAGATCCTCCTTCAGCCAGCGGCACTTCTCGTCCGAACCGGCGCTGCCGATCACGTAACAGCCTTTGATTTTTGCGATCTGCGCGGCGACACTGCCCACGGCCCCCGCGGCGGCCGAGACGAAAACGTTTTCGCCGTCCTTGAGCGCGCCGATGACCAGCAGGCCGCCGTATGCGGTGAGGCCCGTCAGCCCCAAGACGCTCATGTAGGCCACCAGCGGCATACCGTCCGCGTCCAATTTGGAAAGGCCTTTGCCGTCAGAGACGAAGTATTCTCTGAAGCCGTTCATCGACTCGACGTGATCGCCTTCTTGGAAAGCGGCGTTGCGGGACTTGAGCACTCGCCCAATCGTTCCGCCCATCATGGCTTCGTTGAGCGCCGTCGGTCCCGAGAGCCGCGGCCGCATCGCCGGATCAACCGACATATAAATGTTCTGCACCAGCAATTGCCCCTCGGCGGGATCTGCTACGTCGGTTTCGACGATCCGAAACTGTGCCGGCAGCGGCAATCCCTGCGGGCGTTCGATCAAATGCACTTCTCTGCTTCTCATTTTTGTCCTTAGGCGGCGACGAGGCGCTTCGCGAGCGCGTGTTTCCAATGGCCCGATTTGAAGCGCCAGATCAGCAGCGTTCCCTTGAGCATGTAATCACCGATGATCGAGCTGTACACCCAGACCACCGGCAGGTGAAAAACGGCGAATGTCGCCGCCAATGCGCAGCGCACGCCAATCAACCCGAGAAACGAGGTCATGAGCGGGAAGCGCGTATCGCCGGCGCCGCGCAGGGAGCCGCCGATCGCCATATCGACGCCCAGCAGCGGCAGCATAGCACCCATGATGTAAGTAAATTCCGTGGTGCGCAGCACCGCGATTTCATCGGTCCCGAGAAAGAATCGGGCCAGCGCGGGGGCGTTCAAGACGATGAGGAAGCCAATCAGCGACATTGCAGCGATCGCCATGCTGCAGGCGCGCCAGCCGCTGCGCGCAGCTCCCTCCACATCGCCCGCGCCCAAATGTTGGCCGACCAACGTCGCGCCGGCAATCGAGAATCCGCTCCCCACCACCATGGCCGCGTTCAGCATGTTGACGCCGACATTGTAGGCGGCGAATGCCTCGGTGCCGTAATAATGGCCGATCAGCGACATGAATAGAAAGAAACCGAACTGCAGGACGAGTTGCTCGAGCGCCACGGGATAGCCGATGTGCAGCAAGCGCCGGTAGCGCGCCTTTTGGAAGACGTCGCCGGGATAAAATTTGATGGTCAATTTCTGGCGCATCCACAAGGACACCAAAACCGCGCCGCACAACACGAAGGACAGGCCTGAGGCAAATGGCGCACCGGCCGCACCCATGTGCGGCGCACCCCACTTGCCGAGGATGAATGCGTATAGCAGCGGCAGGTTCACCAAGTTCACCGCCAATCCGAACAGCAGCGGAGTCCACGCGTTGCCCGCAGCACGCAGCGCGCTCGACAGAATGATGTCGATCGCAAATCCGATGATGAATGCCGCGAGCCAAAAAACATTGCTCGACGCCAGCTGCGCCGCATGCTCATCCAAGCCGAAGACCCCGGCGATCTGGTGCGAAAACAGCATGCCGAAGATCATCAGGATCAATCCTACGAAGCCGCCCAGCATGAGCGACGATGAGGTAATGCGGCTGGCCTCTTCTTGTTGGCCCGCACCCCAGGAGCGCGCCACCAGCGCGGTGGTGCCCACGCCGATCGCCATCAACAAGGCCTGCAGCGCGAAGAACACGCGCTGACCGGCGCCCACCGCCGCCACCGAGGGCGCTCCCAGTCCGCCGACAAACTTGGTCTGGACCATCGCGACCATGGAAAACATGAGATTGGACATGATCGAAGGCACGGCCAATTGCCAAATGGTCGGACGCGTATTCGTCAATCTGCTCCCCGCTGTTTCAAATCTTCAAGGCGACCGGCTTCTTGATCCAGACTGTCAGCACCACATAATAAAAAATGCCGATCGCGATCCACGCCAGCCCCAGAACCTTTGCCGCGCGGTCCATCTCGTACAGCACAAAAACGATGATGAGCATGCCGATCACCGGAAAGACCAGATGCCGCAGCCAATCGCCGCTGCGCCGGCGGATCAAATAGTGGTTGATGACGGACAGGTGTAAAAGAACGAATCCGGTGAGCGCGCCGAAATTGACGATGAGGGTCAGGTCATCAACGCGATTGGCAAACGACAGTCCGACCAGCAAGGAGACGGCTGCGACCGCAAGCGTGCTCACATAGGGAGTCTTAAAGCGAGGATGCACCTTCGCCAGAATCGCCGGCAGCTTGCCGTCGCGAGCCATGGCAAAGAGGATGCGCGCGACCGCGGCCTGAGCCGCCATGGCATTCGCGATCGCCGTCGCAAGGACGACGGCAATAATGGTAACCAGCCGCAGCCACGCGCCGCCCGCGCGCTCCGTGATTTCGTAGAACGCAGTCTCCGGAGACGAGAAGTGCAATCCCAAGCTCAAGTCGGTGGCGATCCAGGTCTGCAGCATGAAGAGTGCTCCGACCAATATCAAAGACAAGACCGTGGCGCGGCCGACGGCGTCTTTGCCCGCCCGGTTCTCTTCCGAGAGCGTCGAGATGCCGTCAAATCCTAAAAAAGACAGCACCGCGATCGAAGTCGCGCCGGCCACGGTCGCCAATGAGAAGACATGGGCGTCGTAGATTGGTTTCAGGGTCAATCTGCCTGCGCCCCCGCCGCCGTACAGCGCGACCAGCCCCAAGACCACGAACAGCGCGAGCACCGCCAGTTCCATGATCAGCATGTAGCGGTTCACGCGTGCCGTGAATTGGATGCCGACGAAGTTCACGGCGGCGTTGAAGGAGACGAACGCGGCCAGCCAGACCCATGCGGGGACGTTGGGAAGGATCGGCCGCAGGGCCACGGCGCTGAACAGATACAGCAGCGATGGCACCAGGATGTAATCGAGAAGGATCAGCCAGCCGGAAAAGAAGCCGGCGATTTCATGCAGGCCGCGGTGCGCGTAGGTGTACACCGAGCCGGCCAGCGGGAATGCGCGCGACATGGCGGCGTAGCTCAAGGCCGTAAAAAACATGCCGACGAGGCCCACCAGGTAAGCCAGCGGCACCATACCCTTGGCGTCGTTGTAGACGAAGCCGAACACCGAATAGGGTGCGATCGGCACCATGAAAATCAACCCGTAGATGACCAGATCCTTGGTCGTGAGCGCTCGGTGCAATTGATCCTCGTATCCGAATTCTTCGATCGACAAGCGCGCGAGCTCCTTTTGACGCGCAGTCTATTTGATTCGCGCAACCGCCGCGAGATTCCGTAGAATATTAAAAAACAGGCCGCCAATGACCCACGCTGCACATCGACATACGATTCACCACCGGCATCTTGGCTGGGATCACAGCCTTGCCCCGGCGGCGCGCATTTCTCCCGGAGACTCGCTGGAATTCGAGGTTGCGGACGCATCCGGCGGCCAACTTCGGGAAACTTCGACGGTGGCCGACGTGGGCCGCATGGATTTCGGCAAGATCAATCCGGTGACGGGCCCCGTGTATGTCGATGGCGCTGAGCCTGGGGACATATTGAAGGTCACGCTGTTGGCGTTCGCGCCGTCGGGTTGGGGTTGGACCGCGAACATTCCCGGCTTTGGCCTGCTGACCGAGGATTTCCCGGACGCGGCACTGCATCTGTGGCGCTACGATGCGAAGACTTTGAGCCCCGCGTTGTTTGGGACTTGGGGCAAGGTGCCGCTGAAGCCCTTTACCGGCACGATCGGCTTGGCGCTCGCGGAGCCGGGATTGCACAGCATCGTTCCGCCGCGCCGGGTCGGCGGCAACATGGACGTCCGGGACTTGAGCCAAGGCACCGAATTGTTTCTCCCCGTCGAGGTCGCGGGCGCGCTGTTCTCGGTCGGCGACACCCACGCGGCACAAGGCGACGGCGAGGTGTGCGGCACGGCCATCGAAAGTCCGATGCGGGTGGCGCTTCAGTTCGACCTGCTCAAGCAAACGGCGTTGAGTTTTCCGCGCTTCAGAACGCCGGGGCCAGTCACCCGGCATCTGGACGCCAAGGGGTACGAGGTCGCAACCGGAATCGGTCCGGATCTCATGCAAGCGGCCCGGGCCGCCGTTCGCTCCATGGTCGAGTTGCTCTGTCGGCAGCACGGCATGCCCGCCATCGATGCCTACCTGCTGTGCAGCGTCTGCGGCGATCTTCGCATCAGCGAAATCGTCGACCTGCCCAACTGGACGGTGTCATTCTATTTTCCGCGCATCGTGTTCGAGTGACTGCAACACTGATCTCGGCCGGCGAAATTCGCGCAACATACGCGGCCATCGCGCCGCACATACGGCGCACGCCGATCATCGAAGTCGACGGGTCCGATTTTGGGATCGCGGGCGCAAGCCTCGTGCTGAAGCTGGAGTCGCTGCAACATGCCGGCTCGTTCAAGGCGCGCGGCGCCTTCACCAGCCTCCTGACGAGAAAAATACCGCGCGCCGGCGTGGCGGCGGCATCCGGTGGAAACCACGGCGCTGCCGTGGCGTTCGCGGCGATGAAGCTCGAGGTGCCTGCCAAGATATTCGTACCGAGCATCGCCTCGCCCGCGAAAATCAAGCAGATCACCGACTACGGCGCGGAATTGGTCATTACCGGCGAGCGCTACGCCGATGCGCTGGCGGCCAGCGAATCGTGGGTCGCCCAGTCGGGGGCCCTGCCGATCCATGCCTTCGATCAGCGCGAGACCATGCTCGGCCAGGGCACCGTCGGCTTGGAGTTCGAGGAACAGGCGGAACAAATCACCACGCTTTTGGTCG
>DATHFB010000066.1:0-9904 GCA_035318305.1 Steroidobacteraceae bacterium | reverse complement strand
GCGGGTTTTAGTTTCCCGACCCTGGTCATCACCGGCCGCTACGACATGAACGTCGCTCCCCTGACTGCATGGCGCATGGCGCACACCATCCCCGGCGCGCAAATGGTTTTCTTCGAGAAGAGCGGGCATCTGCCGGCCTATGAAGAGCCCGAGAAGTACCTCAAAGTCCTCGAGACCTTCCTGGCCGCCGACAAGACAACGTTGCGCAAGGCCAAGGCACCCCGAAGCTAGCGAACCTTTGGGTTGAGCCTGAGCGCTGCGGCGTCGTCGAGGTCCGCACGCCTGAGGTCCCTTTTTGCGGCGTAGGCCGATCCCCGAAAACGGTAGGCGAGCGCATCGTTCGGATTCAGTGCGATCGCAGCGGTGAGATCGGCAATGGCCGCATCGTTTTCGTGCCGGCTCAAGTATGCGTAACCTCGCCCGCGAAACGCCTCCGCGTCTCGCGGGTCCAGCTTGATCACATGATTGTAATCGTCGATGGCGCCTTGGCTGTCTCCGCTTGCTTGACGCCAAAAGGCTCGCTGCCGGTAGGCCGCAGGCGCCTCGGGTCTCATCCGGATCGCATGGGTGAAGTCGGCGATTGCCTGCTCACGCTCGCGCTTCGCCCCGAATGCTTGGCCGCGATCGAGGTAGGCGGCGTACTGATTGGCATCGAGCGCGATGGCGCGGCTGAAATCGGCGATCGCCAAGTCCCAATCGGACCTCCCAAGATAGGCCGCTCCTCGATCAATGTAGGCGGTGATCATTTTGGCGTCGAGATCAATGGCGCTGCTGAAGTCGGCAATCGCCCGCTCTGCATCGCCCAGTGCCAAGTAGCCGTCGCCGCGAGCCTTGAGCAGATGTGCATCCCGCGGATTCAGCTCGATCGCCTTGTCAAACTCGGCGAGCGCCTGCGACGCGTCACCGGCGCCCTGTAGGCTGAGTCCCAGATCCAGATGCGCGTCGGCCATGTCGGGCTTCAGTCGAGCCGCCTCTGCTGCGTCGTCGGCGGCCTTGGCGTTGTCACCCTTCGCCCGGAAGGCGAGGCCACGCGCGCGCCACGCCAATGCGTTCGCCGGACTCTGTTCAATCGCCTTCGTATAATCGGCGATCGCGCGATTCAAGTCGCCGCCATGGGCGAAGATCGGCGATGGCTCGAGCATCGTCGCCGCTCTTGCTGAAAACGGCGGCGCGGTTGATGTAAGCCGAAGTCAGTTTCGGGTCCAGGGTCACAGCCTCGTTGTAGTCGGCCATGGCGTCGGCGTCATCACCTCTTCGGAAATGCATCAAGCCGCGATTCATACGCGTCTTGGCTTGGACGCCGCGCTGCTCGGGGCGGTCAAGAGCCGTCGTGTAATCGGCAATCGCCGCATCAAAGTCGCCCAATTGCTGATGCCGAAACGCGCGATTTCGCAATGCGATCGCGCGATTCTCGACGCCCTCGCGCCGGTCCTCGATAATATGCGTGCAGGCGATGATCGCGATTTCAGGCTTGCCGGAGCTGCAGCGAATGGCATCGCCACCGTTGCCGGCGCTGTGATTCGCGCCCTGGGCAGCAGCCAGGCGGGGCATCCCGGCAACGGCCAGCAGAGCGAGCGTCGCGGCAGCGGCTGCGCGCTGCTTGCGCGCCCGCGAACTTACGGCGGCGGTTGTTTCAGTGGTAATGGCTGCCTCATCATTTCGGCGCGCGGAAAAGCCATAATGAAGCATTGAATAAGGACACACCAATGAACAGTCGCTGCATTGCCGCCGCACTCATTTTGGCCCTGCTCTTGCCGTTCACCTCCAAGGGCAGCGGCGAGGTAGGCGGCTACGCGAATCTGGTACGGCGGGTTGCGCCCAGCGTCGTCACCGTCGTGGTCGAAGAGAAACAGATCAGCGCAGGTCAACGCGCCGCAGAGCACGCGTCCGCGGCGAATTCCAACGACATCGGCGATCTCATCCGGCGACTGCTCACCGGCGGTATCGGGGAGGAACAAAGACCCACCGGGTCGCTGGGGTCTGGTTTTGTCATTCGCCCCGATGGGCTCATTGTCACAAACCGGCACGTCATCAATGGTGCCTTCAAAATTCGTGTTCATTTGCCGGACGGACGTGATCTCCCGGCAAAACTGTTGGGGGCCGACGCGGTCACCGACATCGCGCTGCTCAAAGTGAATGTTGCCAACCTGCCCGCGCTGCGCTTGGGCACCTCGCAATCCGTCTCGGTGGGAGATCCGGTCATCGCCATCGGCAATCCCTTTGGATTAGGCCAATCAGTAAGCGCCGGCATCATCTCTGCACGAGGACGAACGCTCGAAGATGATCCTTACATCGACTTCCTGCAAACGGATGCTGCGATCAATCACGGCAATTCCGGCGGCCCCTTGATGTCGCCGGAGGGCATCGTGGTAGGCGTGACATCGGCCATTTTCTCTCCGAGCGGCGGTTCCGTCGGATTGGGCTTCGCCATTCCTGCTGAAACAGTCTCCTCCGTGATCACGCAACTCGAGACCAAAGGACGTGTGGAGCGGGGTTATCTTGGGATATCGGCGCAGGAGCTGACGCCCACCTTGGCCAAGGCGCTGGGCATGAAAACATCGGCGGGTGCGCTGATCGCCTCGGTGGATCCGGCGGGACCTGGATCGGCTGCTTTCGCGCCCGGCGATGTGCTGCTCGCCATCGGTTCGAACCACGTCACCTTCAAGACCATGGGCAAGGTGATGGCGCGATTGCCTCCCGACGTTCTCGTCACCATGACCCGGCTGCGGGCGGGCAAATCAGAATCCATTGCGGTGAAAGTGGGACGCCTGCCGGATCCTCCGTTGGACCCAGCGCTCAACGGCGACCAGGACACGTGGGTGCCTGCGCTCAAGTTGGGCGTTGCCAACACCACGGAGCAGATCCGAAAAGCCATCAAAGCCGTCGACGAGCCGAGCGGACTCATCGTGACGCAACTGCGGCCCGCAGGTGCCGGCGCCGTGGCGGGCTTAAGGGTGGGTGATCTCGTGACGCATGTCGGCGGTAAACAACTGGTGGACCCGCGGGATATCGTCAGCGTTGCCGCGCCGAGCCCGCAGGCGCCATTGCTGATTCGATTCGTGAGGGACGGCGCCGCCACGTTCGTCGCGCTGACGGGTGAAGCGGAGCCTTAAGCGTTGCAATGGCCGCTGCGCGTGGGTGCTGATGTCGACTGGCACAACTAATGAAATTGCGGCCACTGATTTCTTTGTATTTTTCACTTTACATGGAGGAGACGCATCGCACCATTGCCGCAAGGCGCAAGAATGTTGTCTAGGATGCGTAATTATGTCCGAACTAGCGGATCAGGTTATTGACCTCTATGAACGGCACGCTCGGCATTGGGATGCTGCCCGGCAGCGCGAGCTTAAGACCGAAAAGACCTGGCTTGACCGATTCTGTTCCGATATGCCTGCGGCAGCTTCGATTCTCGACCTAGGCTGTGGAGGCGGCGTACCAGTAGCGGAATATTTTATCGGGCAAGGGTTCAACGTGACGGGCCTCGACACATCCGAAACCATGATATCGCTCTGTCGTGAGCGGTTTCCGGGAAGCGAGTGGCTTGTCGGAGACATGCGCAAGATCTCCCTGGGACGGACGTTTCGCGGCCTCGTCGCTTGGGATAGTTTCTTTCATCTTGGGCACGATGATCAACGCCGAATGTTTTCCGTTTATAGGCAGCACTCTGCCTCCGGAGCATTACTTCTTTTTACTAGCGGTCCTGAGCACGGCGAAGCGATTGGAAGTTACGGAGGCGATCCGCTTTATCACGCCAGCTTGGCGGAATCGGAATATCGATCGTTACTCTCAGAAAATGGATTTTCTGTTTTGGCACATACAGCGAGAGACCCTGCGTGCCATCGCACCGTGTGGCTTGCGCAACTGTCAGCATAACCAACCGCGACTATGCACGTTTGAGGTGTCATGCCCTATCAGCAATGTCGCGAAATCTGCCGGAAAGTTCTCGTCAAGCAATATTCGCATCTGCCGCAACAGTTTCGTAAGCCGCGTCGAGCACTGCTATGGCGAATTCGCGCTTTACCGATGGAAATTGGTGCAGAAACTCATCAATGCTCTCCCCGCCTTCAAGGTAATCGAAAAGCGAGCGGACTGGAACACGGGTACCGACAAACACCAGACTACCGCTGAGGATATCCGGGTCTCGGTGCGTGATATTGGCAAGCGTGACCATGTTCGTTCTCCGTTCAGCTCTGCCCCGATGTTACCGCAAACTTTGAACGTCCAGAAACGGACGGCCATATCAGGAGTGCTAGACGTCTAAATTCGACACATTCAACGCATTTTTCTCAATGAACTCGCGCCGTGGTTCAACGGCATCGCCCATCAGCGTGGTGAATATATCGTCGGCCGCCACCGCATCCTCGATTCGCACCTGTAAGAGCCGGCGCGTTTCAGGATTGATGGTCGTGTCCCAAAGCTGATCGGCGTTCATTTCGCCCAATCCTTTGTAGCGCTGAATGCTCTGGCCTTTCTTCGCCTGTTCGAACAGCCATGTCTTGGCCACCTTGAAGCTCGCGACCTCTTGCCGGTCTTCACCGCGCTGTATGTATGCGCCCGGACCCATCAGATCGCTCAGCGTCTGTGCGAGCTCCGCGATGCGCAGGTACTCCGCCGAATCGAAGAATTCACGCGGTATGTGTTTGGCGGAACTCAAGCCGTGTTCGAAGCGCTTCAAGTCGATGCGATGGCCGCCGGCGGGCATCGTCTGAACGGTGACGCTGTACTGCCGCGACACGTCATCGAGGCCATTGAGACGGGCTTCCAAATTCCGGCACCAATCTCGAAGTGCATCGATGCGATCGAACGCCTCTGGGGTGAGCGTCGGCATGTACATCAGCTGCTCGAGGAAGCGTCCGTCGTAGCGGCGCGCCCAGCGCGCAACAATAGCTTCAACCTCGACATACTTGCGCATCAGCGATTCGAGTCCCAATCCTGACAGCGGCGGCGCGGCAGCATTGACGTGCAGCGCCGCGTCCTCGATGGCAGTATTCAACAGCAACGCGTTGAGCTCGAAATCGTCCTTGACGTAAGTTTCCTGCTTGCCTTTCTTCACTTTGTAAAGCGGCGGCTGCGCGATATAGATGTGGCCGCGCTCAATGAGTATGGGCATCTGCCGATAGAAGAACGTCAGCAGCAAAGTTCGTATGTGACTCCCATCGACATCGGCATCACTCATCAAGATCACGCGGTGATAGCGCAATTTATCGACATTGAAATCATCGCGCCCGATGCCGCAACCGAGTGCAGTGATCAGCGTGCCGACTTCCGCGGACGCGAGCATTTTGTCGAAGCGTGCTTTTTCGACATTGAGGATTTTGCCCTTGAGCGGCAGGATGGCTTGAGTGCGCCGGTCGCGGCCTTGCTTCGCGGAGCCGCCGGCTGAGTCACCCTCGACCAGGAACATTTCCGACAGTGCCGGATCTTTTTCCTGACAGTCGGCCAATTTGCCGGGAAGCCCGGCAATATCCAGCGCGCCCTTGCGGCGAGTCATTTCGCGCGCCTTGCGCGCGGCTTCGCGCGCATAGGCCGCTTCGAGAATCTTGTTGACGATGGACTTCGCTTCTTGCGGATGTTCCAGCAAGAATTCCTCGAGGCGGCCGGCAACGGCGGATTCCACCACGCCTTTGACTTCGGACGAGACCAGCTTGTCCTTAGTTTGCGAAGAAAACTTGGGGTCGGGTAATTTCACCGAGAGAATCGCGGTCAATCCTTCGCGCGAATCGTCGCCGGTGGTCTGAATCTTTTCCTTCTTCGACGCCAATTCTTTTTCGATGTAGTTATTCAGCGTGCGCGTCAATGCCGCGCGGTAACCCGCAAGGTGCGTGCCGCCGTCTTTCTGCGGAATGTTGTTCGTATAGCAATACATGCTCTCTTGGTACGAATCATTCCATTGCATCGCGACTTCCACTTGCGTGCTGCCGTCGCGAGTCTGAAACCACAACACCGAATCGTGGACCGGCGTCTTGCTGCGATTCAGATGCGTGACGAACGCTTTGAGACCGCCCTCGTGCTGGAACACTTCGGACTTCTCGTCGCGCTCATCGACGAGTTCGATGCGCACGCCGGAATTGAGAAACGACAACTCGCGCAGCCGCTTCGCCAACGTCTCGTAGTTGAACGAGATGTGCGTGAAAATCTGCGAGCTCGGTTTGAATCGAATCGTGGTGCCATGTTCGGTGGTGTCGCCGATGGCCGCGAGCGGCGCCTGCGGTTCGCCCAAGCGATATTCCTGGCGATGCAATTTGCCGTCGCGGCGAATGAGCAACTCCAAAAAATCCGACAGCGCATTCACGACCGACACGCCGACGCCATGTAAACCGCCGGATACCTTGTACGACGTGTCATCGAATTTGCCGCCGGCATGCAGCACGGTCATGATGACCTCCGCCGCTGAGCGTCCTTCCTCGGCGTGGATATCCACAGGTATTCCACGGCCGTTGTCGAAGACGGTCACTGATTCGTCAGCGTGAATGGTCACGACGACGCGATCGCAATGACCAGCGAGCGCCTCGTCGATGGCGTTATCCACAACCTCGAAAACCATGTGATGCAGGCCGCTGCCATCGTCCGTGTCGCCGATGTACATACCGGGGCGTTTCCGAACGGCGTCCAAACCTTTTAAGACTTTGATTTTGCTCGAATCGTAAACGTTGTCTTGGGCCATGCTCGATCCTGAATTGCGACCGAGCATGTTAACAGTTTCCGGCGCTAAAAACCAATCAGAGGAAGCCAAAAATCGCTTTATAATCAATTAGTTATGGGGGCTGGTTAGCTTTGGTTGCCGGCCACGGTTTACGAGAGCCGTTTTGCGGTATTTTTGGATTCGGTTTCACCCTCTCCTGCCGCTAACAGGCTCTGACCGGCAGCCTGTGTAAACGCTGGAGGTGAGCAACGGGCCAAAAGCGGAGCCGTTTGAAGGTAACCTCGTTGGCGGGCCTAACTGAGCGAACTGACCGTGACGTAATAGCCGTCGGGATCTAGCAGTGAGAACTCCGAAGTTCCGGTGCTCGGGTTCGTATGGGGCTCCTCTTGCAACCGGTTGACGAGCGCGCGCGCCCTGGGCAAAGCGCTGTTGAAGTCATCGACACGAAAGAACAAGAGGAGGCCGTTGCCAGGCTTGGCGCCATCGGGGCTTGTCAGCGAGGGATGGTCGTGGTCGCCCCACTCGTGGAGACAGAGCAAGACCGTTTCATCCGAGTCGAGGATTTGCCCGAAGTAGTGATGCTCGGGAGTCGTCGCCGGCAGGCCGAGGAGCGACTGGTACCACTTGAAACTGGCGGGCACGTCGGCCACGCCAATGATCGTCCAGATCCGCTTCACAGGGTTCTCCTCCTACGGCTTGACGGTGACGTTGAACCACGGGCGGTTGCGTTGCTGCGGTTTCGAAGCCTCCGCGACATACCAACTATATCCACCGCGGCTGTGCCATAGAAGCCGGCATTTAGAATTATTGAAAAGAATGAAGCCCAGTACGCCCCAGAAAATTGGAACGCCCCGGGCCCACCCGCCCAAACGAACCCGTATTGGCGACGACATTGGCGCTTCCACCCTTCAGAGCATGCCAACTCACCGCCTCCGACGGAATAAGCCCTAAATCTTGCGCCGGCAATGCGAGTGGGCCACATAACCGCCAGAACAGTGGCCAGCAGGGGTTTCACCTGGATCCCGCTATTCGACGCTGCTATCGACAGCTCACCATCGGGGCTGCGTTCCACGTGGAACACCTACCGGGATGAAACCTGTCCGCCATTCATTTGGAACCGCCGACCCGGTTCGCCGAAAGCGGAAAACTCCCCATGCAGGGTGGTGACGATCAATTGCACCGATTGCGACGACACCTCGCGGATGAGGCCGGCCAGGCGGTCATCGTCCAATTCGGCCGCCGGGTCGTCCAGCAGCAGGCTGGGCTGCACGGGCGAGCCTTCCGGGAACAGTTTGATTTGAGCAATCAGCAACGCCGCCGCCAGCAACTTCTGCTGCCCTCGGGAGATTCTGTCTTTGACCGCCGTCCCGCCCAGACGGATGGCGAGCTCCGCGCGATGCGGCCCGATCTGGGTGGCGCCGGCTTCCTGGTCATGATTCCAGCTTTGCTGCAGAGCCTCCACCATGCTCTGGTCTTTGGGCCATCCGCTGCGGTAGCTCAAGGACAACTCCATACCCAGCAGATTGCGCCCGATGGCCTCGGCCCTCGGACTCAGGGCGGTGACGTAGCGCGATCGTGCATCGGACAGCAGTTCTCCGGAACGCACTAGGTCGCTGTCCCACGCCGATACAATCGCTCTGGGTTGGTGCGCCTTCAACGCGGCATTGCGTTGCTTGAGTACTTGCTGGTATCGCTGCCAATGGCCCACGAACGATTGCTCCACGTGGAACACACCCCAGTCCAAGAACCGGCGCCGACGGCTTGGACCTTCCTCGATGAGATGGTGGACCTCCGGGTCGATGATTTGCACCGGCAGCTGGAGTGCCAGCTCCGCCAGTGAGGAGGGCTTGTCACCGTCTATTTGGGCGCGGATGCCGGCTCGTGATCCCTCCACCCCCATGGGCACCTGGCGATGGGCGGTATGGACTTCACCGAAGACTACGAAGCGCTCGGCGCCGTGCCGAATCAGGTGCTCCAAGCGCCGGGTACGAAACGACCGTCCCCGGCCGAGGACATACATGGCTTCGAGTAGGCTGGTCTTGCCCGAGGCGTTGGGGCCGCTGATGAGTGTGAATTGCGGATCGAGCTCCAGTTCCACCGACTGCAAGCAGCGGAAATCCGTTACTTGCAGCCGGCCCAAGCTCACGGCTTATAGCCTCATCGGCATCACGACGTAGCGCGCGTTGGCATTGCCGGGCGAGCGAATCAGGCAGCTGCTATTGCTGTCGGTGAGCCCGAGTTCGACTTCCTGCCCATCAATGGCGGCGAGGGCATCGAGCAGGTAATTCACGTTGAACCCGACTTCAAGATCGTTGCCCTCGTAGCCGACTTCGATCTCTTCCTCAGCCTCTTCCTGCTCCGGGTTGTGCGCCTGCACGGTCAGCATGTTCTTTTTCACGGTGACGCGAATGCCACGGTATTTCTCGTTGGACAGGATGGCGGTGCGCTGCAGGGCCTGACGCAGCACATCTCGATCCGCGCGGATCGCGAAAGCGGGCGCCGCAGGGATAACGCGCGAATATTCCGGGAAACGACCGTCAATTAGCTTCGATGTGAAGCGAATATCGCCAATCTGAGCGCGAACGTGATTTGTGCCGATCGCGACTTCGGCAACACCGTCGTCATTCAGCACCCGCTGTAATTCCAGCACGCCCTTGCGGGGTACGATGACTTGCTGCGAGTTCTTCGACTTGACCGCCAACGCCGTTTCGCACAACGCGAGACGGTGACCGTCGGTGGCCACAGCGCGCAACACCAGTCCGTCGATCTCCAACAGCATGCCATTGAGGTAGTAGCGAACATCCTGTTGCGCCATGGAAAAATGCGTCTTCTCCAGCAGCCGCAATAATTCCTTGCGCGGCAGTTGCACCGATTGCTGCGCGTTGATGTCATCGATCACGGGAAAATCCGCGGCCGGCAGCGTCGATAAACTAAAACGGCTGCGACCCGCTTTGATCACAATTTTTTCGCCTTCGACACTCAGCGACACCGACAGCTTCTCAGGCAGCGCCCGCAAAATATCCAGAAACTTCCGCCCCGGAACGGTGATGTCGCCGGCGTCCTGGACCGCGACCTCCGTCCCCGCCACCAACTCGACTTCCAGATCCGTGGCCGTGATGAGCAACTGGCCTTGGCGAACGCCAAGCAGCACATTGGCCAATACCGGCATGGTCTGGCGCCGTTCCACAACCCCGATCACCGCCTGCAACGGGGTCAATAATTTCTCGCGCTCTGCCGTCAATTTCATGGGCTCACCGTCTT